>NZ_JBXQQB010000008.1:227815-296798 GCF_057220535.1 Kitasatospora sp. NEAU-CNBT7 | reverse complement strand
AGGCCCTCGCCTCCCGCACCACCTCCACCAGCCGGCCGACGAGGCTCTGCCACGGAGTCTCGTCCTGGTGTTCCAGCGCCTCGTCCCCCTTTGAGTCGGTGAGGGCCGGCGGTGGGTCGGTGCGGGCACCGGCCGCGTGCTGGTGGGCGCGCACGATGGTGGAATCCACCGAGATGTCCCAGTCGATCTCGCCGGCCGCGTCGGCCGCGGCCTGGACCTGTTGCAGGAGCCGTTCCCAGGTGCCGTTGGCGGACCAGAGCCGATGGCGCTCGTAGACGGTCTTCCACGGCCCGAACCGCTCGGGCAGATCGCGCCAGTGCACCCCGGTCCGCACCCGGTGAAGGATCCCGTCGATCACCTGCCGGTGGTCCCGCCACCGGCCACAACGCCCGTTGCTGACAGGCAGGAACGGCCGCAGCCGTTCCCACTCGGCATCTGTCAGATCACCCCGCCCCATGCCCGAACCAACGACCAGGGCAAGCAAAAGTCACATGATCGGCCGGACAGCTCCTAGTCGTGGTCCAGTGTCTAGTCGTGGTCCAGCAGCCGCCCCCGGCGGGAGAGCACGAAGTCGCGGAACGCCGCCACCGGCGGGGTCTGCGGTCGGCCCGCCGCCCAGGCCAGGCCGATCGCCCGGCGGGTGCGGGGCGCGGTGACCTCCAGCTCCACCACCCCGGGACGGGGTACCAGGGCGGGCGGCAGCAGGGCCACCCCGAGTCCCGCGGCGACCAGTCCGCGCAGCGTCTCGGCCTCCTCCCCCTCGAAGGCGATCCGCGGGCTGAACCCGGCCTCCGCGCAGAAGCCGTCAGTGATCATGCGGAGCCCGTAACCCTCCTCGACCGCGACGAACGGGTCCTGGGCCACCTCGCCGAGCCGGATCCGCCGCCGCCCGGCCAGCCGGTGGTCCGCCGGGACCGCGAGGAACAGCCGCTGTTCGTCGAGCTGACGGGCGACCAGGTCGGGCGCGTCCGGGATCGGCGAGACCAGGCACAGGTCCAGCTCGCCCGCCCGCAGCCGGTCGAGCATCGCCGCCACGTAGTCCTGCGCCAGCTGGAACCGCACCCCCGGGTGCCCGGCCCGGAAGCCGCGCAGCAGCGCGGGCACCGCGTCCGTCCCCATGGTGTGCAGGAAGCCGAAGGCGACCCGGCCCGCCGTCGGGTCGGCCTCGGCGCGGGCCGCCTCCGCGCCGCGTTCCAGTTCCGCCAGCGCCCGCTCCACCGAGCCGAGCAGCAGCCGGCCGGCCCTGGTCAGCCGGACCGTACGGCCCTGCCGGGCCAGCAGGTCCACGCCCAGTTCGGCCTCCAGCCGGGCCACGGCCCGGGAGAGCGTCGGCTGCGGCATGTCCAGCAGCTGCGCGGCCTGGGTGACGTGCTCCAGCCGGGCCACCGCCGCGAACTGCGCCAGCTGCGGGGCGAGTCGGACCACGGCCGCGTCCGGCTCCAGCTCGGCGGGCCGGACCGGCGGCGAGGTGCTCTCATGCGTCATGGCATGAATTCTGGCCGGTTCATGCATTGGACGCATCAAGCGGCGCGGTCCTACCGTCGAGACATGCCACCCGCCAGTACCGGGGCGCCCGCAGTGACACTGCCGGGCGCCCTTCCGCAGCCGTCCGCCACCGCCGCCGCCACCGTCTCCGTGCCCTCCTCCGGGACTGCGTCCGTGCCGGCCCCCGCCTCCGTGACCTCCGCCGGGGCCGACCACCGGCTGCGTCCCGGCGTCCGGGCCTTCCGCCGGGCCAACCTCGCGCTCTTCGCCGCCGGGATCGCCACCTTCGTCCTGCTGTACGCGACCCAGGGCCTGCTCCCGCTGCTCTCCCAGGACCTCGGCCTGACGCCCGGCCAGGCGAGCTGGACCGCCTCGGCCGCCACCCTCGGCCTCGCACTCGGCCTGCTCCCGGCCAGCGCGCTCTCCGACCGGTACGGCCGCACCGCCGTGATGACGGCCTCGATGGCCGCCGCCACCGGCTTCGCCCTGCTGCTGCCGCTCGCACCCGACCTCACCACGCTGACCGTCCTGCGGGCGGTGCAGGGCGCGGCACTGGCCGGACTGCCGGCCACCGCGATGGCGTACCTGGCCGAGGAGGTCCATCCGAGCGCGCTGGCCTCGGCGATGGGCCTGTACGTGGCGGGCAACTCGATCGGCGGCATGGGCGGTCGGCTGGTCTCCGGCTGGGCCGGCGCCGCCTGGGGCTGGCGCTGGGGGCTGGCCGCCTCCGCCCTGGTGGCCGTGGCCGCGGTGGTCGCGTTCCGGCTGCTGATCCCGCCGGCCCGTCAGTTCCGCCGGACCCCGGTCGATGCGCGGGCCGTCGCCCGGACCGTCGGCTCCCACCTGCGGGACCCGCTGCTGCTGCGGCTGTACGCCCTGGGCGCACTGTTCATGGCGGTCTTCGGCGCGGTCTACAACACCGTCGGGTTCCGGCTGATCGGGGCGCCCTTCCACCTGCCG
The DNA here is from genome assembly GCF_057220535.1 of Kitasatospora sp. NEAU-CNBT7. Classification (NCBI taxonomy): domain Bacteria; kingdom Bacillati; phylum Actinomycetota; class Actinomycetes; order Kitasatosporales; family Streptomycetaceae; genus Kitasatospora; species Kitasatospora sp. NEAU-CNBT7. The sequence goes on along the minus strand of NZ_JBXQQB010000008.1, from coordinate 294,353 downwards.
GAGTCGATCGCCGCCTCGGTCTTCGTGGTCTACCTGGTCGGCACGGTCGCCTCCGCCAACGCGGGCCGCCTCACCGGCCGGCTCGGTCGACGCGGCACCCTGTACGTCGCGATCGGCACCACCGCCGCCGGTCTGCTGCTCTCGCTGGGCGGCTCGCTCGCCTGCGCCCTGCTCGGCCTGGTCCTGATCACCGCCGGGTTCTTCATCGGCCACGCCACCGCCTCCTCCTCGGTCGGCCGCACCGCCACCCACGGCCGGGCCCAGGCCTCGGCGCTCTACCTGATCGCCTACTACCTGGGCAACAGCCTCGGCGGCACCCTCGGCGCGGACGCCTACCACTCCTCCGGCTGGGCCGGCGCCGCCGCCGTCGGACTGGTCGCGATGACACTGGCCGCGGGCGTCACCCTGTACGCGACCCGGCAGGCGGTCCGCTCCCGCCGGCCGGGCGCCCCGACCTCGGTGCGGGCCTGACCCCGCTCCGGCCCGACCGCTCTCCGGCGGGTCGTGGACGTCCGGCCCGGCCCCGGCGGACGTCCACGACCCGCCGGTGACACACGGGGCGCACGGTGCGTAGGGTGTCGTCCCGGTAGGAGCTCTTCTCGGTCCCCGCCACTGACCTACCGCCCGGTCCGCCCTGCCCTCGCACCCGTGCGGGGGCCGCGTCCCGGGCCGTCCGGCCGTCCGGCCCCGACCGAGAGACGTGACCCGCGTGCATCCCGAGACCCCCGCCCAGCAGCAGCACCGCCGAACCCCGCGCAGCCGGCGCAGCCGCCGCACCCGCCGCGGCCCGGTGATCGCCGGCGTACTGGCCCTGTGCACCGCCGCCGCCCTGACCGCGGTCGCCCTCCGGCCCGACCACTCGGCCGCGGTCGCCGCCGCCTCGTCGACCACCGGCCCCACCGCGCCCGCCGGCCCTCCCCCGGCCGGCACCGCCATCCCCGGCCCGGCCGAGTCCCCGGCCGCCCCGGCCCCGAGCACCGCGGCCGCCTCCGCGGCCACCTCCCCGGCGGCGGCAGCCACTTCCGCCGGCGGCGCCGCCGACCTGGGCGGCTGCCCGGTCGCGCCCGCCGACTCGATCTGGCGCACCCGGGTCGACACCCTCCCGGCCTCGCCGCGCACCGCCGCGTACGTGGCGGCGATCGGCGCGGACAAGCACCTCAAGGCCGACTTCGGCTCCGGCACCTGGGAGGGCGCGCCGTTCGGCATCCCGGTCACCTCGGTACCGGCCGGCACCGCGACGGCCAAGGTCACCTTCGAGTACGCCGACGAGAGCGACCCGGGCCCCTACCCGATCCCGGCCGGCGCGCTGGTGGAAGGCGGTCCGAACGCGGACGGCGACCGCCATGTCATCGCCCTGGACAAGGCCGCGTGCAAGGTCTACGAGCTGTACGACGCACACCCGCAGGGCGGCGGCGGCTGGAAGGCCGGCTCCGGGGCCGTCTTCGACCTGCGCTCGAACGCGCTGCGCCCGGCCGGCCGGACCTCCGCCGACGCGGCCGGGCTGCCGATCCTGCCGGGACTGGCCCGCTACGACGAGGCGGCCACCGGCGTGATCGGCCACGCACTGCGGATCACCGTCCCCCGCAGCCAGGCCGCCTACCTCTGGCCGGCCCGCCACCAGGCGTCCGGCAGCACCGACACCGGTCTGCCGCCGATGGGCCTGCGCCTGCGGCTCAAGGCCGGCGTGGACATCTCCAAGCTCCCGCCGCAGGCCAGGGCGGTCGCCCAGGCCCTGAAGACGTACGGGGCGATCGTCGCCGACAACGGCTCCGCCTGGTACGTCAGCGGCACCCAGGACGACCGCTGGGACAACACGGCACTGGCCCGCCTCGGCGCCTTCAGCGGCAAGGACTTCGAAGCGGTCGACGTCTCCGGCCTCCAGCTCTCCCCCACCTCCGGAGCGGCCCGCCACCCCTGAACCCGGGACGGCACCTCCCGGCCCGGCTACACCTCGCGCGAGAAGTTCGCGTTCGGCGACGCCGTGCCGGTCGGCCCGTGGACGATCGACACCACCGGCCTGCGCACGTACGGCTGACCCGGCCACGTCGGGCTCCCGACCCGCGGGGCGCCCGACGTGGCCGGGGCCGGTGGCAACCGGGCCGTCAGGCCGCCGGCGAGTGGAACCGGACCTCGGCCTCGGCCCCCGGGACCACGTGGATGTCGAGCTCCGACTCCAGCGCCCCCGCCAGCCGCTCGAGCAGAGGCAGTGTGGGCACCGTGTCACCGCCCTCGATCCGGGAGATCTGCGGCTGCGTCATGCCTGCCCGCCGCGCCACCTCCGCCTGCGAGATCCCGAGTGCCGTACGGCGGTCGTACACCGCCTGACCGAGCGCGAGCGCATACCGGATCTCCCGCCGGACGGCAGTGACTTCGGGGTCCTCCGTGACTGCGTCGCCCAGCAGCGCACGGGTCCGGGCGGTCTGCCATGGGGAGTGGTTCATCGCAGCTCTGGATATCAGGCCGGGCGGCCACGACGACGGGCCAAGAGCCGATGTTCCTCCGATCGGGCGACAGCCCCGGGACGGCACCGCCCCCGGACAGCACCGTGCCCGGGCCGCACGGCGAGGGCGGCCCGGGCACGGTGTGCTTCAGGGCATCAGGCGATGCGGTCCAGCACGATCGGCTTCGGGGTGAAGGCGGTGCCCTCCGGGGAGATGGTGATGCCGCCGGCCAGCGCCTCCATCGCGTAGTCGTAGCGCTCCGGGGTGTCGGTGTGCAGGGTCAGCAGCGGCTGACCGGCCGTGACGGTCTCGCCCGGCTTGGCGTGGATCTCCACACCGGCGCCGGCCTGCACCGGGTCCTCCTTGCGGGCGCGGCCGGCGCCCAGGCGCCAGGCGCAGACGCCCACCGCGTACGCGTCCAGGCCGGTGAGCACACCGGAGGAGGAGGCGGTGACCACGTGCTGCTCGCGGGCGACCGGGAGCGGCGCGTCCACGTCGCCGCCCTGGGCGGAGATCATGCGGCGCCAGTGGTCCATCGCGGAACCGTCGCGCAGCGCGTCGGCCGGGTCCTTGCCGTGCACGCCCGCCGCGGCGAGCATCTCGCGGGCCAGCGCCAGGGTCAGCTCGACCACGTCGGCGGGGCCGCCGCCGGCCAGCACCTCGACCGACTCGCGGACCTCGAGCGCGTTGCCCGCGGTGAGGCCGAGCGGGGTCGACATGTCGGTGAGCAGGGCGACGGTGTTGACGCCGGCCGCCTTGCCGAGGCCGACCATGGTGCGGGCCAGCTCCTGGGCGTCGGGCAGGTTCTTCATGAAGGCGCCGGAGCCGACCTTGACGTCCAGGACGAGCGCGCCGGTGCCCTCGGCGATCTTCTTGGACATGATCGAGGAGGCGATCAGCGGGATCGCCTCGACGGTGCCGGTGACGTCGCGCAGCGCGTACAGCTTCTTGTCGGCGGGGGCAAGGCCGTCGCCGGCGGCGCAGATGACCGCGCCGGAGCCGCGCAGCACGTCCATCATCTCGTCGTTGGAGAGCAGGGCCCGCCAGCCGGGGATGGACTCCAGCTTGTCCAGGGTGCCGCCGGTGTGGCCGAGGCCGCGGCCGGAGAGCTGCGGGACGGCCGCGCCGCAGGCGGCGACCAGCGGGGCGAGCGGGAGGGTGATCTTGTCGCCGACGCCGCCGGTGGAGTGCTTGTCGGAGGTGGGCACGCCGAGGGCGGAGAAGTCCATCCGGACGCCCGAGCGGATCATCGCGTCGGTCCAGCGGCTGATCTCGCGGAGGTTCATGCCGTTCAGCAGGATCGCCATGGCGAGCGCGGACATCTGCTCATCGGCGACCTCGCCGCGGGTGTAGGCGTCGATCACCCAGTCGATCTGGGCGTCGGTCAGCTCGCCGCGGTCACGCTTGGTCCGGATGACGGAGGGGGCGTCCATTGGTTCTCCAAGAGGGTGGGGCACGTACTCAGGTGCGGGAGAAAAGCGAAGAGTGTCGCGGGAGGGCCCGGTCAGGGCCGCTCACGCGACACTCTACGCGCGTAACAAACGGAGCTGCTAGAGCCGCTCCGGCCCGAACGCGTCGGGCAGGACCTCGGCCATGGTCTTCACCCCGGAGGGCAGCTCGACCAGCAGCTCGGGCCCGCCGTGCTCGAACAGCAGCTGGCGGCAGCGCCCGCACGGCATCAGCAGCTCACCGGCGCCGTCGACGCAGGTGAAGGCGGTCAGCCGGCCGCCGCCACTGGCGTACAGCGCGGAGACCAGGCCGCACTCGGCGCACAGGCCCAGTCCGTACGAGGCGTTCTCCACGTTGCAGCCGGTGACGGTCCGGCCGTCGTCCACCAGCGCCGCCGCGCCGACCGGGAACTTGCTGTACGGGGCATAGGCGCGCGACATCGCGTCGCGGGCCGCCGCGCGCAGCGCCTCCCAGTCGGGAGCGGCCGGGGCCGTCACTTGCCCTGGCCCTTGCGGTAGATCTGGCCGTCGGCCTTCGGCGGACGCAGCCGCTGCGAGGCCGCCGCGAGCACCACCAGGGTGATCACGTACGGGGTGGCCACGATCAGCGGACGCTGCACCGAGTCGGTGGTGGCGTACCAGACCGACAGCGCGCCGGCCACCACGATGCTGATCAGCGCCGGGGTGTACTTGCGGCGGTAGGACTGCCAGAGCGCCAGCACGGCCATCGCCACGGCGACGATGATCAGCAGGACGTGCACGTTGTCCGCGTCGCGCAGCTGGAGGCTGTCGGTGAAGCCGAACAGGCCGGCGCCCATGGCGAGGCCGCCGGGCATCCAGTTACCGAAGATCATCGCGGCGAGACCGATGAAGCCTCGGCCCTGGGTCTGGCCGTCCTTGTAGAAGTGCGAGGCGACCAGCGAGAGGTACGCACCGGCGAGACCGGCGAACGCGCCCGAGGCGATGACCGCGATGTACTTGTACTTGTAGACGTTGACGCCCAGCGACTCGGCCGCGGTCGGGTTCTCACCGCAGGAGCGCAGCCGCAGGCCGAAGACCGTGCGCCAGAGCAGGAAGTAGCTCAGCACCAGCAGCGCGGCGGCGATCACGATCACCACGGACAGGTTGGTGACCAGGCCGCCCGCGATGCCCGCGATGTCGGAGACCAGGAACCAGTGGTGCGCCTCGATCGTGTCCAGCCACGGCGACAGGCCGGGGATGGTGATGTTCGGCAGCGAATCGGCCGGCGGCGACTGGTTCGCACCGGCGCCGAAGGCCACGTAGTCCTTGTAGTAGATCTTGTTGACGTAGGCGCAGATGCCGGGGATCAGCAGGTTGATGCCGACACCGGAGACGATGTGGTCGACGCCGAAGGTGACGGTGACGACCGCGTGCAGCAGACCGCCGAGCGCGCCGCCGGCCATGCCGGCCAGCAGGCCGACCCACGGGTTGACCAGGTAGCCGGCCCAGGCGCCGCAGAAGGTACCGGCGACCATCATGCCTTCGAGGCCGATGTTGACCACGCCGGCCCGCTCGGACCACAGACCGCCGAGACCGGCCATCGCGATCGGCACGGCCGCGCCGAGGGCGGCGGTGATCTGGCCGGAGGCGGTCAGACCGTGGTTGCCGGTCATGGTGGCGACGATCGAGACCAGCAGCAGGGCGCCGGCGATCAGCAGCAGCACCACCGGCCAGGTGATCTTGTGCTTCTTGGCAGGAGCGCTGCCCGGCGACTTCGGCCGGGTCGAGGTTGCGGTGCTCATGCGGCCACCTCCTTGTTGGCGGCCGCAGCGGCCTGCGCGGCGAGTTCGGCGCCGACCTTCTGCTGCTGGCGCTTGAGGCCGTAGCGCCGCACCAGCTCGTAGGCGACGACGACACAGATGACGATGGTGCCCTGCATGACGGCGACGATCTCCTGCGGGAAGTCACCCTGCAGCGGCAGCTGCACCGCGGTGACGTCCATGAAGGCGAAGAGCAGTGCCGAGAAGACGATGCCGATCGGGCTGTTGCGGCCGAGCAGCGCGATGGCGATGCCGGTGAAGCCCAGGCCCTGCTGGAAGCTGGTGCCGTAGGTGTACGAGCTCTGCAGCAGGGTCGGCATGCCGATCAGACCGGCCAGCGCGCCGGAGACGGCCATGCTGGTCAGGACCATCCGCTTGACGTTGACGCCGGAGGCCTGGGCGGCGCTCTCGGAGCGGCCGGTGGCGCGCAGGTCGAAGCCGAAGCGGGTGCGGTTCAGGGTGAGCTGGAAGCCCACGCCGACCAGGATCGCGATGATGAAGAAGCCCCAGAGCGTGCCGCCGGCCGTCTCGATCGAGAAGAAGTGGCTGGACTGGGAGATCGGCGCGGTCTGGATGGAGTTGCTGGAGCTGCCGGTCTTCGGCGCGAAGATGCCGGGCACCAGCAGCAGGCCGACCACGGCCAGCGAGATCGCGTTCAGCATGATGGTCGAGATGACCTCGCTGACACCGCGGTAGACCTTCAGCACACCGGCGATCGAGGCCCAGATGCCACCGGCCAGCATGGCGGTGACCAGCAGCAGCGGGATCTGGATGAACGCGGGCAGGTCGATCTGGCTGCCGATGTACGCCGTGAACAGCGCGGCGATCCGGTACTGGCCCTCGACGCCGATGTTGAACAGGTTCATCCGGAAGCCGAAGGCGGCGGCCACGGCGGCCAGGTAGTACGTGACGCCCTTGTTGATGATCTGGACCTGGCCGTCCGAGGCGGTGCCGTACGTGAACATCACGTCGAACGCCTTGAACGGGTCACGGCCCGAGCTCAGCAGCAGCAGCGAGCAGATCACCAGCGACAGCAGGACTGCGAGCACCGGCGCGGCCAGCCCGAGCGCGATGCGCTCCAGGTCGAACCGCTGGCCAAGCGGGCGCTTGGCGGGGGTGGGACTGGTCATGTGGGTTACTCCCCCGCCTGCGGGTCGTCGGCGGTCTCGGTGGGCTCGGCCGGGGTGTCCACGGCGGACTCGGCCTCGGCGGACTCGGCCTCGGTGCCTTCGGCGGCCACGGCCTGCGCCTCGGCCAGCGCCTCGGCGTCCGACTCGATGTGGCCCTTGGCCGCACCGGTCATCGCGGTGCCCAGGTCCTCGGCGGTGACGGTGGCCGGGTCGGCGTCGGCGACCAGGCGGCCGCGGTAGATCACCCGGATGTGGTCGGACAGACCGATCAGCTCGTCCAGGTCGGCGGAGATCAGCAGGACCGCCAGGCCCGCGCGCTGGGCGACCCGGATCTGCTCCCAGATCTGGGCCTGCGCGCCGACGTCCACACCACGGGTGGGGTGGGCCGCGATGAGCAGCTTGGGGTCGTGGCTCATCTCGCGGCCGATGATCAGCTTCTGCTGGTTGCCGCCGGAGAGCGAGGCCGCGGTGACCTCGATGCCGGGGGTGCGGACGTCGTACTCCTCGACGATCCGCAGGGTGTCCTTGCGGGCCCCGGCCGGGTCCAGCAGGAAGCCCTTGGAGTTCGGGGACTCGGTCACGTGACCGAGCATCCGGTTCTCCCAGAGCGGGGCCTCCAGCAGCAGGCCGTGCCGGTGGCGGTCCTCGGGGATGTAGCCGATGCCGGCCTCGCGGCGGGCCCGGGTGAGGGTGCGGGTGAGGTCCTGGCCGTCCAGGGTCACGGTGCCCGAGTCCAGCGGGAGCATGCCCATGATGGCCTCGACCAGTTCGGCCTGGCCGTTGCCCTCGACACCGGCGATGCCGAGCACCTCGCCCTTGCGGATGCGCAGCGAGACGTCGTCCAGGACCACGCGCTCGACGCCCTCGGCGTCGGCCTTGGCGATCCGCAGGCCGTCGACGCGGAGCATCTCGACGTCGGTGACGGTGGACTCGCGGCTCTCCGGGGAGGGCAGCTCGGCGCCGACCATCAGCTCGGCGAGCTGGCGGGCGGTGACGGTCTTCGGGTCGGCGTCGCCGACCGTGGTGCCGCGGCGGATGACGCTGATCGCGTCGGCGACCGCGAGCACCTCGTGCAGCTTGTGCGAGATGAAGATGACGGTGACGCCCTCGGCCTTGAGCTCGCGCAGGTTGCCGAAGAGCGCGTCGACCTCCTGGGGCACCAGGACGGCGGTCGGCTCGTCGAGGATCAGGATGCGGGCGCCGCGGTAGAGGACCTTGAGGATCTCGACGCGCTGGCGGTCGGCCACGCCGAGGTCCTCGACCAGGACGTCCGGGCGCACGCCCAGGCCGTACTGGTCGGAGATCTCCTTGATCTTCGCCTTGGCCTTGGCTCCTATCCCGTGCAGCTTCTCGCCGCCCAGGACCACGTTCTCCCAGACCGTCAGGTTGTCGGCCAGCATGAAGTGCTGGTGCACCATGCCGATCCCGCGGTCGATGGCGTCGCCGGGAGTGCTGAACTCGACCAGCTCGCCGTTGATCTTGATCGTGCCCTCGTCCGGCTTCTGCATGCCGTAGAGGATCTTCATCAGGGTGGACTTGCCGGCGCCGTTCTCACCCATCAGCGCGTGCACGGTGCCGCGCCGGACGGTGATGTCGATGTCGTGGTTGGCCACCACACCGGGGAAGCGCTTGGTGATGCCGCGCAGTTCGACGGCCGGTGTCGCCGTCCCCGCGCTGGGGCTGCCGCCCGTGCTGGGGGTGGGGTCGGAAGCGGTGATGGCGATCTCCTGGGTGGTCGTCGGGCGCGTCGTTGCGCAGGAGAGATCTGGAGAGATCAGGGGCGGGGACGGGAGGGGGCCCGGTCGGTACGCGGTTTCGCGTACCTGCCGGGCCCCTCCCCTTGCTGCGAGTCGGGCGTCAGCCCGCCGCCGGGCAGGCGGCGGCGGGAGACGGGACCGGGATCAGCTCTGCGGGGCGGTCGGCACCTTGGTGGCGCCGGAGGTGATCGCCTTCTGGGCGTCCGCGAGCTTGCTCTGGATGTCGTCGATGTGACCGCCGGTGGTGGCCAGCGAGACACCCTGGGCGCTCAGGTCGAAGTTCTTGACACCGGTGAGCGGGCTGCCGTCCTTGACCGACTTGATGTAGGTGTACACGGCGGTGTCCACGTTCTTCACCATCGAGGTGAGGATGTGGTCCTTGTACTTCGCCAGCGCGGGCTGGGCGGCCTGGTCGGAGTCGACACCGATGGCCCACTTGCCGGCGGTGGAGACGGCCTCGATCGCACCGGCGCCGGAGGAGCCGGCCGCGGCGTAGATGACGTCCGCGCCCTTGTCCAGCTGGCCCTGGGCGGCTTCCTTGCCCTTGCCCGGGTCGTTGAAGCCGCTGAAGTCCGGCGGGGTGGTGAGGTAGGTGACGTCGACGACGATGTTCGGGTCGACGGACTTGGCGCCCGCGGTGTAACCGGCCTCGAACTTCTTGATCAGCTCGGACTGGACACCACCGATGAAGCCGATCTGGTGGGACTTGCTCTTCGCGGCGGCGGCGACACCGGCGAGGTACGAGCCCTCCTGCTCCGAGAAGGTCAGCGAGGTGACGTTCGACGGCTGGTCGGCCGAGGCGGAGTCGATGATCGCGAACTTGACGTTCGGGTTGTCCTTGGCGACCTTGTTGACCGCGTCCTGGTAGACGAAGCCGACCGCGATGACCGGGTTGTAGCCCGCGGTCACCAGGCTCTTGAGGCGAGCCTCCTTGTCGGACTCGGCCTCACCGGTCTTGGCCTCGGCCTCGTTGACCTGGACGCCGAGCTCGGCCTTGGCCTTGTCGAGACCACGGGCGGCGGAGTCGTTGAACGACTGGTCGCCACGGCCGCCGATGTCGTAGGCCATACCGACCTTGATGCCGGACGAGCCGGAGGCGCCGGCGGAAGCGGAAGTGCTGTCGGTGCTCTTTGCGCCGCAGGCGGCGAGCGAAGCGATGCCCAGGGAACCCGAGAGCATCACCGCGGCGAGCTTGAGTGAACGGCGCAAGGGATTATCTCCTTCTCACACACCCGTTTGGCGTGGTCGAGCGCCACCGTAACGCGCGTAGAACACGGTTGGGTTACGGCCTGCCAGGGCATTCGGGTTGTTATCAAAATGTGGTCCGACTTCAGGATGAATCCGGACATAGCGCCACAGTTGTTCAACCGAATGTCACTACCGAGTGATACCGGACAACCACCCTATGCCCAACCGGCCCCGGCCGTCACAAGCCGCGCCGCCCAAGGGCCGAGGCCCTCACCACGGGCCTCGGCCACTCGAACAGCGCCGGTCCGGGCCCCTACAGCGGGTGACCGGCCGGCGGGTACAACCGCCGGTCTCCTCAGACCCGGCCGTGCCCCAGCGCCAGCGCGGCGAACAGCTCCACGCCGACCCCGATCGCCCGCTCGTCCACGTCGAAGTCGCCCTGGTGCAGGTCCCGGACGCCCTTCTCGTGCGGGCCCCGCACCCCGAGCCGGGCCAGCGCCCCCGGTGCGTGCTCCAGGTACCAGGAGAAGTCCTCGCCGCCGAGGCTCTGCTCGGTGTCCTCCACCACCGGGCCGCGGCCGGCGAACCGGGCCGTCATCGCCGCGTCCAGCTGGGCGATCGACTCCTGCTCGTTGACCACCGGCGGGACGCCCCGGTGGTAGTCCAGCTCCCACTTGGCCCGGTGCGTCTCGGCGATCCGGCCGATCAGCTCGTGCAGCACCTCGGGCGCCTCCCGCCAGCCCGCCAGCTCCAGGCAGCGCACGGTGCCCTCCAGCTCGGCCTGCTGCGGGATCACGTTCGGTGCGGAGCCGGCCGCGATCCGGCCGAAGACCAGGCTGACCCCCCAGCGCGGGTCCATCCGGCGGGCCAGCGCGGCCGGCAGCTCCGCGGCCATCCGGGCCACCGCGGTGACCAGGTCGGTGGTCAGGTGCGGCCGGGCGGTGTGGCCGCCGGGGCCGCTCAGCCCCAGCAGCAGCCGGTCGCAGGCCGAGGTGATCGCGCCGACCCGCAGCCCGATCCGGCCGACCTGCACCTTCGGATCGCAGTGCACCGCGAAGATCCGGCCGACCCCGGCCATCCCGTCCGCCTTGATCACGTCCAGCGCGCCGCCCGGCATGACCTCCTCGGCGGGCTGGAAGAGCAGCCGGACCGGCTGCTTCAGCTCGCCGGTCCTGGCCGCGCCCGCCAGCACCAGCGCGGTGCCCAGCACCACCGCGGTGTGCACGTCGTGGCCGCAGGCGTGGGCCCGGCCGGGCAGGGTGGAGCGGTACGGCGCCTCGGTCTTGGCGTCCTCGATCGGCAGCGCGTCGATGTCGGCGCGGAAGGCGAGGAAGGGGGTGCCCGACGGGGTGCCGTCCGGGACGATGTCCACGATCATGCCGGTGCCGCCGGGCAGCACCCGCGGCTCCAGGCCCGCTCTGACCAGTCGCTCCCGCAGCAGCCTGGTGGTACGGAACTCCTGCCGCCCGAGCTCCGGGTGGCGGTGCAGATCCCGCCGGAACGCGATCAGCTCGGCCTCGTAGACCCGTACCCGTGCGCGGAGGTCCGGACCCGGACCGGCCGGGGCGCGGTCGTCGGCGGTGGCGAGGGCGGCCCGGCGGGCGGGCTGAGGATCGTTCACCTCAACAAGACTAGGCCGGTGGAGGGTTTTTGGCCCGACTTCCCCGGAAGTCGTCCCCGGATGGGTGCATACCGAACGCGCTACTGGGTATGACATCTCGTTTCAGCCGCCTTCCCCGACAGTTCCCCGCCCTGTGCAACGAACGCCCGGCCGGACGGACACGGTGACCGGTGTGACCGGGGCGGCTGGTGTGGCGCCCCGCTCGGCAACGGCTTCCCCTCCCCGCGGTCATGTCCGGGCAAAGCTTTCGGACGCGCTCTTGAGCTGCGCACAACAGTCCGAATAAACAGCTAGCGCACAGTCAACTTCCGCGCCGGCGACGGATCATCCGTCGTCGGCCCGGTCCGTCATGCCCTCACAAGGGTCACCTGACGGTCCATCGATCCGAGAAGTGGGGACCCGACGTGCCAGCAGCACGCAACCGGCTCTCCCGGGCCTACGCCGCGGCACCCGCCGCCGCGCTGATCCTGGGAACCCTCGCGGTGGCCGCCCCGGCCACCGCCGCCACCCCGGCCGACGGCGGCGCGGCGCCCGCCGCCCGGCAGCTCGCCGGGACGCACCCGGCCTGGGCCACCGCGCAGGCCGACCAGGGTGCGGTCGCCGACTCCGCCCCCGCGACCGCCCGCATCTACCTGGCCGGCCGGGACGCCAAGGGCCTCGCCGACCTGGCCCGGCAGCTCTCGGACCCGTCCTCCCCCGCGTACGGTCAGTACCTGACCACCGAGCAGACCAAGGCCCGCTTCGGGGCCTCCCCCGAGCAGGTCGCGGCGGTCACCTCGTGGCTCACCTCGGCCGGGCTGACCGTGGGCGAGAGCACCCCGCACTACCTCCAGGTCTCCGGCACCACGGGCGCGCTGGCCAAGGCCCTCGGCACCGCCTTCCACACCTACCGCGCGCCGGACGGCTCCAGCCGCCGGGCGCCGGCCGCCGACGTCACCCTGCCGGCCCAGGTGTCCGGTTCGGTGCTCGCGGTGGGCGGGATAGCCACGAGCACGCAGACCAACGTCTCGCACGCGATATCCGTCCGCGACGCCGAGGCCAAGGCCGACGCGCAGGCCGCCACCGCCTTCGCCGCCCGCGGCGTCACCGCCGACAAGAAGCCGGCCGCCACCCTGCCGACCGAGCCGACCTGCTCCGAGGACGGCTACGGCTCGAAGACCGCCAAGGGCGCGCCCGACGGCTACGAGAAGAACGAGCCCTTCGCGCCCTGCTCGTACATCCCGAGCCAGGTGCGCAAGGCCTACGGCGTGACCGACGCCAAGGTCACCGGCAAGGGCGCCCGGATCGCCATCATCGACGCGTACGGCCTGCCGACCATGGAGCAGGACGCGAACCACTTCTCGACCGCGCACGGCGACCAGCCGTTCGCGGCCGGCCAGTACCGCGAGATCGTCACCCCGGACAAGTGGGTGCACCAGGACGACTGCGGCGGCCCGGACGGCTGGGCCGGCGAGGAGGCGCTGGACGTCGAGATGGCGCACGGCCTCGCGCCCGGCGCCCAGGTCACCTACGTGGGTGCCAACTCCTGCTACGACGACGACCTCAACGCCGCGATGGCCAAGGTCGTCGACGAGCACCTGGCCGACGTGGTCTCCAACTCCTGGGGCGAGATCATGCACGGCAAGAGCGGGGACATCGACCCCGCCGTGGTCGCCGCCGACAACCAGGTGTTCCAGCTCGGCGCGGTCCAGGGCATCGGCTTCACCTTCTCCAGCGGCGACTGCGGGGACAGCTCCCCGGGCGCCGCGGCCACCGGCGTGAACTGCCAGGCCGACAGCAACCAGGCGCAGGCCGACTGGCCGTCCGCCTCGCCGTGGGTCACCTCGGTCGGCGGCACCGCGCTGGAGCTGGACAACAAGGCCGGCCGCTACGGCCACGAGGTCTCGATGGGCGACCAGCGCTCGGTGCTCTCCGCCGACCAGAAGTCCTGGGACCCGTACCCCGGCTTCTTCTACTTCGGCGGTGGCGGCGGCGTCTCCAAGGACTTCGCGCAGCCCTGGTACCAGCACGGCGTGGTGCCGGACTCGATCGCGAAGACCGCGGCCGACGGCACCAAGTCCGCGACCCCGCTGCGGGCCACCCCGGACGTCGCGATGAGCGGTGACCTGGTCGCCGCCACCCTGGTCGGCTTCACCGCCGGCGGCACCTACAGCGAGGGCGGCTACGGCGGCACCTCGGTCTCCGCCCCGGAGTACGCGGCCATGCTGGCCGACGCCATCGAGGTGCGCGGCGGCCGGGCGATCGGCTTCGCCAACCCGGCCATCTACGACCGGGCCCACAGCGACGCCTTCCGCGACGTGAACGACTCCGCCGTGCACACCAAGTTCGGCAACGTGGTCGACCTCGGCGTGGTCAGCGGCTCGCTGCGGGTGCGCCTGTACAAGCTGGCCTCCGACTACGGCCTGAAGGCCACCTGCGGCTACGACACCGCGACCGGCGTCGGCACCCCCGGCAAGGACTTCTTCAAGTCCTTCAAGCTGCCCCGCCACTGATCCACCCGGTTCGGACGGCCCCGGTGCGCACCCGCGCGCCGGGGCCGTCCGGCGTCCGGGCGGGCGCCCTTGAGATGATGCGGGCACAGGGCACCCCGGACATCTCAAGGAGTGGCAATGACCGAGCACAAGGTGGCCGTGGTCACCGGTGCCAGCAGCGGGATCGGCGCGGCGACCGCCCGCCGGCTGGCCGAGGACGGCTTCGAGGTGGTGGTCACCGCGCGGCGCGCCGACCGGATCGAGGCACTGGCCAAGGAGATCGCGGCGGCCGGCGGCACCGCCCGGGCGTACCCGCTGGACGTCACCGACCGGGCCGCGGTGGACGCCTTCGCCGCCGAGGTCGGCCCGGTGCACGTGCTGGTGAACAACGCCGGCGGGGCGATCGGCGCGGAGAGCGTCGAGGACGGCGACCCGGCCGACTGGCGGGCGATGTACGAGGTCAACGTGATCGGCGTGCTGAACGTCACCCAGGCGCTGCTGCCCGCGCTGCGCGCCACCGGCGACGGCACCGTGCTGGTGATGAGCTCCACCGCCGCGCTGGCCGCGTACGAGGGCGGCGGCGGGTACGTGGCGGCCAAGCACGCCGCGCACACCATCGCCGCGACGCTGCGGCTGGAACTGGTGGGCGAGCCCATCCGGGTGATCGAGATCGCCCCCGGCATGGTGAAGTCCGAAGGCTTCGCGGTGACCCGGTTCCGCGGCGACGAGACCAAGGCGGCCGCGGTGTACGCGGGCGTGGCCGAGCCGCTCTCCTCCGCGGACGTCGCCGACACCGTCTCCTGGGCCGTGACCAGGCCCGCGCACGTCAACATCGACCTGCTGGTGGTCCGCCCGCGCGCCCAGGCGGCCAACCACAAGGTGCACCGCGAGCTGTGAGCCGGCACCGGGACGGCCCGGGCGCCACGGTGCCCGGGTGGTCCCGGTCCACTGACACATAGGTGTCAACGTCACAACTTGATAGCTCGTTCGAGTGAATTCTGCGCGCCCTCTGCCCAACTGATGAGCCCTCAACTACCGTGGTGCCGCTGCTCGGCCCGGCGCGCCACCGGTCGGCCCGACCCCTTTCGCCCCGGTACTCCCTGCCCTCCGCCAGCCCTACTTTCGTCTCTGCCATCACGGTTCACCGGTGCCCCGGCCTGCCCGCCGCTCGCCCACGGCCCGGCACCGCCCTTCCCGCCCTCACGAGGAGGACCCGCTGGCCAGCGACATCCCGCCGCAGCGTCTCGACGCGCGGACGGCACCGTCCCTGCTCGGGCTTCACCGCTTCAACGAGGCCGACGCCGGTGCTGCGGAGGAGGCCCTGCTGGCCTGCTGCGGCAGCCACCGCTGGGCGCTCCGGCTCACCGCCCACCGCCCGTACCCCGATATAGAGTCCCTGCTCGCCGCCGCCAGCGAGGCCTCCTACGACCTGCGCCCGGCCGACCTGGCCGAGGCACTGGCCGACGAGAGCTGGATGCCGCAGCCGCTGCTCGGCATGCGCGCCCCCGGCAGCCAGGCCGCGCACACCGCGCTGCGGGCCGCCCACGCCGCGTACGAGGCCCGGTTCGGCCACGTCTTCGTGGTCTGCCTGGAGGGCGTGGTGCCCGAGGAGATGCTCGACACCGTGCTCACCTCGATCCGCACCCGGCTGGCCAACGAGCCCGACGAGGAGCGGCTGACCGCCGCGGACGAGCTGCGCCGGATCGCCCTCACCCGCCTCGAACACCTGGTCGCCACCCACTCCGCACCGGCGTCCCACTAGGGCCGTCGGGAGCGGCAACGAACATACGGGCCGGCGCGTCGCGCGACGGTCGAGGCGTTCGAACAAGCACCCCTAGGATGCTCAGGCGCAGAAGGGCCGGTCCGCGGACGGCAGACCGCCCCCTGCAGCCCGATCAGCCTGCCAGAGGGAGCTCTTGATGAAACGTCGCCTTGCCGCCACCGGGGTCGCCGCAGCGGTGGTCGCCGGTCTGCTCATCGGCGCGCCGGCCGCCTCGGCGGCCGACGGGTCGTGCACGTCGTACAAGGACATGACCGTCAAGCGCTCCGGCACGTTCTCCTTCATCTCCGTCCCCACCACGGCGGGCGGGTCGCTCTCCTGCGTGATGCGCCGCGGCGCCCAGGGCCAGGCGGTCAAGGCGCTCCAGTACTCCCTGCAGCGCTGCTACGACCCGAGCATCGCGGTCGACGGCGCCTACGGCCCGGCCACGGAGAAGGCCGTCATGAACGTCCAGCACATCGCCCGGATCTCGGCGGACGGCGTGTACGGCCCGGACACCGCCGCGAAGACCCTGTGGTGGGCCACCAAGTCCTCCCTGGAGTACTGCACCTACCTGCCGTGACAGGGCCTCGGTGACAGCCGACCGGGAATCCCGCTCCGCTCAGCCCCGCTGGGCCGAGCGGAGCTTGGCCAGCTGGGCGCGGACCACGGCGGGGTCGGGCTCGGCGGCCGGCTCGCGGCCCGCGCCGACCGTGGAGAAGACCGCCAGCGCCGTCCCGACCCGGGCCAGCAGCGCCCGCTGGGCCAGCACCACGGTCCCCGATTCATCCGTCAGGGTGAACGCGGTGGCCGCGTCCGCTCCCTCCGGCGTGGGCGTGTCGACCCGGGCCAGCCGGTGCCGGGTCCGGCCCTCCGGCTGCGCCGGGTCACCGGCCGGCCCGCCGGACGGCCCCGCGGCCAGCCCGGAGGTGAAGGCCGTGCAGTGCGCCAGCAGCCGGTCCAGCTCGGTCTGCAGCCGCTCGGCCCGGCCCGCCGGGAAGGCCAGCAGCCCGGTGTAGACCGCGGCGTCCCGGTGGCCGTCCCGGACCACGCTCAGGTCGGTCTCGGCGGCGGGCCCGGACGCCGCCTTGCCCGGGGCCAAGGCGTCCAGCACCGGCTGGCAGGCCGGCACGTCGGCGCTCTCCCGGCCTTCGGCGGCGGTGTCGTGGCCGGGATCCATCAGGGTCACGGTGTACCCGGGCCCGAGGTCGGCCCCCGCCAGCGCGGCGGCCCGCAGCCCGGCCGCGTCCAGCTCCCGTCCGGCCGGCGCCCGGTCGGCGGAGGGGGCGACGGTGGTGCATCCGGCGGTGGCGAGCAGCAGCAGGGCGCCCAGCAGCGGGCGGGCGGTGCGGTCGGGCACGAGTGGTCCTGACGGGGAGGCGGGTGCGGCGCGGACCCGGGCACCTTAGCGCGTCCATTCGGCTACTCAGCGTGACAATTCCCGGCGCCGTTAGCCCGGGAGTGCCTGTTTGATCACACCTGAGGCCCCCGGGGGCGGTTGCCCAGACGGCGTCGATAGGATGCTGGCGGCCGGTGGACCGTACCCGGCCGGGCTGACCGACACCGAAGCCGGCCGAGCCCCCAATCCGCTTCCGGAGGGTTTTCCGTGCCGGCTGGAACGCTGTACCGCGGCCGGGAAGGCATGTGGAGCTGGGTGGCTCACCGAGTCACCGGCGTCCTCATCTTCTTCTTCCTGTTCGCACATGTCCTCGACACCGCACTGGTGCGCGTGTCCCCCCAGGCGTACGACTCCGTCATCTCGACGTACAAGACGCCGCTCGTGAACCTGATGGAGTACGGCCTCACCGCCGCCATCCTGTTCCACGCGCTGAACGGCCTGCGGGTCGTCGCCGTCGACTTCTGGTCCAAGGGCCCGAAGTACCAGCGCCAGATGCTCTGGAGCGTCGTCGGCGTCTGGGTCGTCCTGATGGCCGGCGCGTTCTACCCGATCCTGCAGCACACGCTTCGTACCTGGTTCGGGGGCTGATCCGCGATGTCGACCGACACTCCCGCCGACCTGGTGGTCCCCTCCCTCCAGGCGCACACCGGCCAGGGCCTGGGCACCGGCAACCCCGCCGACGCCCTGGTGGTCGAGCCGGCCCGGGCCCGCTCCAAGCGGACCCCGCGCCGCACCCGCACCAACTTCGAGATGCTCGCCTGGCTGTTCATGCGCCTGTCGGGTGTCGTCCTGGTGGTGCTGGTGCTCGGCCACCTGCTGATCAACATCGTCCTCGACGGCGGCGTCTCGAAGATCAGCTTCGCCTTCGTGGCCGGCAAGTGGGCCTCGCCGTTCT
This sequence comes from Kitasatospora sp. NEAU-CNBT7, assembly GCF_057220535.1. NCBI lineage: Bacteria > Bacillati > Actinomycetota > Actinomycetes > Kitasatosporales > Streptomycetaceae > Kitasatospora > Kitasatospora sp. NEAU-CNBT7. The sequence goes on along the minus strand of NZ_JBXQQB010000008.1, from coordinate 276,463 downwards.
GGCAGTTCTGGGACCTGCTGATGCTGTGGCTGGCGATGCTGCACGGCTCCAACGGCATGCGCACGGTCATCAACGACTACGCGGAGAAGGACGCCACTCGTCTGTGGCTGAAGGGCCTCCTGGGTGTCACGACCGTCTTCACGGTCCTCCTCGGCACCCTGGTGATCTTCACCTTCGACCCGAACATCTAGTCGGTAACGAAACCGGACGAGGCGACCTACCCCCATGCAGATTCACCAGTACGACACCGTCATCGTCGGCGCGGGCGGCGCCGGCATGCGCGCGGCCATCGAGTCGACCCAGCGCAGCCGTACCGCCGTGCTGACCAAGCTCTACCCCACCCGGTCCCACACCGGCGCGGCCCAGGGCGGCATGTGCGCCGCCCTCGCCAACGTCGAGGAGGACAACTGGGAGTGGCACACCTTCGACACGGTCAAGGGTGGTGACTACCTGGTCGACCAGGACGCCGCCGAGATCATGTGCAAGGAGGCCATCGACGCCGTCCTCGACCTGGAGAAGATGGGCCTGCCCTTCTCCCGGACCGAGCAGGGCCGGATCGACCAGCGCCGCTTCGGCGGGCACTCCCGCAACCACGGTGAGGCGCCCGTCCGCCGCTCCTGCTACGCGGCCGACCGCACCGGTCACATGATCCTCCAGACGCTGTTCCAGAACTGCGTCAAGCACGGCGTCGAGTTCTTCAACGAGTTCTACGTCCTGGACCTGCTGATCAACGACGGCAAGACCGCGGGCGTCGTCGCCTACGAGCTGGCCACCGGCGAGATCCACGTCTTCCAGGCGAAGGCCGTGGTGTTCGCCTCCGGCGGCACCGGCAAGATGTTCAAGGTCACCTCCAACGCCCACACCCTCACCGGTGACGGCCAGGCGGTGGCGCTGCGCCGCGGCCTGCCGCTGGAGGACATGGAGTTCTTCCAGTTCCACCCGACGGGCATCTGGCGGATGGGCATCCTGCTCACCGAGGGCGCCCGCGGCGAGGGCGGCATCCTGCGCAACAAGGACGGCGAGCGCTTCATGGAGCGCTACGCCCCCGTCATGAAGGACCTGGCGTCCCGTGACGTGTGCTCCCGCGCGATCTACTCGGAGATCCGGGCCGGCCGCGGCTGCGGCCCCGACGGCGACCACGTCTACCTGGACCTGACGCACCTCCCGCCGGAGCAGCTGGACGCCAAGCTCCCGGACATCACCGAGTTCGCCCGCACCTACCTCGGCATCGAGCCCTACACGGACCCGATCCCGATCCAGCCCACCGCGCACTACGCGATGGGCGGCATCCCGACCAACGTCGAGGGCGAGGTGCTGGCCAACAACACGGACATCATCCCGGGCCTGTACGCGGCCGGCGAGGTCGCCTGCGTCTCCGTGCACGGCGCCAACCGCCTGGGCACCAACTCGCTGCTGGACATCAACGTGTTCGGCCGCCGCGCGGGCATCGCCGCCGCCGAGTACGCCGACAAGTCCGGCTTCGTCGAGCTGCCCGCGAACCCGGCCGAGAAGGTCGAGGCCATGATCGACGGCCTCCGCGAGTCGACCGGCACCGAGTCCGTCGCGCAGATCCGCAAGGAGCTGCAGGAGTCGATGGACGCCAACGCCTCGGTGTACCGCACCGGCGACACCCTCAAGCAGGCCGTCACCGACATCGCGGCGCTCAAGGAGCGCTACAAGAACGTCGCGATCCAGGACAAGGGCATGCGCTACAACACGGACCTCCTGGAGGCCGTGGAGCTCGGCAACCTGCTCGACCTGGCCGAGGTGCTGGCCGTCTCCGCGCTCGCCCGCGAGGAGTCCCGCGGCGGTCACTACCGCGAGGACTTCCCGACCCGCGACGACGTGAAGTTCATGCAGCACACCATGGCGTACCAGGAGGTTGCCGCGGACGGCACCACCTCGATCCGCCTCGACTACAAGCCGGTCGTCACGACCCGCTACCAGCCGATGGAGCGTAAGTACTGATGAGCACTCCGACTGTGGAGAAGCACTCGGCCGCTCTGGACGCGGCCGAGGCGGGCGGCACCGAGCTGATCACCGTGACCCTGCGGATCCGCCGGTTCAACCCGGAGGAGCACGCGGACCCGGTGTGGGTCGACTACCAGCTGGAGATGGACCCGAAGGAGCGCGTCCTGGACGCGCTGAACAAGGTCAAGTGGGAGCAGGACGGCACCCTCACCTACCGCCGTTCCTGCGCGCACGGCATCTGCGGCTCGGACGCGATGCGGATCAACGGCCGCAACCGCCTGGCGTGCAAGACCCTGATCAAGGACGTCAACCCGGAGAAGCCGATCACGGTCGAGGCCATCAAGGGCCTCGCGGTCCTCAAGGACCTGATCGTCGACATGGACCCGTTCTTCCAGGCGTACAAGGACGTCATGCCGTTCCTCATCACCGAGGGGAACCAGCCGACCCGCGAGCGCCTGCAGTCCGCCGAGGAGCGCGAGCGCTTCGACGACACCACCAAGTGCATCCTGTGCGCCGCGTGCACGTCGTCCTGCCCGGTGTTCTGGAACGACGGCCAGTACTTCGGCCCGGCCGCGATCGTCAACGCGCACCGCTTCATCTTCGACTCGCGCGACGACGCCGCGGAGCAGCGCCTGGAGATCCTGAACGACCGTGAGGGCGTCTGGCGCTGCCGGACCACCTTCAACTGCTCGGAGGCCTGCCCGCGCGGCATCGAGGTCACCAAGGCGATCCAGGAAGTGAAGCGGGCCCTGGTGACCCGCCGCTTCTGATCCGGGAGTCCCGGAACCGCGAAAAGGCGGCGCCCACCGTGGAGACGGTGGGCGCCGCCTTCGGCGTGCCCGGGCGGGGTTCAGGCCCGCTTCAGCGCCCGCACCCCGCGCACCCCGATGACGCCGATCCCGACGCCCAGCACAAGCGAGGTGACCGCGAGCAGCAGGTGCACCCAGAAGAAGGCGGTGGGCTGGGAGTGGTCCCCGTTGGTGAAGGCCTGGCCGCCGGAGTCCTTCCAGAGGTTCTTGACGAAGGTGGTCCAGATGATCAGGGACCAGACGCCGAAGGCGGCGAGGAACCAGGAGACGGGGCGGCTGAGCTTCATGGCGGTCCTTGCTGGCGGGGTGGTCGCGGTCCGACTGCCAGTATGAGCAGTCGGCCGGACGGATCAGCCGCCGGCACCCGTTCGAAGGACCGCGGCGGCGCGGCGGGCCACCGGCGCCCCCGCCGGGTACGGTCACGCAATGCAGAGCGTCCGTCACATCGCGTACAGCGGCGCAGCCCTGGCCCTCGGCCTGCTGTGCCTCGCTCCCGTCGCCGTGGCCGCCCCGCAGGACGGGCCGCCACCTGAACGTCCTCCGGTCGGTGGTGAGCTGCTCGGCCGGTCCGGTGTGCAGGTCATGCCGAAGGAGGGCGCACCCGCACTCCCCGGCGACCTGACCGGCCAGTCCTGGCTGATCGCCGACGGCGGCACCGGGGAGGTGCTGGCCTCGTACAACGCGCACCAGCAGTTGCCGCCCGCCAGCACGCTGAAGATGCTCTTCGCCGATGTGGTGCTCCCCAAGCTGGACCGGATGGCGATGCACAGGGTCGATCCGGAGGAGCTGATGGGGATGGGGGCGGGCAGCAGCCTGGTGGGCATCAAGGAGGACCTGGACTACCGGGTCGACGACCTGTGGCGGGGGGTGTTCCTGAGTTCCGGCGCGGACGCCGTGCGGGTGCTGGCCACGATGAACGGCGGTGTGCAGCAGACCGTGTCCCAGATGCAGTCGCTGGCCCAGCGGCTGGGGGCGCTGGACACCCACGTGGTCACCCCCGAGGGGTACGACGAGGACGGCCAGGTCTCCTCCGCGTACGACCTCACGCTGTTCGCCCGCGAGGGGCTGCGCAACCCGGACTTCCGGGCGTACTGCTCGACCAAGGAGGCCCAGTTCCCGGGCGCCTTCGACAAGGTCAGCGGCCAGCGCGGCAGCTTCGGGATCGCCAACACCGACCGGCTGCTCGGGCGCTACCCCGGGCTGATCGGGGTCAAGAACGGCTACACCACCAACGCGGGCGCGACCTTCACCGGCGCGGCGGTGCGCGACGGGCGGACCCTGCTGGTCACCGTGATGCGGCCGAACAACGGCTCGCGGGTCTACGACGAGACGGCGGAGCTGCTCGACTGGGGCTTCGCCGCGGCGGGCAAGGTGACCCCGGTCGGCAAGCTGGTGGACCCGGGCACCGCCCCGACCCCGGAGCCCGCCCGGCCCGCCGCCTCACCGGCACCGGCCCAGCCCGACCCGGTCCGGATCGCCCAGCCCGCGCAGACCCCGCAGACCGTCCCGGCGGGCTCTGCCGACAAGGGCGGTGCGGGCCTGGCCGGCACCCTCGCGGGCGTGCTGTGCATGACGGTCGGCGCCCTGGTCGCCCTGCGGGCCCGGGCGGTCCGCCGGCGGCGCGCCGCGGCCCTCGCCGCCGCCGCGGCCCAGCCGCTGGACGGGATCATGGTCCCGGCCGGCGCCACCGCGATCAGCGCCCGCTGACCCCGCTGACCCCGCAGGAGACGCAGGACACGCAGGAGACGCAGGAGACCCCCGCCGGGCGAGCGCCCGGCGGGGGTCTTCCCGTGGTGTCCCGGCCGGTCAGTGGCCCTTGCGGGCCCGGGCGGCGCGCAGGGCGCTGCGGGCGGCCCGGGTGGCGAACGGCGGCAGCACGTCGAGGGCGAGCCGCCGGGTGGCGGAGCGGCGGGGCGGGGCCGGGCGCGGGGCCGTCTGCGGTGCGGCGGGCACGGTGTCGTAGGCGAGGCGGTGGACCCGGACCCCGGCGATGGTCTCCTCGTCCATCCGGTAGCCCTCGGCCCGCCAGTCGCGGGCCAGCAGGTCGCGCTGGACCTGCTCGGCGTCGCCCCAGGTGCCGTAGAACTTCTCCGGGGTGAGCAGGACCGGCCGCAGGCCGTGCGCGAAGACCGCCTCCCACACCGCCGCCGCCACGCCCGGGGTGTGTTCGGCCCGGTAGTCGTCGAGGGCGACCACGCCGTCCTTGGCCAGCGCGGCCCGGGCGACCTGGATGTCGCCGGCCACGTGCTCGTACAGGTGGGAGGCGTCGATGTGGATGAAGCGGCAGCTCTGGTCGGGGATCCGGCCGTCGGCGAGGACCGAGGTCGGGGCCTGGACCACGGTGGGCAGGCGGTCGTGGAAGGACAGGTAGTTGTCCTCGAAGGCCTGCCGGGTGAGCGTCTTGCGGTAGGACATGGACATCTCGGCGGAGTTGTCCTCGTCCGGTGCGTCCGAGTCGAAGAGGTCGCAGACGGTGAAGGTCTCGCCGGTCTGCAGGTGGCTGCCGAGCAGGATCGCGCTGCGGCCGAGGTACGCACCGAGCTCCAGCAGGTCGCCGGTGCGGCCGCGCTGGGCCTGCTGGGTGAGCAGCCAGCCGAAGACCTCCTGGTCCGCCTTGAAGAACCAGCCCGGGACGTCGTCCAGGGTGCGGGTGGCGGCCGGGGGGGCGGTGGTGATGTCAGCACTGGTCACGACTGTCTCCAGGCGTCCTTCGGGGTGTGCTCGCCCGGACCGGGTCGCGGCGGGGGGAGCAGCTCGACTGTGACCCGGATCATAACCACTGGGCGGTGGCCGCGCAGGAGGTGTGGATCAGGCTTTTTCCCGGGATTCCGGGCCTGTCGCGGCGCCTGGCCCGTCCTGGCGGGCGGCGTCCAGCGCCTCCTGCGCGCGCTGCCCGGCCCGCTCGCGGGCCGCCTCGGGGTCCGCCAGGGCCGTCCAGGCTGCGCAGTAGAGGGTCAGCCGGGAGACGAAGTTCATCCACAGCAGCAGGGCGACCGGGACGCCGAAGGCGCCGTAGAGGCTCTTGCCGGCCACCGAGCCCAGGTAGGAGGAGAGCAGCAGTTTGAGCAGTTCGAAGCCGACCGCGCCGAGCAGCGCGCCCTGCAGCAGGGCGCGGCGGGACTGGCCGGTGATCCGGGGGAACGGGCCGAGCAGGTAGGCGAACAGCAGCAGGTCCGCGGCGACGGCGATGAGCAGCCCCAGCACGGTCAGGACGGCGTGGCCCGAGCTGCCCGCCAGGCCCAGCCGGTCGGCGATCCGGCGGGCCAGTGCGGTGGCGCCCGCGGAGGCGCCCAGCGAGAACAGGCAGACCACGCCGAGGCCGACCAGGACCAGGCAGTCCTTGGCCTTCAGCAGCAGGGCGTTGCCGGGCTCGTCGGCGAGCCGCCAGACGTCGCGGATGGCGCCGCGCATGGTGTCGACCCAGCCGAGCCCGGAGTACAGCAGCACCAGGCCGCTGATCACGCCGACGGTGGCCGCGTTGGCCACCAGGGTGGACAGGCCGAGCGAGTCCGACAGGCCGGGCACCTGCTTGGCGATGTCGTCCTGGAGGTCCTGGACCTGGGCGTCGCTGAGCACCGCGACGGCGATCGCCAGGGCGACCGTGAGCAGCGGGAACAGGGCGAGGAAGCCGAAGTAGGTGATCGCCCCGGCGAGCCGGTTGCCCTTCACCTCCGTGACGTGGGCGAAGGTGCGCCAGGCCCGGGTCCGCAGCAGCCGGGCGGCGGTCGGGCCGATCACCGGCAGCTTGGTCAGGAATTCCAAGGGTGTGCTCCCCGCCCGGCCGGGACTGTCACGGACGTCCCTGTATAGCGCGGGCACGCCGGGTGGCCGGCGGTGACACCCCGGGGCCGGCCCGGGGTGTCACCCGCTCAGTGGGCGGGCGCGGCGGCGGGGCGGGGCCGCCGGGCGACGCTGCGGCGGGCCTTGGCGAGCCCGCGCAGGCCCTGGAAGGCGAGGTAGCGGCCGTGGCTGAGCAGTTCGGTGCGCAGGCCGGCGGCGCCCGCGGGCGGGCGGTAGCCGGCCGGGCGCAGCGGGGCGCAGTGCTCGGCGGCGCGGCGGAAGAACTCGCGGCGGTCGCCGGGCGGGATCCGGCCGGGCTTGGTGACGATGGTGGTGAGGTGGTCGAGCATCCGGGCGTAGATCACCGGCCGCCAGTGGGCCAGGTCGGGCCGGCCGTCGAGGAAGGCGAAGACCAGGCGGTACTGGCCGAAGATGTCGAAGTGCTTGCGGCTCGCGGTGGCCAGGATGTTGCCGCCCTCGCGGCGCTGGCGGTAGTGCAGGCCGACCTCGTCGAGCAGGGTGATCCGCCCGGCGGCGAGCAAGGCCGGGAAGGTCCAGGGGGTGTCCTCGTAGTACCCGGCCGGGAAGGTCAGGCCCTGCTGCTCGACGAAGTCCCGGCGGTAGGCCTTGTTCCAGACCACCATCAGCAGGTCGAGCAGGTCAGGGCGCTCGTCCAGGGTGAAGACGTCGGGGCCGGGGCGGGTGAAGACGGCGGCGGAGCTGCTGCGCACCACCCGGCCGTCCCAGTAGGTGCGGGCGTAGTCGTAGACCAGGATGTCCGGGTCGGCGCCGGCCCGCAGGCGGTCGTCGATGTGCTGGAGCAGTCCGGGGGTGAGGGTGTCGTCGCTGTCCAGGAAGAGGACGTAGTCGCCGGTGGCGACGGCGAGGCCGGCGTTGCGGGCCCGGCCGAGGCCGACGTTCTCGGGCAGGTGCAGGACGGTGATCCGGGGGTCCTTCGCGGCCGCGCGGTCCAGGAGGTCGCCGCAGCCGTCCGGGGAGCGGTCGTCGACGGCGATCAGCTCGAAGTCCGGGCAGGACTGCGCCAGCACCGAGTCGAGGCACTCGGCCAGGTAGTCCTCCACCTGGTAGACCGGGACGATCACGCTGAAGCGGGGCATGGGATCACTCATTCCAGGACGGCGCCGGGCCCCGCCGGGGTGCGGTGGGACGGCCGGGGCCGGGGGCGGGCCAGCCGCACCCTAGCCCGGCGGGGCCCGGCGGCGCACGTCCGGGCGGTGCGCCGCGGGGGCGGCGCGGTCGCGGCGGTGCGCCTTCGGGCCGGGCGCGCGGACCGCCCGTGGGATCCGGAAGGTAGGATCGCTGGCGGTAAGTGCCCGGTTCACCCGAAATCGGGCAGAGCGGTCGCACCACCTGATGAAAGGCTCTGCGCAGCCGATGGCCCCCCGCCTCTCCGTCGTCGTCCCGATCTACAACGTCGAGCGCTACCTGGAAGAGTGCCTGGACTCGATCGCCGCCCAGACCTTCGGCGATTTCGAATGCGTCATGGTCGACGACGGTTCCAAGGACTCCAGTGCCGCCATCGCCGAGGCCTACGCGGCCAAGGACTCCCGGTTCCGGCTGGTGAAGCAGGTGAACAAGGGTCTCGGCGCCGCCCGCAACACCGGGTACCGGAACATCGCCGACGGCACCGAGTTCCTGGCCTTCGTGGACAGTGACGACACCCTGCCGCCGAGCGCCTACGAGCTGATGATCGGCACCCTGGACCAGACCGGCTCCGACTTCGCCACCGGCAACGTGCTGCGTTTCCGGGCGATCGGCTTCTATCCGTCGGGCGGTCACCGCAAGCCCTTCAAGGAGACCCGGCTCACCACCCACATCACCGACATCCCCACCCTGGTCACCGACCGCACGGCGTGGAACAAGGTGTACCGGCGGTCCTTCTTCGACGCCGCCGGCATCCTCTACCCCGAGGGCATCCTGTACGAGGACGCCCCGGTCAGCGTGCCGCACCACTACCTCGCCAAGAGCGTGGACGTGCTCTCCGAGCCGATCTACCACTGGCGGGAGCGCGAGGTCGGCGAGATGTCGATCACGCAGATGAAGTTCAACCCCAAGGGCGTCATCGACCGGGTCAAGTCGATGGAGCTGGTGCGGGCCTGGCTGCAGGAGCAGCAGGACCCGAAGTTCCGCCGCTACCTGCGCTCCTACGACGAGAACAACCTCGTCGAGGAGATCCCGATGTTCTTCTGGTCCGTGCTGGAGGGCGACCAGGCGTACCGGGACGCGTACCAGGAGTCGGTGGCCCGGCTGCTGCGCGCGATCGGCCCGGAGCAGGTCCGCAAGCTGCGGGCGCCGCTGCGGCTGAAGTACCACCTGACGGTGCAGAACCGGATGGCCGAGCTGGTCGAGCAGCTGCGGTTCGAGAAGGACAGCAACGGCGCCGCGCCCGCCCGCGGGCTGCTGCGCCCGTACGCCGACTACCCGTTCCTGCGCGGCGGGCGCAAGAGCGTCCCGGCGGACGTGCTGCGGCTGGACAACGCGCTGGTGATGCGCAGCCGGCTGTACGACGCCGAGTGGAGCGAGGGCCGGCTGCACCTGACCGGGCACGCGTTCCCCGAGCACCTGGGCGCCACCAACCGGCACGACATGGTCAAGGGCCTGGTGCTGCGCGAGAGCAGCGGCCGCCGGGTGGTGGCGGTGCCGACCAAGGCGATGTACAGCCCGGAGGCGACCGCCAGCTCCCCGCACTCGCTGTACAGCTGCGACTGGGCCGGGTTCACCGCCTCGATCGACCCGGAGCGGCTGAAGCACCGCGGGCAGTGGAAGGACGGCTCCTGGCGGGTGCTGGTGGCCGGCGTCGGCAAGGGCGGCGTGTACAAGGGCCGGGTGTCCGGCGGCTGGAGCGACACCGGTGAGTACCCGCCGGTGCACTGGGTCGAGCAGGACGTGCGGATCGTCCCGTGGCTCAAGGACGGCCACCTCAACCTGCGGGTGGAGCGGGTGCGCGCGCGGGTCGTCAAGGTGACCGGCGAGCGCGGCACCGTCGCGCTGTCCGGGATGGTCGGGTCCGGTGCGGACCTGGCCGGGGCCCGGCTGCGGCTCAAGCACGTCGAGTCGGACCGCGCGCTGGTCCTGCCCCTGGAGCTCGGCGTGCCGACCGGCCGTCAGGTCCCGTTCAGCTCCTCCTTCGCGATCGCGGGGCTGACCGAGGTGCGCGAGTCCTGGGCGGCCCTGGACCCGGCCTCCGAGGAGCGGCTGCGCGACCGCTGGGACGTGGAGCTGCTGCTGGCCGACGGCAGCACGCTGCCGGTGGTGGTCGACGAGCGCACCGTCCCCGAGCACCTGGACCTGCCGATCGGCGACCACACCCGGGCGCTGTACTCCAAGCCCTCCCCCAGCGGGTACCTGCAGTTCGCCGACCAGGTGCTGCAGCCGGTGGTCGAGGAGATCACCGCGGCCGACGGCGGCGAGGGCTTCCTGCTCGGCGGCAGCTTCCCGCTGCCCGGGGTGCACCGGTACGAGCTGGTGGTCCGGCACCTGTGGCGCGAGGAGGAGCACCGCTACCCGGTGGAGATCGCGGACGGCCGGTTCAAGGCCGCGCTGCCGGCCGTGCCGACGGCGAGCTTCGCCGGCCGGGTGCCGCTGCGCAAGGGCACCTGGGAGGTGTTCTTCCGGCCGGTCGGCGCGCCCGCGGACAGCCTGTGGCCGCCGGCGCTGCTCGCGCCGTCCTGCCACGGCGGGCTGCCGCTGGAGGTGCAGGCCCGCGGCAAGCGGATCGCGCTGGAGCGCCGGCTGTACGACACCCTGTCGCTGGAGTCCCACGACATACTGGATCCGGAGGAGCGCAGCGGTTTCCGCCAGCGCCAGCTGCGCGAGGCGTTCCCGTCGATGCAGCAGCGGCCGCTGTCGGACACCGTGGTCTACCACGCGGCGCTGGGCAGCCGGTACGCCGGTTCGCCGCGGGCCGTGCACGAGGAGCTGGTGCGCCGCGGCGGCGCGCTGCGTCACCTGTGGACCACCGACGACCTGCAGACCGAGGCGCCGAGCAGCGTCGAGCCGCTGCGCCGGCTGTCGGCGGAGTGGTACGAGGCGCTGGCGACCGCCAAGTACGTGGTGACCAGCACCCACCTGCCGCCGTTCTTCACCCGGCGGCCGGGCCAGGTGGTGCTGCAGACCTGGCACGGCACCCCGCTCAAGCGGGTCGGCCACGACTTCGAGAAGGTCTGGTTCACCGACTCCGAGTACCTGGAGCACCTGGAGGCCGAGGTACCGCACTGGAGCATGCTGGTGTCCGCCAGCCGCTGGGCGACGCCGGTGCTGCGGCGGGCGTTCAAGTTCGAGGGCGAGGTGCTGGAGACCGGCTACCCGCGCAACGACCTGCTCTTCGCCTCGGACCGGGAGAAGACCGCCGAGCGGGTGCGCGAGCGCCTGGGCCTGCCGGAGGGCAAGAAGGTGGTGCTGTACGCGCCGACCTTCCGGGAGGACCGCCGCCGGCCGCAGGACGGGTACCAGCTGGACCTGCGGATCGACGTGGCGGCGGCCCGCGCGGCGCTCGCCGAGGACCAGGTGCTGCTGGTCCGCGGCCACGAGGTGACCTGCGGCCAGGTGCCGGGCGCCGGTGACGGCTACGTCTGGGACGTCGGCAGCTACCCCGACATGGCGGAGCTGCTGCTGATCGCCGACGTGCTGGTGACGGACTACTCGTCGTCGATGTTCGACTTCGCGAGCACCGGCCGGCCGATGCTGTTCTTCACCTACGACCTGGAGCACTACCGGGACAATCTGCGGGGCTTCAGCTTCGACTTCGAGGCGCAGGCACCCGGGCCGCTGCTGGCCACCTCCGAGGAGCTGGTCGCGGCGCTGCGCGACGTCGACGCGGCGGTCGCCGGCCACCGGGACCGGTACCAGGCGTTCCGCGAGGCGTACTGCGACCTGGACGACGGGCAGGCCTCGGCCCGGGTGGTGGACGCGCTGCTGGGGCAGGACCCGCAGCAGGGCTGACCGTACGCGACTGCCCCCGGGGACCGTCGGACGGTCCCCGGGGGCAGTTGCGCATCTGCGTCGCGGGGTGCGGGGTCAGCCGCCGAAGCCGAAGGTCCGCCAGGGGCGCCACACCTCGTCCGGTCCGAACCGGGAGAGGCTGAAGCCGGCCACCTCGAAGACCGCCCGGAAGCCCCGCGCCTGCTCGAAGGCCCGGTCCAGGACCGGGTCGGGCAGGCCGTGCGCGACCGTCACGTGCGGGTGGTACGGGAAGGCCAGCTCGCGGGCGAGCGGCCCGGAGCGCACGTCCGCCTCCAGCGCGCGGCACTCCTGCGCGCCCTCCTCGACCCGGACGAAGACCACCGGGGAGACCGGGCGGAAGGTCCCGCTGCCCTGCAGCAGCATCCGGAACGGCCGGTGGCCGGTGGCCGCGGCCCGCAGGTGCGCCTCGACGGCCGGCAGCGCGGCCGGGTCGACCGGGGTCGGCGGCAGCAGGGTGACGTGCGTCGGTATCGAGCGGGCCAGCGGGTCGCCGTGCCCGGCCCTGGCGTCCTGGATCTGCGCGCCGTAGGGCTCGGGAACGGTGATGGACACGCCGATGGTGACGGCCTCGCCGAGGCCGTCACCGCCGGGGGTGCGCTCCACCGGCATCAGCGCTTCGGCGCCAGGAAGCCGATGCGGTCGTAGACCGTGGCCAGCGTCTCGGAGGCGACGGCGCGCGCCTTCTCGCCGCCGAGGCCCAGCACCCGGTCCAGCTCGGCCGGGTCGTCCAGGTACGCCTGGGTGCGGGCCTGGAACGGCGTCACCCAGTCGGTGAACAGCTCGGCCAGCTCGGTCTTGAGGGCGCCGTACATCTTGCCCTCGAAGTGCTCGACCAGCTGGTCAACCGACTGCCCGCTGAGCGCGGAGTGGATGCGCAGCAGGTTGGAGACGCCGGCCTTGTTCTCCTCGTCGTAGGAGACCACCGTGCCGGTGTCGGTCACCGCGCTCTTGAACTTCTTGGCGCTGACCTTGGGGTCGTCCAGCAGGTTGACCAGGCCCTTGGCGGAGGAGGCCGACTTGCTCATCTTGGCCGTCGGGTCCTGGAGGTCCAGGATCTTGGCCGTCTCCTTGAGGATGTACGGCTTGGGCAGCGTGAAGGTCGGCGCGTAGCGGCTGTTGAAGCGCTCGGCGAGGTCCCGGGTGAGCTCCAGGTGCTGGCGCTGGTCCTCACCGACCGGCACCGCGTCGGCCTGGTAGAGCAGGATGTCGGCGATCTGCAGGATCGGGTAGGTGAACAGGCCGACCGAGGTGCGGTCGCTGCCCTGCTTGGCGGACTTGTCCTTGAACTGGGTCATCCGGGCGGCCTCGCCGAAGCCGGTGAGGCAGTTCATCACCCAGCCGAGCTGCGCGTGCTCGGGCACGTGCGACTGGACGAACAGGGTGCAGCGCTCCGGGTCGAGGCCCGCGCCGAGCAGCTGGGCGGCGGAGATCCGGGTGTTCTGGCGCAGCGTGTCCGGATCCTGCTCCACGGTGATCGCGTGCAGGTCGACCACCATGTAGAAGGCGTCGTTCTCCTCCTGCAGGTCCACCCACTGGCGCACGGCGCCGAGGTAGTTGCCGAGGTGGAAGGAGCCCGAGGTGGGCTGGATTCCGGAGAGGACCCGAGGACGGTCCTTCACCGGACCGGTGGCGGCTGCATTGACCATGCGGGCCATTGTTCCAGCTTCACCGACCGCTCAGGAAACTTCCGCCCCTGGAGGAATCGACAGTGTGACGGCACTCACCCTGATGCGTTCGATCCGGCGGCCGTCCAGCTTGGCGACGGTCAGCAGCGCCCCGCCCTCCACCGGCACCTGGTCCCCCGGCTCGGGGAGCCGGCCGAGTTCGCGGACCACGAAGCCGGCCACCGTCTCGTACGGGCCCTCGGGCAGGGTCACGCCGGTCTCCTCGGTGAAGTCGGAGAGGTTGAGCAGGCCGTCCAGCTCCACGCCGCCGCCGGCGAGCCGGCGGGTGGCGGTGGTGTCCTGGGCGTCGTACTCGTCCCGGATCTCGCCGATCAGCTCCTCGACCAGGTCCTCCAGGGTGACGATGCCGGCCGTGCCGCCGTACTCGTCGACCACGATCGCCAGGTGGTGACCCTCCCGGCGCATCTCGCTCATCGCCTCCAGCACCCGCTTGGTGGACGGCAGCAGCTTCACCGGCCGGGCCAGGTCGCGGACCCGGGCGGCCGGCGTGCCGCGCGCGCCGTACAGGTCGCGGACGTGCACGAACCCGGTCACCGCGTCGTACGAGCCCTCGGCGACCGGGTAGCGGGAGTGCGGGGCGGAGTCGGTCTCCGGGCGGACCTCGGAGACCAGCCGCTCGGCGTCCAGGAAGGTGACCTCGGTGCGCGGCACCATCACCTCGCGAAGCTGGCGCTCGCCGGCCGCGAACACGTCCGCGATCAGGGCCCGTTCGTCGCTGCCGAGTTCGGTGTTGGCGGCGACCAGGCCGCGCAGCTCCTCCGAGCTCATCGAACCGCGGCCGGCCGACGGGTCGCCGCCCAGCAGCCGGACCATCAGGTTGGTGGAGTGGCCGAGCAGCCAGATCACCGGGCGCAGCACCACCGACATCACGTCGACCACCGGCGCGGCCAGCAGGGCGATCGAGTCGGCCCGCTGCAGGCCGATCCGCTTGGGCGTCAACTCGCCGAGCACCAGGGAGGCGTAGCTGATCACCAGGGTGAGTCCGACCAGGGCGACGGCGTCGGCCACCCCTTCGGACAGGCCCAGGCCCACGAAGACGGGGGCCAGCTTGCCCGCCAGGGTGTCCGCGCCGAAGGCGGCGGAGAGGAAGCCCATGCAGGTCACCCCGACCTGGACGGCGGCCAGGAAGCGGTTCGGGTCGGCGGCCAGGTGCGCGGCCCGGGAGGCGCGGCGGGTGCCGGCCGACTCCAGCGCCCGGATCTGGCCCTCGCGCAGCGAGATCAGCGAGATCTCGGCGACGTTGAAGAGGCCGCCCAGCATGATGAAGACCAGGACGAGCGCCGCGTCCTGCAGGGTTTCGCTCACAGTCGGCCATCCTAGGACCGTGAGGGGGCTTAGCAGCCGCACGGTCGAACCGGCACAATGTGCCGCAAGGTTCTACTCTTCCCCCTTCCGTCGAGCCCTGCCCCGGAGTTCCCGCCAGCAGCGCTCGCCACCGATACCGGCAGGATCAATGGCCCGGACCGCTCCGACGCAGTCGTCCCACTCCACCGACCCCGGCTCCCCGGATGAATCCGGCGAACGCCCGCACGGCCGGCACGGCGGCCGCCCCGCCCCGCCGCGCGGGCTGTGGGCCGTCGTCCGCACCGTCTGGCTGCTGCCGGCCCTCGCCACCCTGGCCCTGGGCCTCTACCGGATCAGCGGGCCCGTGCTGTGGCACGACGAACTGGCCACGCTGTCGGTGGTGCGCCGGCCGACCGCGGCGATCCTGGCGATGCTGCAGAACGTCGACGCCGTGCACGGCGCCTACTACCTCACCCTGCACTTCTGGGTGAAGGTGTTCGGCGACTCCCCCGCCATGCTCCGGCTGCCGACCGTCCTGGCGATGGCCGTGGCGGCCGGCTGCGTGGCGCTGGCCGGGCGCCGGATGTTCGGGCCGCGTGCCGGGCTGACCGCGGGCCTGGTCTTCGCGCTGATCCCGACCGTGGCGCGGTACGGCCAGGAGGCCCGCTCCTACGCGTTCGTGGTCATGGTGGCCGCGGTGGCCCTGCTGCTGCTGCTGCGCGCGGTCGAGCGGCCGGGTGTGCTGCGCTGGCTCTGCTACGCGGTGGCGGTCTCGGCCGCCGCCTACCTGCACCTGGTGTCGCTGGTCTTCCTGGTCCCGCACGGCCTCGGCGTCCTCCTGTACTGGTGGAAGGACCGCCGCAACTGGCGGCTGCCGGTCGGTTTCGCGGTCGCCGCCGGGGTCGGCGTGGCGTCCGCGTACCCGCTGGTGCGGCTGGGCGAGCAGCAGGCGGGCCGTCAGATCGGCTGGATCGCCCACCCGAACCTCGACTCCCTGGGCACCATCTGGTTCCAGCTGTTCGGCAGCAGCCTGCTCACCGGCGCGCTGATCCTGGCCGGTGCGCTGGCCTGGGGAACCGGCCGGAAGATCCCCGCCGTGCTCGGTCTGGCCTCGGCGGTACTGCCGGTGCTGGCGATCTGGGAGATCTCCCAGCAGGCCAAGGTCTCGTACTTCATGCCGAAGTACCTGTTCTTCGTGCTGCCGGCGTGGGCCGTGGTGGCGGGGGCCGGGATCGCGCTGGTCAGGATCCGCGGCATCGTCGCGGCCCTGGTCACGCTCGGGCTGCTGGCGCTGCCCGGCCAGGTGGCGATGCACCAGGACCTCTCGCACGCCGACTACGTCTACCCGGACCCGGTCACCTGGTTCGTCCCGCTCGACTACCGGGCGGCGGCCGGGATCGTCGCCGCGCACTACCAGCCGGGGGACGGCGCCGCCTACGGCCAGCAGCAGAAGGAACTGTGGTGGGGCGTGGACACCGGCGTCGAGTACTACCTGCCGCACGACATCAGGCCCCGGGACGTCCTGGCGGGCAAGAGCGGCAAGGACCGCGCCGACCTGTGGCCGGGCCTGTGCCCCGACCCGGCCGCCTGCCTCGGTGACGAGCCCCGGGTCTGGCTGGTCTCCAAGGACGACGGCGGCGACCCGTTCAGCACGGTCGTCCCCGCGGCCGCCCAGGCCCTGCAGGAGCGCTACCGGCTGACCACGGTGGAGCGCGTCTCCGGCATCTCGGTGGCGCTGCTGGTGCGGCGCTGAGGCCGTGACGGGCTGCGGACGGCGGAGGCCGGACACCCCCCGGGGGGTGTCCGGCCTCCGGCCTTCGGGCCGACGGTGCCCGGCCGCGGGCCGGGCCGCCGGATCAGATCAGGCCCAGCTCCTGCACGGCGTCGCGCTCCTCGGCCAGCTCGCGGACCGAGGCGTCGATCCGGGCGCGGGAGAAGTCGGAGATCTCCAGGCCCTGGACGATCTCGAACTTGCCGTCCTTGGTGGTGACCGGGAACGAGGAGATCAGGCCCTGGGGCACGCCGTACGAGCCGTCGGAGACGATGCCCATCGAGGTCCAGTCGCCGGCCGGGGTGCCGTTGACCCAGGTGTGGACGTGGTCGATGGCGGCGTTGGCGGCCGAGGCGGCCGAGGAGGCGCCGCGGACCTCGATGATCGCCGCACCGCGCTTGGCGACGGTCGGGATGAAGTCGTTCTCGACCCAGGCGAGGTCCGAGCCGGTGGCCTCGAAGCCGCTCTTGCCGGCGATCTCGGCCTGGAAGAGGTCCGGGTACTGGGTGGCGGAGTGGTTGCCCCAGATGGTGACCTTCTTGATGTCCTCGACGGTCACGCCGGCCTTCTTGGCGAGCTGCGCGACGGCGCGGTTGTGGTCGAGGCGGGTCATCGCGGTGAACCGCTCGGCCGGCACGTCGGGGGCGTTGCGCTGGGCGATCAGGGCGTTGGTGTTGGCCGGGTTGCCGACCACCAGGACCTTGATGTCGTCCGCGGCGTGGTCGTTGATGGCCTTGCCCTGCGGGCCGAAGATGCCGCCGTTGGCGGAGAGCAGGTCGCCGCGCTCCATGCCGGCGGTGCGCGGGCGGGCGCCGACCAGCAGGGCCACGTTGGCGCCGTCGAAGGCGGTGGCGGCCTGGTCGGTGATGGTGATGTCACGCAGCAGCGGGAAGGCGCAGTCGTCGAGCTCCATGGCGACGCCCTCGGCGGCCTTCAGACCCTGGGGGATCTCCAGGAGGCGGAGGTTCACCGGCACATCGGCGCCGAGCAGGTGGCCCGAGGCGATGCGGAAGAGCAGGGCGTAGCCGATCTGGCCGGCCGCTCCGGTGACGGTGACATTGACGGGGGTGCGAGTCATTTCTGCCTACTCCAGCAAATCGCCGACGTGCCCCAGGCACGTCGGCGCTGGAGCCGAGGATGATCTCTCGACATCGAGAGAACTGGCTCAGGCTATCGCAACGGGCCCGACCCGGGTGCGTACGGGCGTGGCTGATGCGTCACACGGCCCGGCGAGCCGGCGGCCCGGCCCGGGGAACGGCGTCGGGGGCCCGGTCCGGAGCCGGACCGGACCCCCGACGGCCGCCGTCGGTGCCGCGGTCAGTGCCGCTGGCGGCCGATCAGGTTGCCGATGTTGTCGAGCACCGGGAGCTCCAGCCAGGGATCGGGCTGGGCCACCAGGGTGAGCAGCACGATCACCGCGCCGAGCACGCTCAGCACCGAGACGTCGGTGAACCGGCTGCGGACGGCCAGCAGTCCGACCTCGGGCAGGACCAGCCGCAGCACGGCGCCGAGCAGCAGCGAGGAGCCGATCGTCAACACGCCGATCTTGAAACCACCGGCGAAGGTGATGGCCAGGCCGACCGCGGCCACGGCCAGCACCAGCGTTATCGGCCACTGCCGGACCGGCAGCGGATGGCCACCGTCGAGCGCCGAGCCGGCGCCCTCCGGCGGCAGCGTCCCGGTGGTCCGCGCCGGACGGCGCCGGGTGCGGCGCGTCACCTCAGCCGCCACGGCGGATCAGTGGCCGGCGCGGCGCTCGGCCGCCTCGACGATGTTGTTCAGCAGCATCGCGCGGGTCATCGGGCCGACACCGCCCGGGTTCGGCGAGATCCAGCCGGCCACCTCGGCCACGGCCGGCTCCACGTCGCCCACGATCTTGCCCTCGCCGTCCCGGCTGACGCCGACGTCGAGCACGGCCGCGCCCGGCTTCACGTCCTGCGCCTTGACCAGGTGGCCGACGCCGGCCGCGGCCACCACGATGTCCGCCCGGCGCAGGTGCGAGGCCAGGTCCCGGGTGCCGGTGTGGCAGAGGGTGACGGTGGCGTTCTCGCTCTTGCGGGTCAGCAGCAGGCCGATCGAGCGGCCGACCGTGACGCCGCGGCCCAGCACCACCACGTCCGCGCCGTCGATCTCGACCTTGTGCCGGCGCAGCAGCTCGACGATGCCGTACGGGGTGCAGGGCAGCGGGCCCTCGATGCCGAGCGCGAGCCGGCCGAGCGAGGTGGGGTGCAGGCCGTCGGCGTCCTTGTCCGGGTCCATCAGCTCCAGGACCGGGTTGGGGTCCAGGCCCTTGGGCAGCGGCAGCTGGACGATGTAGCCGGTGCAGGTCGGGTCGGCGTTCAGCTCGCGGACCACGTCCTCCACCTCCTGCTGGGTGGCGGTGGCGGGCAGCTCGCGCTGGATCGAGGCGATGCCGACCTCGGCGCAGTCCTTGTGCTTGCCGTTCACGTACCAGCGGCTGCCCGGGTCGTCGCCGACCAGGACGGTGCCGAGGCCGGGGACGATGCCCCGCTCCTTGAGGGCCGCCACGCGGACGGCGAGTTCGGACTTGATCGCGGCAGCGGTGGCCTTGCCGTCGAGAATCTGGGCAGTCATGGCCCCATTGTCCTGGATCGGCGCCGGAGTCCGTGCGCGGGTGGCCGCCCGCGGCGCCGATACGGAACGTGTGCCTCTGATTGCGGTTGCGCCACAGTTGTGTGCGCCCTGCGGACGCGGCTGGACAGCACGGGGCGCGACACCGGACGATAAGGCCGGGCCATCCTGCCGCCCACGACCCGGTGACGGGCCGACCGGGCCGGTGCGGGACGATCTGGGGACGATCTCGGGGGAAGACGACAGTGAGCAATCCGTACCAATCGCCGGATCCGTACGGCGGTTACGGTCCGCCGCAGCAGCAGCCGTACGGCACGCCGCCGCCCTCGCCGTACCAGCAGCCCGTACCGCCACCCGTCCAGCAGCCCGCCTACGGGTACCCCCAGCAGCAGCCCTACCAGCCGCAGCCGCAGCCCTACTTCCCGCCGCAGCCGGTCGCCGAACCGAACAGCATGGCGACGGCCGCCATGGCGCTCGGCTTCGCCGGCATCGTCATCTGCTTCTACGGCGCCATGCTCGGCCCGATCGGGCTCGGCCTCGGCATCGCCGGGCTGAACCGGGCGCAGAAGACCGGCGTCGGCCGCACCCAGGCGATCGGCGGCATCGCGCTCAGCACCCTCGCGATCCTGATCGGCATCGCCGGCCTGGTCTTCTACGACACCCTGACCAAGAACCTGCCGTGACCGCGCTGTCCGCCTCCGCCCTGGCCACCCGCTGGGCCGCCACCGCCGGCACCCTCAAGGGTGCCTGGCTGCGCGTGCTCGCCCGCGGCGCGGGCGGGCTGGTGGCCGCCGTGGCGGTGGCGCAGCTGCACGACGCCCACGACCCCGGTGTGCTCTGCCCGTTGCGCCGGTTCACCGGCATCCCGTGCCCGGGCTGCGGCAGCACCACGGTGTTCATCGAGGCCGGCCACGGCGACCTGCTGGCCTCGGTGGCCGCCAACCCGGTCACCGTGGTGGCCGCGGTCGGCCTGCTGTTCGCCCCGCTGGGCGCCGGGCGCTGGTGGTGGGAGCTGCCGAACGGCCGGCGGAACGCGCTGATCGCCGCCGCCGCCGCACTCTCCTGGGCCTGGCAGTTGCACCGGTTGGGCATCTCCCGGCCCTGAGCCGACGCGTTCCTGACGGTTGCTGACCCGCTATTGACCCGCGCGGTGTCAGTATCTTCCGCTAATGTCCCACCCGGTCGGCACCTCAACTGCCCGTCCGTCACAGGAATCCTCCTGTCCCGTCCCGCTGTCCCTTTCCTGCCCGGAGGCAGAGATGAGCTACCCGCCCGACCCGAACAACCCGTACGGCCAGCAGCCCCCGCCGCCGCCGGGCTACGGCTACCCGCAGCAGGCGCCGCCGCCGGCCCCCGGCTACGGCTACCCGCAGCAGGCGCCGCCGCCCCAGCAGCAGGGCTACGGCATCCCGCCGCAGCAGGGCTACGCGTACCCGACCGGTCCGTACTCCAACGCGGGCATGGTGCAGAACTTCTACGCGGGCTGGGGCAGCCGCGTGGTGGCGTACCTGATCGACCACATCGTGGTCGGCCTGATCCCGTGGATCGTGGTCTTCGTCGCGCTCAAGCCGTCGGTCACCACCACCTACTCGGCGAGCGGCTACCCGCACACCGAGACCACCGGCATGGGCGGGTACTACGCCGGCATCCTGCTGGCGAACGTGCTGGTCTGGGCGGGCATCGCGGCCATGAAGGCGACCGGCCAGTCGCTCGGCCAGAAGGCCGTCAGCATCCGCATGGTGCGCGAGTCGGACGGTCAGAAGCTCAGCTTCGGCGCGGCCTTCGGCCGTGAGGCGCTGCACATCCTGGACAGCGTCTGCTGCATCGGCCTGCTGTGGCCGCTGTGGGACGCGAAGAAGCAGACCTTCGCGGACAAGATCATGAGCACCGTGGTCGTCAAGGCCCAGTAGTCCCGGGCCGGCTGATCCGGACAGCCCGAAGGGCCCGTACCCCGCGCGGGGTACGGGCCCTTCGGCGTCTCCCGGGCCACACCGGCCCGGGCCGGTGTCCCCGGGTCAGTGGAAGAAGTGCCGGGTGCCGGTCAGGTACATCGTCACCCCGGCCGCGGCGGCGGCCGCCACGACCTCCTCGTCACGGACCGAACCGCCCGGCTGCACCACGGCCTTGACGCCGCCGTCGAGCAGCACCTGCAGACCGTCCGGGAACGGGAAGAACGCGTCGGAGGCGGCGTACGAGCCCTGCGCCCGCTCGCCGGCCCGGGCGACCGCGAGCTTGGCGGAGTCGACCCGGTTGACCTGGCCCATGCCGACGCCGACCGAGGCGCCGTCCTTGGCCAGCAGGATCGCGTTGGACTTGACGGCCCGGCAGGCCCGCCAGGCGAAGGCCAGCTCGGCCAGCTCCGCCTCGGACAGCGCGTCACCGGTGGCCAGCGTCCAGGTCTTCGGGTCGTCGCCCTCGGCGTGGATCCGGTCGGCCTCCTGGAGCAGCACCCCGCCGGAGACCGGGCGGACCTCGGTGCGGTTGGCGGGGGCGTCGGGGGCGCGCAGCACCCGGATGTTCTTCTTGCGGGCCAGCACCTCGACGGCGCCGTCCTCGTACGCCGGGGCGACCACGACCTCGGTGAAGATCTCGGCGATCTGCTCGGCCAGCTCCACGGTGACCGGGCGGTTGACCGCGATCACCCCGCCGAAGGCGGACAGCGGGTCGCAGGCGTGCGCCTTGCGGTGCGCCTCGGCGACGTCCGCGCCGATGCCGATCCCGCACGGGTTGGCGTGCTTGATGATGGCGACGGCCGGCTCGGCGTGGTCGTAGGCGGCGCGGCGGGCGGCGTCGGTGTCCACGTAGTTGTTGTAGGACATCTCCTTGCCGTGCAGCTGCTCGGCGCCCGCGAGGCCGCCGGTGCCGTCGCTGTACAGCGCGGCGCCCTGGTGCGGGTTCTCGCCGTAGCGCAGCACGTTCTGGCGCTCCCAGGTGGCGCCGAGGAACTCGGGGAAGCGCTCGTCGCTCGGCGCGTAGCCGGCCTCGAACCAGGAGGCGACGGCGACGTCGTAGGCGGCGGTGTGGGCGAAGGCGGCACCGGCCAGCCGCTTGCGGGTGGCCAGGTCGAAGCCGCCGCCCTCGACGGCGTCCAGGACGTCGGCGTAGCGGGCCGGGTCGACCACCACGGCGACCGAGGGGTGGTTCTTGGCGGCCGCGCGGACCATCGACGGGCCGCCGATGTCGATCTGCTCGACGCACTCGTCCGGGGTGGCGCCGGAGGCGACGGTGGCCTTGAACGGGTAGAGGTTCACCACGACCAGGTCGAACGGCTCGACGCCGAGCTCGGCCAGCTGCGCGCGGTGCGACTCCAGGCGCAGGTCGGCGAGGACGCCGGCGTGCACGCGGGGGTGCAGCGTCTTCACGCGCCCGTCCAGGCACTCCGGGAAGCCGGTCAGCTCGGAGACCTCGGTGACCGGCACGCCGGCCGCGGCGATCCGGCCGGCCGTCGAGCCGGTGGAGACGATGGCGACGCCGGCGGCGTGCAGGCCCTGGGCCAGCTCCTCCAGCCCGGTCTTGTCGTACACGCTGATCAGGGCACGCCGGATCGGGCGTACGTTCTCGGAGACGGGAGTAGTGCTGGAGGCGGCGCTCATGCCGGAATCCATACCTTTCGGTCTTCGATGCGGTGACCTTCGCGGGCCAGTCGGCCCACGACGTCGACGAGCAACTGGCGCTCGACAGTCTTGATGCGCTCGTGCAGCGCTTCGCCGCCGTCCCGGTGGTCGGCGTCGAGGACCTCCACCACGCCCTGCGCGATGATCGGTCCGGTGTCCACCCCGGCGTCGACCAGGTGGACGGTGCAGCCGGTCACCTTCACGCCGTACGCGAGGGCGTCCGGGACGCCGTGCGCGCCGGGGAAGGAGGGCAGCAGGGCGGGGTGGGTGTTGACGATCCGTCCGGCGAAGGCGGCGATGAACTCCGGGCCGAGGATCTTCATGAAGCCGGCCGTCACCACCAGGTCCGGCTCGTGGGCGGCGACCGCCCCGGTCAGCGCGCGGTCCCAGGCGCCGCGGTCGGCGAAGTCCTTGACCCGGTGCACGAAGGAGGGGATCGCGGCGCGCTCCGCCCGCTCCAGGCCGGCGATGGCGTCGCGGTCCGCGCCCACGGCCAGGATCTCGGCGCCGTACGCCGGGTCGGCCGCGGCGTCGATCAGCGCCTGCAGATTGGTGCCGGAGCCCGAGACCAGGACCACCAGCCGGGCCGGGCCCGGGGTGCGGGGCGGAAAGACTTGGGCGGAAGCAGCGGCCACTGCGCGATTCTCCGTACGTCGTCGTGCCCGCTGGTACGTCCACCGTCGGTGGGGCCACTACGGGCGGCGCCAGGTCGAGCCGGAATGCCGGGGCCGCGGGTACCGCGCCGGACGGCGGGCCCGGGAACCCTGCTGGGCTGCCGACCGTCACCACGATAACGGCTGGTGAGAGGGCTCCCGTAACCACCCGGCAACGCTACGCGCGTAGTTGAGACGGGGATCTCGCCCGCCCGCCCCGCCCGGACCGGGTGGGGCGCCGCACGGCCGCCCCGGCCGAACCTGGTGGGGCGCCGCACGGCCGCCCCGGCCGAACCTGGTGGGGCGCCGCACGGCCGACGACCGCCTGCGAGATCATTGACCGGCAGGCCGCCCGACGGGAGGCCGCAGGCGGCCCGAGCGCCGCACCGACGAGAAGGAATGGCTGACACCATGAGCGGAGACAGCACCGGCGAGCGCAACCCGTTCGCGCCGCCGCCTGCGGACGCCCCCGATCAGCCGTGGCAGCCCCGGATCCCGCCGGCCGGGCAGCGCCCGCCGGCCCCGGACAGCGAGGACCAGGGCCAGGGCGAGCAGCCCCAGGTCCCGCCGCCGCACCCGTGGAGCCCCGGCCACCGCGGCGGCGGCTGGAACCCGCCGCCGCCCGCACCCAAGTTCGACCCGACCGACCCGGTCCAGCGGAAGGCCCGGTACGCGCTGAGCTCCGGCATCGGCGCGCTGCTCTGCCTGCTCCTCGGCTACCTCCCGGTCTCCCTGCTGCTCGGCGCCCTCGCGGTGTACTGGGCGGTCAGCTCGCTGCGCGGTGCCCGCACGGCGCAGGGGGCTGCTCCGGCGCCGGGGCTCGGCGGCGGGCAGGGAGCCGGTGGCGCGCAGGCCGCCGCGTCCGGGGCGCAGACCCCGGCGGCGGTGGCGGGGCTGTTCATCGGCGCGGCCTCGGTGCTGGTCACCATGGGGTGGTTCGGCACGCTGACGTACTACAACGACTACGTCGTCTGCGTGCAGGACGCCCCGACCATCGAGGCCCGGCACAGCTGCCAGGTCAGCGACCCCGCACCGCGCTGGCTGGTCACGCTCAAGGACCCCGAGTCGCTCTGAGGCGGGGGCGGGTGACCCGCCGGGGGCATCCGGGCGGGGGGCAGCCGGGCGAGGGGCACGCTCTCGGGGGCGCGGGGAACTGCGCGAGGCGGAAGGTGCGGCGCCGTACCTCCGAGCCGCGCAGTTCCCCGCGCCCCTGGTGGGGTGGTGGCAACGGCCGTGACCAAGCCCGGCGCCGTGCCCTCCCGTCCCGCGCAGTTCCCCGCGCCCCTGGTGGGGCGGTGGCAACGGCCGCGACCAGGCGCAGCGCCGTACCCTCCCGAACCGCGCAGTTCCCCGCGCCCCTGGTGGGGTGGTGGCAACGGCCGCGACCAGGCGCAGCGCCGTACCCTCCCGAGCCGCGCAGTTCCTCGCGCCCCTCGGGGGGTGCCGGGCCGGTGGGCCGGTGGGGTGGTCAGCGGCTAGCGGTTCCGGCGGGTGCGGGGGAAGGGGAGGGGGAGGTCGGCGGCGCGGGTGAGGGTGTGGTGGAGGGCTGCGCGCGGGCGGGCCGTGTGCCGTACTGCCATCCGGGTCAGCCAGCGCCACCAGGCGGGGGCGTCCGCGCGGGTGCCCCACCAGCGGGCCAGCAGGGCGCCGGGCGGCGCGGTGACGGCCAGCCAGACGGCGGCCGCCGCCCCGGTCCGCCAGGGTGGCGGACCCAGTTCCGACATCCGGACGGCTCCGAGCGAGCCGCCGGCCGCCCAGCCGGCGAGCACCGCCAGCAGCCCCGCCGTGAGCGCCGCGCCGAGCGCCGCCGCCGTGGTGGCCCGTACCGACCAGCGCGGGCCGTCCGTCCCCGGCCGCTCCCCCGCCGCCGCCCGGCCGAGCAGCACCGCGGGACCCACGGCCGCGAGCAGCGGCACCGTGCACAGCAGCGGCCACCAGCCCGCCCCGCCGGGCCCCGGCACCAGGGCGAGCAGCGGGAACTCCGGTACCGCGCCCACCGTGGTCCCGATCGGCGCGACCGCCGTTCCGGTACCGACCGCGAAGCCCGTTCCGAGCAGATAGGCGGCGGCCCACAGAACGGCGTTCGGCAGCAGCAGCGCGCAGGCGAGCAGCAGGCCGAGGCAGCCCGCCACGCCCCCGCCGAGGGTGTGCGCCGAGCGGCCGGGCCCGCCCGCCAGCACGCCCGCCGTCAGCAGCAGGCCGCCGCCGGCCGCCACCGCCAGCAGCCAGAGGGCCGCTGCCCGTACTGCCGTGGACACCGCTCCGGGCGGCGGCTCCCATGCGGGTCCCCCGCCTTCCGACGGTTCCTCCGCCCCGCCGTCCGCCCACCATCGGGGCAGCCTGGTGAACGGGGCCGGCGCGACCAGTGCGGCGAGCGCCGGCCGGAGGCGTCCCGCGCCGGCCCAGACCCCGCACCCGAGCCCGCCGGCCAGCAGCACCGTGACCGCGGCCAGGTCCGCGAGCGGCCGGGCCCGCAGTGCCGCCTCCTGGGCCGAGCACTGGGCCACCGCCAGCGCCGCCACCGTCAGGTAGCCGGCGCCCACGGCGAACGGGGAGCGCCAGTTCGGGCGCCCGCGCCGGCCCAGGCGGACCCCCGCCCGGTAGAGCGCCGTCAGGGTGACCGCGGTCAGCAGCAGCGGGGTCACGGTGACCGGCCCGGCCTCGCCCCCGCGGGCCAGCGGCGCGGCGTGGCCGAGCAGCCAGAGCGCGCAGGCCAGCCGGGCCGCGCCGGCCGCGGTGTCGTCCGAGTACGGCGCCAGCACCCACAGCCCCAGGACCGGCACAGCGGGTACGGAGAGCGTCAGGAGGGCCGTCCGTACCCCCGTCAGCAGGTCGGCGAAGGTCGAGCGGGTGCCCAGTCCGCTCGGCAGGCCCAGGATCGGACGGCCCATCAGCTGCGTCATGGGCTTCATGCTCCCAAGGGGGCCCGTTGCGTCGTGTCAACGGGCAAACCTTCGCCGTGTCCCGGATTATCGGTACATGTGCCTACATTCGCTCAGCAGCCGGGGCGAGGGATCACGGTGACCGCTCCTTCGACCACCCGGAAGCGCAACCGGAGGTCCGCCGCCTCCGGGAAGCCCGCCGCCGCCAAGACGCCGTCGCCACCCCGGCGGGACCCCGCCCGGCTGCTCCGGCTGCTGACGCCCCGCGAGGCGCAGTTGCTGGCCCGGCTGGCGGACGGCGAGGAGCTGGCCGCCATCGCCGCCGACCTGGGACTGTCGCCCGCCATGGCGCGGACCCGGCTGCACCGGGCACTGCGCAAACTGGGCGTACGGTCCGCGGCGGAGGCCACCGCGCTCGCCGACCAGGCCGACGGCCGACCCGCAGAACGACCGGTGGAACGGGCCGCGGAGCAGGCCGCCGGCCCGGCCGGGGCACCGCCCGGCCCGGGCCGTGACGCCGACAGCGAGGCCGAGACCGGTGCCGGGTCCGAGAGCGGGAGCGGGAGCGGGGTGGGCGGGGACGCCGTTCCGCCCGAGTTCGACGACTTCTGCCTCGCCGTCCACGACCGGCTGGTGCAGCAGACCTTCCTGCTGACCGGGTGCCGGCACCGCGCCGTGCACTGCGCGCATCTCGCCCTGGGCACCGCCTCCCGGCAGTGGCCGCAGGTCACGGCGCTGCCGGACCCGGAGGGCTGGGTCCGGGCGCGGGCCTTCGACGCGGCGCTGTCCCCGTGGCGCCGGGGCGGCCCGCGGCGGGCGCACCTGTTCACCCTGCCGCACCGGCGGATCCGGGTCGGCCCGGCCGGGGTCGGGCCGGAGGACCGGCTCACCCCCCGGGACCGGGCACTGCTCAAGGCGCTCCGCCGGCTGTCCCGGCCGCGCCGGCGGGCGGTGGTGCTGCACGACGCGCTGGGTCTGCCCGCGGATGCGGTGGCGGTCGAGGTGGAGGCGAGTTCGGCGGCGGCCGCCGGGCGGATCCGCGCCGCCCGGGCGGCGCTGGCCGGGCAGGTGCCCGACCTGGTGGGCCCGGATCCGTCCGATCCCGGGTTCGGCGACCGGCTGGGCGAGCTGATGCACCGGGCGGCCGTGCACGGCTGTGCGACGCCGTGGCGGCCGTCCCCGCGGCTGCTGACGGTGGAGAGCCGGCTGCGGACCGGCGCGGTCACCGGCGGTGCCGCGCTGCTGACCGTGGCGGTCGGCGCCGCGGTGGTGGCGACCTTGCTGGGGAACGGGCCGGCCGAGCTGTTCCGCTCGCCCGCGGTCACGCCGCCACCGCTGTGCACGACGGCGGACAACGGCAGCGCCGGGCCGCTGCTGCCGGGCGCCGACGCGGGGGTGCGCAGCCACTGGTGCGAGGCGGCGGGCACGCAGTCGGTGGTCCTGGTCCAGGCCGCGATGATGTCCTCGTCGCCCTCGGCGGAGGCCGCGGCGACGGCGGCCGCGGTGGAGGCGCTGCCGGTGCCGGTGGGCTGCCCGGCGTTCCGCCCCTGCCCGACCGGTGCGCCGGCCGGGGTACCACCGCTGGCCGACCGGTTGCGCTGAGGCCCTCCGGGCCGGGGACCGGGCTGTCCGGCCGCCGGGAGCCGGCCGCCGGGAGCCGCGGAAACGCCGAGGGCGCCGCGGACGGGAATCCGTCCGCGGCGCCCTCGGGTGGTTACCGGGCTGATCAGCCGATCAGCTCACGGGCCAGGCGAGCGGTCTCGGACGGCGTCTTGCCGACCTTGACACCGGCGGCCTCGAGGGCCTCCTTCTTCGCCTGCGCGGTGCCCGAGGAGCCGGAGACGATGGCGCCGGCGTGGCCCATGGTCTTGCCCTCGGGGGCGGTGAAGCCCGCGACGTAGCCGACGACCGGCTTGGTGACGTGCTCGGCGATGTAGGCCGCCGCACGCTCCTCGGCGTCGCCGCCGATCTCGCCGATCATGACGATGATCTTGGTCTCCGGGTCCGCCTCGAACGCCGCGAGGGCGTCGATGTGGGTGGTGCCGATGACCGGGTCGCCGCCGATGCCCACGGCCGAGGAGAAGCCGAGGTCACGCAGCTCGTACATGAGCTGGTAGGTCAGCGTGCCGGACTTCGAGACCAGGCCGATCGGGCCGGACTTGGTGATGTCGGCCGGGATGATGCCGGCGTTCGACTGCTCCGGCGAGATCAGGCCGGGGCAGTTCGGGCCGATGATCCGGGTCTTGTTGCCCTTCGAACCGGCGTACGCCCAGAAGGCGGCCGAGTCGTGGACCGGGACACCCTCGGTGATGACGACCGCGAGGCCGATCTCCGCGTCGATCGCCTCGACGACGGCGTCCTTGGTGAACTTCGGCGGCACGAAGATGACGGTGACGTCGGCACCGGTCTTCTCCATGGCCTCGGCGACGGTGCCGAAGACGGGCACCTCGGTGCCGTCGACGTCAACGGTGGTGCCGGCCTTGCGCGGGTTCACACCGCCGACGATCTGGGTGCCGGAGGCGAGCATGCGGCGGGTGTGCTTCATGCCCTCGGAGCCGGTCATGCCCTGGACGATGACCTTGCTGTCCTTGGTAAGGAAGATAGCCATGATTCAGTCCTCTCCCTTACTTGTTGGCCAGCTCGGCGGCGCGGTCGGCCGCACCGTCCATGGTGTCCACCTGCTGCACCAGCGGGTGGTTGGCGTCGGTCAGGATCTTGCGACCCAGCTCGGCGTTGTTGCCGTCCAGGCGGACGACGAGGGGCTTGGTGACGGCCTCGCCCTTCTCCTCGAGGAGGGCCAGCGCCTGCACGATGCCGTTGGCGACCGCGTCGCACGCGGTGATGCCGCCGAAGACGTTGACGAAGACCGACTTGACGTCGGTGTCGCCCAGGATGATCTCCAGGCCGTTCGCCATCACCTCGGCGGACGCGCCGCCGCCGATGTCGAGGAAGTTGGCGGGCTTGACGCCGCCGTGGTTCTCACCGGCGTAGGCGACCACGTCGAGGGTGCTCATGACGAGACCCGCGCCGTTGCCGATGATGCCGACCTCGCCGTCGAGCTTGACGTAGTTGAGGCCCTTGGCCTTGGCCGCGGCCTCCAGCGGGTTCGCGGCGGCCTTGTCCTCGAGCGCCTCGTGGCCCGGCTGACGGAACTCGGCGTTCTCGTCCAGCGAGACCTTGCCGTCGAGCGCGATGATCTTGCCGTCGCCGGACTTGATCAGCGGGTTGACCTCGACGAGGAGCGCGTCCTCGGCGATGAAGACCTTCCACAGCTGCTGCAGAACGTCGGCGACCTGGTCGGCCACGTCCGCGGGGAACTTCGCGGCGGCGACGATCTCGGCGGCCTTCTCCGGGGTGCAGCCCTCGTTGGCGTCGACCGGGATCTTGGCCAGCGCGTCGGGGTTCTCCTCGGCGACGACCTCGATCTCCACGCCGCCCTCGACGCTGGCCATCGCCAGGAAGGTGCGGTTGGTGCGGTCCAGCAGGAACGAGACGTAGTACTCGTCCTTGATGTCCGCGGTCTGGGCCAGCATCACCTTGTGGACGGTGTGACCCTTGATGTCCATCCCGAGGATCGCCTCGGCCTTGGCGACGGCGTCGGCCGGGTCGGCGGCGAGCTTGACGCCACCTGCCTTGCCTCGGCCACCGACCTTCACCTGAGCCTTGACGACGGCGCGGCCGCCGAAGCGCTCCGCGATGGCGGCAGCGTCTGCGGCGGTCTCGATGACATCGCCGTCAAGCACGGGTACACCGTGCTTGGCGAAGAGGTCCCTCGCCTGGTACTCGAACAGGTCCACGTGTTTGTCCTTGTTCGTGGTCGCGGATTGTGTCTCTACGAGCGTGCCACGGCAGGATCTTCGCTGCGGGTCGTCGGGGCTGCGCAGGTACGCAGATTTGCGGCCTTGCGGCCCACACAGCGCCGGGCGCACCGTCAATCAACACGCGCGTCACGTCCGTGTGGCAGGTTATCCCCGTACGACGGGCGTGTTTCGCCCGGGACCGGCTCGGCTTTGGTGAGAACCGTCACAACCGGCGGACCCGGGCCTGCCGCCCACCCCCCTCCCGGGCCGCGGCGCCGGGGTGCGGGCACCGGGCCAGGCTCACACCTTCGGGTGAATCCGTGTCCCGCGGACACCGGCGGACGGGCGGGTCGATCGGTCGGACGGGCGGGTTCACCGGTCGGCCGGCACCGGCAGCGGCCGCTTCTCGATGGCGGCGGCCATGATGTCCGGGAAGGCGTCCGGGGTGCAGGCGAAGGCCGGCGCGCCGAGCGCGGCCAGCGCGGCGGCGTGCGCGTGGTCGTAGGCCGGGGCGCCCTCGTCGGAGAGCGCCAGCAGGGCGATGAACTGCACGCCCGAGGCCTTCATCGCGGCGACCCGCTTGAGCATCTCGTCCCGGATGCCGCCCTCGTACAGGTCGCTGATCAGCACCACGATGGTCTCGGACGGCCGGGAGATCTTCGACTGGCAGTACGCGAGGGCGCGGTTGATGTCGGTGCCGCCGCCGAGCTGGGTGGCGAACAGGACGTCGACCGGGTCGGTGAGCTGCTCGGTCAGGTCGACCACCGAGGTGTCGAAGACGACCAGCCGGGTGTCGAGGCTGTGCATCGAGGCGAGCACCGCACCGAACACCGCCGAGTGGACCACCGAGGCGGCCATCGAACCGGACTGGTCGATGCAGAGGATCACGTCCTTCTTCACCGCGCGCTGGGCGCGGGCGTAGCCCACCAGCCGCTCGGGGACGACCGTGCGGTGATCGGGGAGGTAGTTCTTCAGGTTGGCCCGGATCGTGCGGCCCCAGTCGATGTCGCGGTGGCGCGGGCGGTTGACCCTGGCGCTGCGGTCGAGCGCGCCGCCGAGGGTGGAACGGGTGCGGTCGGCCAGCCGCCGCTCCAGCTCGGCCACCACCTTGCCGACCACCGCACGGGCGCTCTCCCGGGTGGTCTCCGGCAGCGCGTGCTTCAGCGAGAGCAGGGTGCCGACCAGGTGGACGTCCGGCTCGACCGCCGCCAGCATCTCCGGCTCCAGCAGCAGCCGGTCCAGGCCGAGGCGGGTGATCGCGTCCTGCTGCATCAGCTGGACCACCGTGGTCGGGAAGTACTCCCGGATGTCGCCGAGCCAGCGCGCCACCTGCGGGGCCGAACCGCCCAGGCCTGCGCTGCGGCCGCCGGTCCGGCCCTGGCCGCCCGGCTCGGCGCCGGAGCCCCGGTAGAGCGCGGCGAGCGCGCCGTCCATCGCGGCATCCCGGCCGGACAGCGTGCAGCCGGTGCCGTCGGCGTCACCGCCGAGGACCAGCCGCCAGCGGCGCAGCCGCTCGCCGTCGGGGTCGGCGGCGGCCTGCGCGGTGGCGGCCTGGGCTGTGGTCATCGGGCACTCCTTCGGTACGGGCGGCTGACGGCCGGGTGCGGCGGATGTGGTTGGTGCGGTGGGTGCGGTGGGTGTGCCAGGGGGTGGGTGTGCCGGGTGGTGGGTGTGCCGGGTGGTGGGTGTGCCGGGTGGTGGGTGTGCCGGGTGGTGGGTGTGCCGGGTGGTGGGTGTGCCGGGTGGTGGGTGTGCCGGGTGGTGGGTGTGCCAGGTGATGGGTGTGCCAGGTGATGGGTGTGCCAGGTGATGGGTGTGCCAGGTGATGGGTGTGCCGGGTGGTGGGTGTGCCGGGTGGTGGGTGTGCCAGGTGATGGGTGTGCCGGGTGAGGTGCACGTGGCGGGCGCGGGTGCGGTGGACGTGGTGGATGGCGCCGGGCCGGGCGGTCCCCTCCACTGCCCGGCCCGGCGCCCGCTCAGCCCGCCCGGCGGTCGGCCTGCCGCGGGATCACCGGCCGCCCGGCGGGCAGACCGAGCAGCAGGGCGAGGGTGGGCAGCGCGGCGTCGGCCCGGTCGGGGTCGAGGTCCGCGGCGGCCACCTCGGCCGGGGCGGCGGGGCCACCGAGCCGTCCGGCGGCGACCCGCTCGCCGACGGTGCGCCGTACGCCCGCCTCCAGCGCGGAGAAGGTACGGCGGAGCACCGGCAGCAGATCGGTGAACGCCTCCGGACGGACCCGGGTCAGCCAGTCGTCCAGCAGTGCGAGCAGCCGGGTGTCGTGCAGCAGCAGGGCGCCGCCGCCGGACAGGAAGCCCTCGACCCAGCCGGCCGCGTCCGCGGGTGTGCCGGCCGGTGAGAGCACCAGGCCGAGCCGGCGGCCCGCCTCCTCGGTGCCGAGCCGGGCGTCGTCCAGCAGCAGCCGGACCGCGCGGCCGCGCAGCACGCCCGGCGCGCCGGTGGCCGGTCCGCCGGACGGCTCGCGGGCGGCCAGCGCGTGCAGGGTGGCGGCCCAGCGGTCGGCGACCGGGTCCTCCCCGGTGTCCTCGGCGGCCAGCAGGCCGACGGCGGCGTGCACCGCGTCCAGGTGGGAGCGCATCGCGTTGGCGCCGTCCGCGTCGAGGCCGGTGCAGGCGGCCGGCAGGCCGACGCAGATCCGCTCGGCGAGGCCGCGGGCGACCTCGCCGAGGGCCGCGCCGTCGGTGCCGCGGACGTCGCCGTAGCGCAGGGTGCGGACCAGCGCGGGCAGCGCGGCGGCCAGCTGGGCGATGTCGGTGTCCAGGGCGGCGCGGTCGGCGATCAGCCGCATCACGGCGGGCAGCGCGGCCGGCAGGTCGGCGAGCAGGCAGCGCTCGGCCAGCGCCGTCAGCTCGGCCAGCTCGGTGGCGCGGGCGGCCTCGCCGACCGCCTTTCCGGCGGCCGCGCCCTCGACGGTGGTGCCCCACTGGGCGGCCTCGACCACCCGGACCGCGAACTCCGGCTCCCAGCGCAGTCGCCAGGTCTCCCGGAAGGTGCCGGTGGAGTTGACCGCGGAGCGTCCGGGCACGCCCCAGCCGATGCCGAGCAGCCGCAGCCGGTGCAGCAGGGTCGAGCGGGCGGCGTCCAGTTCCTTGCGCAGGTCCAGCACGAGTTCGCGGTCGTCCGGCTCGGGCTTGAGCCGCAGGCCGCGCTGGAGCCGGGCGAGGTCGCGCTGGAGCGGGACGGCGGGGGCCGCGTCGGGTACCTCGCCGAGCGCGTCGCCGACCACCAGCCGGTCGTGCACCAGGGCGAGCGCGACGTCCGACCCGTCGCACATGACGGCCCGTACGGCGTCCAGCGTCTCGGTGAGCCCGGGCAGCGGGCGGCCCCGCATCGCCGCGAGCGTCCCGGCCAGCCGGACGGCCTCGATGACGTGCGCGGAGGAGACCGGGTGGTCCTCGGCCCGCAGCAGCTCGGCGACCCTGGTCAGCCAGCGGGCCACGGTGTCGCGCTCGGCGGTGAACAGGTGGTGGTACCAGCCGGGCGAGTCGACGCCCGCGCCGTACCCGGAGTGCTGGGAGAGCCGGCGGTGCGTCCAGGGCACCCAGGTGATCTCGGTGCGCACCTTCTTCGGCAGGCCGGCCAGCAGTGCCTTGTCGTGCGCCACAGTGGGCAGTTCCTGCAGCGCGGGGACGTGCCAGGCGCCGCAGACCACCGCGATCCGGCGGTGGCCGGCCCGGCGGGCGGCGCGCAGCTGCTGGCGCATGTACGCCTCGCGCAGTTCGTCGCGGCGGAGCGCCGGCGCGTCCTCGCGCAGGACCGCCATCGCCTCGGCGACCGCCTCGAACGGGGCGAGCGCGTCGGCGCCGGGGGCCCGGTGCTCGACCACGTCCTCCCACCAGCGCTCGGGGTCGTCGTGGCCGGCGGCCGCGGCGAGTGCGGCGATCGGGTCCGTGGCGGGCCCTTCCGCCGCCCCGGACGTGCCCCCCGGCACTCCCGGCCCGTCCGGCGCCCCCGACCCGTCCGGCCCGTCCGGTGACGGCGGGTCGGCGGCGAGGCTGTGGGCGGCCGGCAGGTCGATGAAGCGGACCGGGACCTGCTGCTCGACCGCGTACCGCAGCGCGACCCACTCCGGCGAGAAGACCGCGAACGGCCAGAACGCAGCCCGCGCCGGGTCGTCCACCACGTGCGCCAGCAGCGCCACCGGCGGCACCAGGTCCTTCTCGGCGGCCAGCGCGGTGAGCGCGTCGGCCTCGGGCGGGCCCTCGATCAGGACCGCGTCGGGCCGCAGCTGCCGCAGCGCGGCGGCCACGGCGCGGGCCGACCCGGGCCCGTGGTGCCGGATGCCGAGCAGCGTGACGCCGGGCGGTGCGGCGGGCGCGGCGGCTGCGGCCGGGGCCGGGGCGACTGCGGCCTGTGCGGCGGCTGCGGCGGGCGTCGGTCCGTGGGCCATGTCGGGCCTCCCTCCTGCGGGGTGCTGGGGTGTCAGTTGGAGTACTCGCGGGCGGCGCGGTAGAAGTCCTTCCAGCCGTCCCGCTCGCGGACCACGCCCTCGACGTACTCCCGCCAGACCGCCCGGTCGGCGACCGGGTCCCGGACCACCGCGCCGAGGATGCCGCCGGCCACGTCGCCCGCGCGCAGCACGCCGTCACCGAAATGGGTGGCCAGCGCGAGGCCGTTGGTGACGACGGAGATCGCCTCGGCGGTGGAGAGCGTGCCGCTGGGCGTCTTGACCTTGGTGCGGCCGTCGGCGGTGATCCCGGCCCGCAGCTCGCGGAAGACGGTGACGACGCGTCGGATCTCGTCGGCGCCGCCGGGCAGCTCCGGCAGGTCGAGCGAGCGCCCGAGCTGGCCGACCCGGCGGGTGACGATGTCGACCTCCTCGTCCAGGGTGGCCGGCAGCGGCAGCACGACGGTGTTGAAGCGGCGGCGCAGCGCGCTGGACAGCTCGTTGACCCCGCGGTCGCGGTCGTTGGCGGTGGCGATCAGGTTGAAGCCGCGGACGGCCTGGGTCTCGGCGCCCAGCTCCGGGATCGGCAGGGTCTTCTCGGACAGGATGGTGATCAGGCTGTCCTGGACGTCCGCCGGGATGCGGGTGAGCTCCTCGACCCGGGCGATCTTCCCGTCGGCCATCGCCCGCATCAGCGGGGACGGCACCAGGGCGTCCCGGCTGGGGCCGTGGGCGAGCAGCTGCGCGTAGTTCCACCCGTACCGGACGGCCTCCTCGGGGGTGCCCGCGGTGCCCTGGACGAGCAGGGTGGAGTCGCCGCTGATCGCGGCGGCCAGGTGCTCGGAGACCCAGGTCTTGGCGGTGCCGGGCACACCGAGCAGCAGCAGCGCCCGGTCGGTGGCCAGGGTGGTGACGGCGACCTCGACGATCCGGCGCGGGCCGATGTACTTGGGCGTGATCACGGTGCCGTCGGGCAGTTCGCCGCCCAGCAGGTAGGTGGCGACGGCCCAGGGCGACAGCCGCCAGCGCTCGGGGCGGGGCCGGTCGTCCTGGGCGGCGAGCGCGGCGAGTTCGCCGGCGAAGGCGTCCTCGGCGTGCAGCCGTAGGACCTCGGCCGACGTCTCGGCAGTCAGTTCGGTGGCGGGGGTTTCGGTGGTCATCATCGGCTCCTGGCATACGGGCCGCCGGGCACAGCTGTGGCAGGGCAGGGGCGGCTCAGAGAGGGGTACGGGGACCATCGGCGCAGAGGTCGGACAGGCACGTCGCGGCCTGTTGGAACCACCATGCACCGGGCCACTGACAACGACCGGGTACCCGGCCCCGGCTCGCTACCCTGCAGGGAGGAGGAGGTGCGAGCGATGTCCGCGACCACACCCGGGACCGACCACGACGTGGTGCGCCTGCTCGAGCGCATGCCGGAGCTGGACAGGTTCCGGATCGAACTCGTCGACGGACGGCTCGTGTTGCTTCCGTCCGCCGCGCCGTTCCACAACTTCATCCAGGTTGCCGTCTCCAGCCAGTTCATCCAGCGGGGCTGGTGGTCGATGACCGCGCAGGCCCTGGTGTCACCGGTACAGGGGTTCGAGCCCAAGCCCGACGTCAGCGTGACCAGCCACGAGCTCGCCGCCGACAACGCCAACCCCTTCCCGGCCGGCCGGGTCTCGGTCACCGTCGAGATCGTCTCCTCCGACCGCGACAGCGACTACGCGAAGAAGCGGCTCTGGTACGCCGTCAGCGGGGTGCCGCTGTACCTGATCATCGACCCGAACCTCGGCGTCTGGGAGCTGCGCTCCCGGCCCGACGGCGGGGACTACCGGGTGGTCGAGCACGGCGAGTTCGGGCGCGCCGTCGAGCTGCCGGAACCGTTCGCGTTCGCGCTGGAGACCTCCTCCTTCAAGGTGTACCCGGCCAAGGACTGACACCGCGTCCGTTGTCAGTGCCCGCGCCTAGCGTCGTGGGCATGGAGGAACGCTGGAGCACCGAACACGTCCTTTCCCTCGCACCCGACCCGGCCTCGCTGAAGGCCGCCGGCAAGCTGTCCGGGCCGGGCCCCTGGTCGGGGGCCGGCTGGGAGCAGGGCGTGCTGTGGGGGCTGTGCAAGGGCAGCGGCAGCACGCCGTACCGGGCGGCCGTCGAGCTGGCCGGGCCCGCGTACAAGTGCAGTTGCCCGAGCCGGAAGTTCCCGTGCAAGCACGTGCTGGGGCTGCTGCTGCTGTGGAGCGGCGGCGCGGCGGAGATCACCGAGGGCGCCGAGCGGCCGGACTGGGTCACCGAGTGGGTGAAGAGCCGTCAGGACGCCTCCGAGCAGCGGGCCGAGAAGGCCCGCGCCAAGGCGGAGGCCAAGGCCGAGGCCGATCCGGCCGCCGCCCGGCGGCGGGCCGAGCGACGCGAGGCGAGGGTCACGGCGGGCGCCCAGGAGCTGCGGCTGCGGCTGGCGGACGGGGTCCGCCGGGGCCTGGCCGACCATGCCGCCGCCGCGGCCGGCTGGGAGGAGGTGGCGGCCCGGATGGTCGACGCGCAAGCACCGGGGCTCGCCACCCGGGCCCGGGAGCTGGCGCACACCCCGCAGCAGGGGCTGCTCGCCGAGTACGCGCTGCTGCACCTGCTGGCCGGCGCCTGGGGCCGGGTGGCGGAGCTGCCCGCCGAGCTGGCGGCCACGGTCCGGACCCGGGTCGGGTTCACCGCCGACACGGCCGAGCTGCTGGCCGGTCCGACGGTCCGCGACCGGTGGCAGGTGCTCGGCAGCCGGGACACCGCCGACGAGCGGCTGACCACCCGCCGGCTGTGGCTGCGTGGCGCCAAGACCGGCCGCCTCGCCCTGCTGCTCGCCTTCGGCCGCCCCGGCCAGGCACCCGAACTCGCTCTGCCCACCGGGCAGGTGCTGGAGGCCGAGCTGGCCTTCCACCCGGGTGCCCGGCCGCTTCGGGCGGTGCTCGGCCCGCGGTACGGCGCCCCGGAGGCCGGGCCCGCCGGGCCTCCCGCCGGGCTCTCCCCGGCCGGGGCGACGGCCGCGTACGGCGAGGCGGTGGCGGCGGACCCGTGGCTGGAGTCCTGGCCGGTGGTGCTGGGCGAGGTGGTGCCGGTGCTCGGCCCCGAGGGCTGGCAGCTGACGGACGGGCGCGGAGCGGTCGCGGTGCGCCGCGGCTCGGTTCCGGAGGCGGCGCTGTGGCGGCTGGCGGCGGTCTCGGCGGGCCACCCGGTCACGCTGTTCGGTGAGTACGGGCACGCCGGGTTCGCCCCGGTGACGGCCTGGACGCAGCAGGGCCGGCCGATCGGGGTGGGCCAGTGACCCCGCCGGTCCCCCCGGTCCCCCCGGTCCCCCCGGTCCTCCCGGTCCCGCCGCGGGCCGCGCGCCCGCGAGCCGTGCGCCCCCGGTCCGCGCGGCCACTGCCCGGTGCCCGCCCGGCCGGATCCTCGTCCTCGTCCTCGTTCCCGGGTCGTCCGCCCCATCCGGGCGCTCCCCCGCATCCGCACGCGATCCCGACCGGAGGCCGGCCATGACCATCCCCACTCTCAGCCCGACCGCCGACGACTGGGCCGCGCTGGAGACCGTGGCCCTGCTGGGCACCGATCGCCGGCCGCTGCCCGACCCGGCCGGACCGCCCGCGGCGCTTGCCGCCGCGCGGGCGGTGGACCGCGACGACCCGGCGGTGGCACTGCTGGACCTGGCGGCGCTCGCGGTGGTCCGCCGCCGGGCCGGCGGCCGGCCGCTGCCCGCGCCCGAACTCCCGCCGGCCGCCCCGGCGGACACCCGTCCCGAGCTGCCCGAGGCCGCCGCCCGCCGGCTGGCGGTGCTGGTCGGCGGGCGTCCGGCCGGGGCCGCGCCGGCCAACCTCGCCGAGCTGCTGCCGCAGTGGATCGAGGCGGCGCAGTCCCACGGCTACCGGCTGCCGCCGGCGCTGGTCCCGCCGCTGCTGGACGCCGCCCGGGCCCGGAGCGAGCTGCGCTCCGGGGCGGTCGCGCTGGCCGGTCCGCTGGGCCGCTGGCTCGCCGAGCGGAACCAGGACTGGCGGTTCGTCCACCGCACGGCCGCGGACACGGCGATGGCGGGGAGCACGACCGAACCGGAGCCCGGTCCGGCCGACGAAGCCGGCCGGACCGGCCGCGATGCCGGTGCCCCCGCCGGCTCGCAGGTCTGGCAGGAGGGCCTGTTCGCGGAACGGGTCACCCACCTCTCCCGGCTGCGCCGGGAACGTCCCCGGGAGGCGCTGGAGCTGCTCGGCTCGACCTGGTCGACCGAGCGCGCCGAGGACCGGGTGCTGTTCCTGGACGCCTTGCAGGAGGGGCTCTCGGCGGCGGACGAGGAGTTCCTGGAGGCCGCGCTGACCGATCGCAGCAAGAACGTCCGGGCGACCGTAGCCGAGCTGCTCTCCACCCTGCCCGGGTCCGCACTTGCCACCCGGATGGCGGAGCGCGCGCGGGCTGCGGTCCGCCTCGATGGGCGCCGACTGCTCGTCAGTCCGCCCACCGGGTGCGACGCCGGGATGCAGCGGGACGGCATACCCCTCAGGTCACCGACCGGCCGGGGCGAGCGGGCCTGGTGGTTCGGCGAGATCGTCGCGGCCGCGCCGCTGTCGATCTGGTCCGCCGACACCGGCCTCGGCCCGGAGCAGCTGCTGCGGCTGCCGGTCGGCGACGGCGGCACGGACTGGACGGACGACCTGCGGGAGGCCTGGGCCAGGGCCGCCGTCCGCCAGCAGGACGCCGACTGGGCCCGGGCCCTGCTCGGTCCGGTACCGCGTCCGGGCGGCCCCGGGCGGGCGGCGGGATCGCCGGCCCGGTTGCTGTCGGTGCTCCCCGCCCCCGAGCGGGCCGCCTGGACGGCCGCCTTCGTCCGCACCCACGGCCTGGGCGACGCCTTCCAGCTGCTGGGGGCCTGCGCCGCACCGTGGACGCCGCCGCTGTCGACCGCCGTGGTCGCCGCCCTGGAGCGGGCCGCCCGTTCCGGCGCGTACCCGTGGAGCCACAGCGGGGTCCTGGGCATGACGGAACGGGCGCTGTCCCCCGGGACGGCCCCCGCCGTGGAGGCACTGGCGGCCGATGCCGCGCCCGACACCGCCTGGGCCGAGACCTTCGCCCGGCTCGCCGGGACGCTGCGCTTCCGGGCCGCGATGCTGGCGGAACTCGACGGGTGACCGCGCCGCGGACGGCGGCGGGGGTGCGCGGCGGGTCAGCCCGCCGCGCGCAGGTTGGCCTCGACCCAGGCCACCACGTCCTGGGTCGGGGTGCCCGGGGTGAAGATGTCGGCGACGCCGAGCGCCTTCAGCTCGACGATGTCCTCGGGCGGCACGATGCCGCCGCAGAACACCTTGATGTCCTCGGCGTCGCGCTCCCGGAGCAGTTCCAGCACCTTGGCGCAGAGCGTCATGTGGGCGCCGGAGAGGATCGACAGGCCGATGCCGTCGGCGTCCTCCTGGATCGCGGTGTCGACGATCTGCTCCGGCGTCTGGTGGAGGCCGGTGTAGATGACCTCCATACCGGCGTCGCGCAGCGCCCGGGCGATCACCTTGGCTCCCCGGTCGTGGCCGTCCAGCCCCGGCTTGGCGACCACCACACGGATCGGGCCTGACACGCCCATGACTGCCTCCTGGACCTCATCGTCCATCACCCGACCGGCCCGGCCGGGACGGGTGTGGTGTTAACCACTCTTAACAGACCTGAGGGGAGGGTAGCGCCAACCGCGCCCGGCGTCCGTTTCGCCCGTCGAGAGGAGGGGAAAATCACAGCACCGCCCACCCGTCACCCCCGCGCCGTCCGCCGCGGGGCCCCCGCGCCACCCTGCCCGGGGAGAGCCGTATGACCCACCCCGCTCCGACCGATCCTCCCCCCTCCGACCTCCCGCCGTCCGGTCCCGCGCCGACCGGACCCCCTTCGATCGGACTCCCCGCGTTCGGGGGCCCGTCGACCGCGGCGGCCGCCGCCCGCCTGCCGTTCGGGCGCGCCGTCCGGGGCGCCGGGGCCGAGGCCGCCGCCCTCGCGCACCAC
Source organism: Kitasatospora sp. NEAU-CNBT7 (assembly GCF_057220535.1). Lineage (NCBI taxonomy): Bacteria > Bacillati > Actinomycetota > Actinomycetes > Kitasatosporales > Streptomycetaceae > Kitasatospora > Kitasatospora sp. NEAU-CNBT7. Next base: position 236,251 of record NZ_JBXQQB010000008.1, on the reverse strand, counting down.
GTGGTTCGCTACCCGGCCGGGCTGGTGCCCGAGCCCCGGCCGCGCGACTGCCCGCCAGGCCCGGCGGCCGACCGGGCCCAGCGCGGCCCGGTGCTGCTGCTGCACGGCCTGGCCGACAACCGCGCGGTGTTCGGCCCGCTCCGCCGGGAGCTGCTGCGCCACGGCTGGGCGCATCTGCACGCGCTCAACTACTCGCCGCTGATCCGGGACGTCCGGGCCGCGGCGGTGCTGCTGGCCCGCCACGTGGAGTGGGCCGCCGAGGCCCACCAGGGCCGGCCGGTCACCCTGGTCGGGCACAGCCTGGGCGGCCTGATCTGCCGGTACTACGTCCAGCGGCTGGGCGGGGACACGCTCGCACCCCGGGTGGTCACGCTCGGCACGCCGCACGAGGGAACCACGGCGGCGCTGCTGCCGACCCCGTTCCCGGTCACCCGTCAGCTCCGGCCCGGCAGTGACCTGCTGACCGAGCTGGCACTGCCCGCGCCGAGCTGCCGGGCGCACTTCACGGCGCTGCGCGGTGAGTTGGACGAGGTGGTCCGACCGGGCCGCGGCGCCTGGCTGCACCATCCCGACCTGCAGGCGGACAATCTGCTGATCCCGTCGGTCGGTCATATCGGCTTGCCGGCCCACCCGTTGGCGGTCGAGGCGGTACGGCACGCACTGGAGGCCGAGGACGGAGGCGCCGGACTGGTGCAGCGACACGCCTCCTGAGATGCGCACTTTGTCCGGTATCGGGACAGGGGACTACAGTCTCGGCTGGTTTCTCCCCCTTTCCCCGAGTGGGCTCCCCGAGGCGGCAGCGTGACCATCAACTCCCGTACCGACGCCCGTGCCCAGCAACGCCGGCTGGCCCGGCGCGGCACCCGCACGGCCGTTCTGACGGTCGCCCTGCCCTCGGCGGCCACGCTCGGTGTGTTCACCGCCGCCGCGGCCGCCGTCCAGCACGACCACACCCACCCGTCGGCGCCGTCCGCCGCGGACGCCCGGCCCGACGGCGCCCGCACCGCGCCGCCCTCCCCGGGCCCGGCAGCCGCCGCGGCCGACCGCGCCGACCGCACGGGGCCGCGCGGCGCCCTGCCCGACCCGCCCGGTCTGCCGACGCCGCCGGAGCGCCCGCACTACCTGCTGCCGGTCGCCGCGCGCGGCCTGAGCGCGCTGTTCGGCCAGGCCGGCACCCACTGGTCGGTCCGGCACACCGGCATCGACTTCCCGGTCCCGTCCGGCACCCCGGTACGGGCCGCCACCGACGGCACCGTCACCACCCGGTGGAGCAGCGCCTACGGGTACCTCACCGTGGTCACCGACCGGGACGGCACCAGCACCTGGTACGGGCACCTGCGCTCGTTCCGGGTCCGCAAGGGCCAGGTCAGGGCCGGGGACGTGATCGCGTACTCCGGCAGCAGCGGCAACAGCACCGGCCCGCACCTGCACTTCGAGGTCCGCCCGGACGGCGGCGCCCCCGTCGACCCGCTGCCCTGGCTGCTGGCCCGCGGCCTCGACCCGCGCTGAGCCGACCCGGGCCGACCCGGGCCGCACCGCAGAACGCGTACGGCCCGGGCCCCCGCAGCAGCGCGGACACCCGGGCCGTACCCGTCGATCTCCCGTCAGAGCTTCTCGACCGGCGCGTAGCGCAGCAGCAGCTGCTTGCGCCCGGTGCTCGCCCCGAAGTCGACCGTCGCCTGCGCCTTGTCGCCGACGCCCATGGTCGCCACGACCGTGCCCAGCCCGAAGCTGTCGTGGGTGACCCGGTCGCCGACCGCCAGGGTCGGCACGTCGCGCTCGGCCAGCTGCCGGGCCGACTTGCCCCAGCCCGCCTTCGGCGAGGCCGTCCCGCCGCCACCGCCGCCACGGCCGCCACTGCCCGAGGACAGCCGCGAGGAGGACCCGTACGAGGAGCCGCCCGAGGACCGGGACGGCGGCACCGCGGCCGCGCCGGTGCGCTTCCACTCCACCAGCCCGGCGGGGATCTCCTCCAGGAAGCGCGAGGCCGGGTTGTACGAGGGCTGGCCCCAGGCGCTGCGCAGCACCGAGCGGGTCAGGTAGAGCCGCTGGCGGGCCCGGGTGAGGCCGACGTACGCCAGCCGGCGCTCCTCCTCCAGCTCCTTGACCTGGTTGAGCGCCCGCATGTGCGGGAAGATCCCGTCCTCCATGCCGGTCAGGAAGACCACCGGGAACTCCAGGCCCTTGGCGGTGTGCAGGGTCATCATGGTGATGACGCCGCCGCCCTCCTCGTCGTCCGGGATCTGGTCGGAGTCGGCTACCAGCGCCACCCGCTCCAGGAAGTCGGCCAGCGAGCCGACCGGCGGGGTACCGTCGCCCTCCTCGGCCTCGGGGCGCTCGCCCGGGTCCTTCTCGTACTCCAGGGCCACCGCGGCGAGCTCCTGGAGGTTCTCCACCCGGGTCTCGTCCTGCGGGTCGGTGGAGGCCTGCAGCTCGGCGAGGTAGCCGGTCTCCTCCAGCACCGCCTCCAGCACCGCGGCCGGGCCCGCGCCGGACTCGACCACCTGCCGCAGGCCGGCCAGCAGCGCGTTGAACTTCTTCACCGCGTTGGCCGAGCGCGCGGCCATCCCGTACGCCTCGTCGACCCGCACCAGCGCCTGGGCGAAGCTGATCCGCTCCCGGGCGGCCAGCGCGTCGATCATCGCCTCGGCGCGGTCGCCGATGCCGCGCTTGGGCACGTTGAGGATCCGGCGCAGCGGCACGGTGTCCTCGGGGTTGGACAGCACCCGCAGGTACGCCAGGACGTCCCGGACCTCCTTGCGCTCGTAGAAGCGCACCCCGCCGACCACCTTGTACGGCAGGCCGACCCGGATGAACACCTCCTCGAAGACGCGGGACTGGGCGTTGGTCCGGTAGAAGATCGCGACGTCGCCGGGGCGGGCGTCGCCCTTGTCGGTCAGCCGGTCGATCTCGTCCGCGATGAACTGGGCCTCGCCGTGCTCGTCGTCGGCGACGTAGCCGACCACCTTCTCGCCCTGGTCGCCGGCGGTCCACAGGTTCTTCTTGCGGCGGTTGGTGTTGCGCTCGATCACCGAGTTGGCGGCGGAGAGGATGGTCTGGGTGGAGCGGTAGTTCTGCTCCAGCAGGATCGTGGTCGCGTTCGGGTAGTCCTCCTCGAACTGGAGGATGTTGCGGATGGTCGCGCCGCGGAAGGCGTAGATCGACTGGTCCGCGTCACCGACCACGCACAGCTCGGCCGGGGCGATCTGCGCCAGCCGGGCGTCCGCCGGGTTCACGTACTCGCCGTCGACGGTCATCTTCGGCGCGTGCGCGGCGGCGCCGCCGCTCAGCTCGCGCACCAGGGTGTACTGGGCGTGGTTGGTGTCCTGGTACTCGTCGACCAGGATGTGCCGGAAGCGGCGGCGGTAGTGCTCGGCGACGTCCGGGAAGGCCTGCAGCAGGTTGACCGTGGTCATGATGATGTCGTCGAAGTCCAGCGCGTTGGCCTCGCGCAGGCGCCGCTGGTAGAGGAAGTACGCCTCGGCGAGCTTCTTCTCCGTCGGGTTGGCGGCCTGGTCGGCGTAGGTCTCCTCGTCGATCAGCTCGTTCTTGAGGTTGCTGATCTTCGCGGTGAAGGACTTCGGCGGGTACTGCTTCGGGTCCAGGTCCAGATCGCGGCAGACCAGGCCCATCAGGCGCTGCGAGTCCGCCGAGTCGTAGATCGAGAAGCTGGACGTGAAGCCCAGCACCTTGGACTCCCGGCGCAGGATCCGCACGCACGCGCTGTGGAAGGTCGACACCCACATCGCCCGGGCCCGCGGCCCGACCAGCTGCTCGACCCGCTCGCGCATCTCGCCGGCGGCCTTGTTGGTGAAGGTGATCGCCAGGATCTCGCCCGGCTGCACGTGCCGGGCGCCCAGCAGGTACGCGATCCGGTGCGTCAGCACCCGGGTCTTGCCCGACCCCGCGCCGGCCACCAGCAGCAGCGGCGAACCGTGGTGCACCACCGCCTCGCGCTGCGGGTCGTTCATCCCCTCCAACAGCTGCGCCGGGTCGATCACGGTACGGGCGGCGCCGTTGCGGTAGTACGCGTCCCGCTCGGCGTCGGCGGCGTGATCGCTCTGGAACAGCCCGTCGGGGATGGCCTCCTCGTACGGGGAGTAGTCGTGCGGAGCCTCCTCGTACGGGGGCTCCTCGAACGGCGGGCCGTCGTACGGCGGCTCGTCGGCGGCGGGGCGGCTCGACCCGACGGCTGGGTCCTCGAAGCCGGGGAGCGGGAGGTCGTCAAAGAGGCTACTCATGGCCCTCCGAGTGTATGACCAGCCACCGACACCCCGGGGCGGGACGTCGGGACCCGGGCCGCCCTCAGACCAGCCGGCGGGCCGCCGCCCAGCGGGTCAGCTCGTGGCGGTTGCTGAGCTGGAGCTTGCGCAGGACCGCCGAGACGTGGCTCTCCACCGTCTTCACCGAGATGAAGAGCTGCTTGGCGATCTCCTTGTACGCGTAGCCGCGGGCGATCAGCCGCAGCACCTCGCGCTCGCGCTGGGTGAGGCGGTCGAGGTCCTCGTCGACCGGCGGGGTGTCGGTGGCGGCGAAGGCGTCGAGGACGAAGCCGGCCAGCCGGGGCGAGAAGACCGCGTCGCCGTCGGCGATCCGGAAGATCGCGTTGACCAGGTCGGTGCCGGTGATGGTCTTGGTGACGTACCCGCGGGCGCCGCCGCGGATCACGCCGATCACGTCGTCGGCGGCGTCGGAGACCGACAGCGCCAGGAACCGCACCCCGCCCGCGTCCCCCATCAGCGGCGCCGAGCGCCGCAGCACCTCGACCCCGCCGCCGCCCGGCAGGTGGACGTCGAGCAGGACCACGTCCGGCCGGGTCTCGGCGACGACCTGGACGGCCGACTCCACGTCGTCGGCCTCGCCGACCACGTCGATGCCGGTGAGCTCGGTACGCCCGATCTCGGCCCGCACCCCGGTGCGGAACATCCGGTGGTCGTCCACCAGAACCACCCGGGCGGTCCGCTCCGGTCCGGCTGCCACGGCCTCGGCCTCAGACATCTGCTCTCTCCATCTCCAGCTCGACCTCGGTGCCGCCGTCCGGCGCCGGTCGCACCTTGGCGGTGCCCCCGTTGCGCCGCATCCGGCCGATGATCGACTCCCGTACGCCCATCCGGTCCTCGGGCACGGTGTCGGGGTCGAAGCCGGGGCCGTGGTCGCGGACGAACACGGACACCGTCCGCCCCTCGACTTCCGCGTACACCTGGACCGGTCCCCCGCCACCGTACTTGGCCGCGTTGACCATCGCTTCCCTCGCGGCCTGCATCTGCGCGGAGATCTTCTCATCCATCGCGCAGTCGCCGACGCAGACCAGCTCGACCGGTACCCCGTGCCGGTCCTCGACCTCGGCGACGACCTGGCGGATCCGCTCGGCCAGGGTGTCGGGGGCGTCCTCGGCGGCGGCCTCCGGACGGTAGAGCCACAGCCGCAGTTCGCGTTCCTGGGCGCGGGCGAGCCGCAGCACCTCCTTGGCGTCCTCGGCGTTGCGCTGGATCAGGGTGAGGGTGTGCAGCACGGAGTCGTGCACGTGCGCGGCGATCTCGGCCCGCTCCTGGGCCCGGATCCGGGCGGTGCGCTCGGCGCCGAGGTCCTGCCACAGCCGCAGCGCGTACGGGCCGACCAGCACCAGGACGCCGGCCAGCACCGCGAGCGAGGCCTCGATCACCGACCCCACGGTGGAGCTGCTGTCCTGCAGGACCAGGAAGGCGATGATGCCGGCCACCACCAGCAGCACGCCGCCGACCACCCGGGTGTAGGCGCCGCGCCGCCGGGTGGCCTCCTCCAGCCCGAACCAGCGCTGCCAGCGCGAGTCGTCGGCCTGCCGCCAGACCAGTGCCACGCCGACGCCGACGATCAGCAGCGGCCAGACGTACGGCTTGGCGGTCTGGATGTGCAGGGCGCTGAGCAGCGCCATGATGCCGACCACCAGCAGCAGCAGCGCGAACAGCTGGCCGACGCCGCCGCGGCCGGTGGCGCCGTTGTCGGCCGGCGCGCCCGCCACCGCCCCGCCGGGGCCGCCGGCGGCGGGCTCGCCGTGGAAGGTGCGCTGGAGCAGGTCGCGCAGCCGCCCCGGGCCGGTCCGGCGGCCCTTGGTCAACTCGGCGCTGCCGCCCGGCTCGTCGGCGCCGACCCGGACGAAACCGCCGTCCCGGTAGATCCAGCGGGTCGCGCTGCCGGGGGCGGGTTCGCCGATGCCGATCGGCACCACGAACCAGAACGCGGCGTACAGCAGCACCCCGATGCCCTGCGCGAAGAACAGCAGGACGAAGGCGACCCGGACCCAGGTGACCGGCAGGCCGAGGTGGACCGCGAGGCCGTGCGCCACGCCGCCGAGCATCCGCCCGTGCGGGCTGCGGTACAGCCGGCGGTAGGGCGGCGCCGCGGCGCCGGCCGCGGCCGGGTCGGCGCCCGCCGTCGACCGGTCGTCAGGAACGGCGGACGGGGTCGCGGGGGGCTGGGGTTCGGTGCCGGGTGCTGCCACGCCACGAATGGTCACATGTACGCGGGTGCGGGCGCATCAGGGTAGGGCCCTGAGTGCCGTATCAGGGGGAGTTCAGGGTCGGGCCCGGGCCGTCCGGGCTTGGGCCGGGGAGGCGGAGCCAGCAGGATGGTGGCCATGACGGACGAGCAGAGCACGGGGGCGGCCGACGCCCCGCCGGAGGGCGCGCCGCGGCCCCCGTTGACGCGCAGCGACCGGCACCGGGTGGTGGCCGGGGTGTGCGGCGGGCTCGGCCGGCATCTGGACATCGACCCGGTGGTGTTCCGGGTGGTGATCGCGGTGCTCTGCCTGACCGGCGGACTCGGGCTGTTCCTGTACGGCCTGGCCTGGCTGATCGTGCCGCGCGAGGCGGACGCCGACGGGAGCGGGCGCACCGAGCTGCAGCGGGTGCTGACCGGGCGGGTCGACGGGCAGTCGGTCGGTGCGGTGTTGCTGACGGTGATCGGCATCGGGGTGTTCTTCTCCTCGATGGGCGACGGCGACCAGCTCTTCCCGCTGATGCTGCTCGGCGGTCTGGTGTTCCTCGCGGTGCGCTACGACCCGGAGCGCCGTCGCCGGGCGCAGGGCCGGGGCCGGGCGGAGCGGCCCGGCGGACCGTACGACCGGCCGCTGGACGGACCGGACGACCGGCCGGACGACCCGGACGGGCAGCTCGGCGCGGCGGGGTGGCGGGAGCGGTTCGGCGCCGGCCCGGGGTCCGAGGAGTTCAGGGCGCAGTGGGCCGGGCGCCGCGGCGCGATGCAGGAGCACTGGCGGGCCGCCCGGGAGGAGCACGCCCGGGCCCGGGCGGCCGGGACGGTGCCCGCCGACACCCCGCCGCCGGGGCCGAGCGGCTACCTCTGGGACCCGCGGCACCCGGAGCGCAATCCGTACGGGCAGGGCCCGGGCCAGGGCGGCCCGCCGGGCGCCGCGGCGCAGCCCTGGTGGCAGCGGGCGGACCTGCCGGAGGGTGATCCGCTGCGCAAGGCACCGGCGGACCGGCCCTCGGCCGGGGCGCCCGCGGTGCGCGACCGGCGGCCGCGGTCCGTCCTCGGGCCGCTGGGCCTGGTGGCGGCGGTCGGGGTGGGCGGTGCGGTGTGGGCGGCCGGGCAGGACCACGGCGACGGGGCGCGGGTGTCGGCGGTCCTGGCGGCGGCGCTGCTGGTGCTCGGGCTGACCATGCTGGTGGGCGCGAAGTTCGGCCGGGCCAAGGGGCTGGTGGTCCCGGCACTGCTGCTGACGGTGGCGCTGGCCGGGGTCGGCTCCACCGACGCCCGGGTGCGGACGTCCTTCGGGGACCGGGAGTGGGCGCCGGTGTCGGCGGCCGAGCTGCAGCCGCAGTACACGCTCGGGGCCGGCGACGCGGCGCTGGACCTGCGCGGTCTGGACCCGGCCGGGGCGACGCTGGAGAGCTCGGTGCGGGTCGGCGCGGGCCACCTGACCGTGCTGCTGCCGCCGGACGTCGACGTCCGGCTGCGGGTGAGCAATCTGGTCGGCGACGTCCGGCTGCCGGACGACGAGCACCTGTCGGGCGGGGACAACGACCGGGAGCTCGAGCTGCACCCGGTCGGCGGTCAGGCCTCGAAGGGCACGCTGGATTTGAAACTGGTCCTGGGTGTGGGTGACATGAAGGTGGTCCAGGGATGAGGAAGCACCGGCTCGATCCGTTCTCACTGATCTCGGGGGCGCTGTTCACCCTGGTCGCGGTGGTCTACCTGGTGTCCTCGCTGAACGACGACGCGGTGGACGGGCGGATCGTCGTCCCGGTGACCTTCATCGTGCTCGGCGTGGCGGGGCTGGTCGGCGCGGTGGCGGCGATGGCGCGGCGCGGGCGGCCGCAGCGGCCCCCGGTGGCGCCGCAGCCGCCGGCGCAGGATCCGGAGCGGTGAACGCGGAGCGGGGGAGGGGGGGCTGAGAGGGGCGCGCTGTTCAACGCCGCTCATTTGTCCGAGGTGTGGGGG
>NZ_JBXQQB010000008.1:141470-227805 GCF_057220535.1 Kitasatospora sp. NEAU-CNBT7 | reverse complement strand
AAAGGTCTGGGAGGGGGGAACGTGGGGGGGGGCTGGGCACCCCGCTCTCCCCCCCCGCCCCCGCTCCGCGTCGCGCTCAGCTCTGGACGGCGCCGAGTTCCAGCTGGTCGCCGTTCTTGGTGACGCTGTACTTCGGCAGCGGCTTGGTGGCCGGGCCGTTGACCACGGCGCCGGTGGCGGCGTTGAACCGCGAGCCGTGGCAGGGGCAGTACATCTGCCCGTTCTTGGGGGCGTCGACGGCGCAGCCGGAGTGGGTGCAGACCGAGGAGAAGCCGCAGTACTGCCCGGCGGTGGGCTGCACGATGTAGACGGCGTCGCCGCTGGCCGGGTCCTTGACCTGGGCCGAGCCGCCGACCGGGACGGACGCGGCGGCGACGGTGACCTTGGCCCCGGAACCGGAGCCCGAGCCCGGGCCGGGCGCGGTGGCACCGCCCGGTGCGCCGGTGGTGGCGCCGGGGCTCTGCACCGGGGTGGCGGACGGGACCGGCTTGCGGTCGCGGCCGAAGGTCGCGGTGAGCGAGCCCGACAGCAGTCCGGCGCCGCCGATCGCGACGGCGGCGATCCCGCCGTCCAGCAGGGCCCGGCGGCGCACCGCGTTCTCGTCCAGGCCGCGGGCGCGGTCGCGGCGGGCCCGGGCGGCGAGGTAGCCGTCGATCGAGAACAGCGGGGTGCCGGCCAGCACCAGCGGGGTCCAGGCCATCAGGTAGGCGAGGTCGTTGCCGTAGTAGTACGGCGAGACGTTCCAGCTGACGGTGAGCCAGAGGGTGAGGCTGATCAGCGCGCCGCCGGCCGCGGCGAGCCGCCCCCAGAGGCCGGCCAGCGTACCGAGGCCGACGGCCAGCTCACCGAAGGCGATCAGCAGCGCGAAGACGGTGGGCGCGTGCACGGCGGGGCCGAGCGCCCAGCCGATCGGGCTGCCGGCCCGGACGGCCTCGGTCTGCGCCAGGAACGAGGCCGGATCGCCCGCTCCCGCCAGGTAGTGGGCGTCGGAGAGCTTGTCGAAGGCCGCGTACACGAAGGTCACGCCCAGGAAGAGGCGCAGTGGCAGCGTCGCGCAGCGGGTGCCGGCCTCCTTCCACCGGGTCAGCTGTGCCGGTCTGCCCGACTGTTCCGGTCCGCCATGCCCCGCCGTCATGCCGATGCCTCTCGCTCATTTCCCGCCAACTACTGACAGGTCCGGTCCGATTCTGCCCGCTGTTGCACGTGTTCCGCGGCAGGCCCCTCGACAGACGGCCGCGCCGCCACTCCCATACGTACGGAAGCAGCGGCGCGGCCGTTCAGCTCAGCGGGAGATTACTCCCACTCGATGGTGCCCGGGGGCTTGCTGGTGCAGTCCAGCACCACCCGGTTGACGTCCTTGACCTCGTTGGTGATCCGGGTCGAGATCTTGGCCAGCACCTCGTACGGCAGGCGCGACCAGTCCGCGGTCATGGCGTCCTCGGAGGAGACCGGGCGCAGCACGATCGGGTGGCCGTAGGTGCGGCCGTCGCCCTGGACGCCGACGCTGCGGACGTCCGCGAGCAGCACCACCGGGCACTGCCAGATCTCGCGGTCCAGGCCGGCCAGGGTGAGCTCCTCGCGGGCGATGGCGTCGGCCTCGCGCAGCAGGTCCAGGCGCTCCTTGGTGACCTCGCCGACGATCCGGATGCCGAGGCCCGGGCCGGGGAACGGCTGGCGCTGGACGATCTCCTCCGGCAGGCCGAGCTCCTGGCCGACCATCCGGACCTCGTCCTTGAACAGCTTGCGCAGCGGCTCGACCAGCTGGAACTCGAGGTCCTCGGGCAGGCCGCCGACGTTGTGGTGGGACTTGATGTTGGCGGTGCCGGTGCCGCCGCCGGACTCCACCACGTCCGGGTACAGGGTGCCCTGGACCAGGAACTCCACGGCGGGGCCCTCGTCGGCGATGATCTCGGCCTGGGCCTGCTCGAAGACCCGGATGAACTCCCGGCCGATGATCTTGCGCTTCTCCTCCGGGTCGCTGACGCCCTTCAGCGCGTCCAGGAAGCGCTCCTCGGCGTCCACGACCTTGAGCTTGACGCCGGTCGCGGCCACGAAGTCCTTCTCGACCTGCTCGGTCTCGCCCTTGCGCATCAGACCGTGGTCGACGTACACGCAGGTCAGCTGGTCGCCGATGGCGCGGGCCACCAGTGCGGCCGCGACCGCGGAGTCCACCCCGCCGGACAGGCCGCAGATCGCGCGCTTGTCGCCGACCTGCTCCTTGATCAGCGCGACCTGCTCGTCCACCACGTTGTGGGTGGTCCAGCTCGGTGCGATGCCGGCGCCGCGGTACAGGAAGTGCTCCAGGATCTGCTGGCCGTGCGTCGAGTGCAGCACCTCGGGGTGGTACTGGACGCCGTACAGGCGGCGCTCGTCGTCCTCGAAGGCGGCGACCGGGACCACGTCGGTGGAGGCGGTGACGGTGAAGCCCTCCGGCGCGGCCGAGCAGGCGTCGCCGTGCGACATCCACACCGACTGCTCGGCGGGGGTGCCCTCGAAGAGGGTCGAGCCGCTGCGGCTGACGTGCAGCGGGGTGCGGCCGTACTCGCGGGCGCCGCTGTTGTCGACGGTGCCGCCGAGGGTGATCGCCATCAGCTGGAAGCCGTAGCACATGCCGAAGACCGGGACCCCGGCCTCGAAGATCGCGCGGTCGAGCCGCGGGGCACCCTCTTCGTAGACCGACGAGGGACCGCCGGACAGGATGATCGCCTTCGGGTTCTTGGCGAGCATCTCGGCCACCGGCATGGTGCTCGGCACGATCTCGCTGTAGACCCTGGCCTCACGCACCCGGCGGGCGATGAGCTGGGCGTACTGGGCGCCGAAGTCGACCACCAGGACGGTGTCGTTCTCGGCAACGGACTGGTCGGGAAGAGCAGATGACACGGACGGCCTTCCGGCATGGGTATCAGAAGGTGTCGCGCGCCACACGCCCCTGACAGGGTGGCGACGGCGACGGGCGGGGGTATGCCCCCGAGTCTACCGGGCGGCCCGAACGCTCCCGGTTCACCCGCATGCCGCCGGGTCCCGCCGTGACCACCGCGGCCGGCGGATCGTTGCACCCGACGACCGCCCGGGCGCGGCGCACCTCCCAGGTGCGGCGGTGCCCGCACGGTCGGCAGGACCACGCGTGGAACTCATCTCCAGTCCACCGGCGCGCGTGGCGGGCCCGGCCCGCCGTGGGACCGCACGCCGGTGCAGTGGCCGGAACAGCAGGGGACAGCGACCCGGCCACGGCTGACCGGCAAGGGGGCGGCGGAACGGTACCCGGGGACGCCCGGCGCCGCCCGCCGCTCTCTCGGCGGCTCGTCCGCTCCGGCGCACTCCCCTGTGCGCCCCCTGCTTGCAACTACTACGCAGAGTAGTCGACGGAGCGGTCCCCCGGCCGTCCCACCGGCCCCGCGCAACGGCCTCCCGGCGGCCCCGGCGCGCGGCGCCGCCCGAAATTGGACTGTGCCGAACTGTGTCGAATCGGTTGCACAGTAAGGCCTCCGTCCAGCACGATGCTGGTTGTGGGGGTTGGCCCGGACACCGTGGACGACGGTGGCGGGCCGGCGGCCCGCAGCCCTCGTCCGCCCTGCGGCGGCACCGGTCCGCGGATCACGCTCCGTGAGGACGGGCCCTGCCCCGCGCCCGTGCGCCGCCCGCCCTGCCCACCCGCGCAGGCGCGCCGGCGCCGCCCACGAACCATCCGACCCGACGGCGCTCTTCCCCCGGCGCCGTCAACCCAGCACCGGTGCCGCCCTGACGCCGTGTGCTGAGCGACAAAGGGCCCCGTTCCCCCGCGGGGCCCTTTGCCCTGTCCGGCTTCCGTGCTCAGGCGCCGGTGGGCCGCCGGTACGCCTCGTGCGAGTCGAGCACCTCGGGGGCGTACGACGGCGGCACGACCGGCGGGCGGTCCGGCTGCGCGGGGACGACCACGAGCAGCGGGGCGTCCTGCGGCTCCTGCGGTGCGTCCGGCTGGGCCGCCGGTCCGGGCTGCGGCTCCCACGGCGGCCGGCCGTCCGCGGGCCGGCCGCGGACCGCGGTGAGCAGGGCCGGCACCGCCAGCGCGCCGAAGGCCGCCCACAGCAGGTTGGCCACCAGCGCGGTGAGTGCCACCAGGGCGAGCGTGCTCTCGCTGGCCATGCCCAGTCCGACGCCGTCCGGGGACCGGCCCGGCCCGCCGGCGGCGGGCCGGGCGGACTCCACCCGGAAGCCCGTGGTCAGCCCGGCCAGCAGCATCGGCACACTCACCAGCACCGCGTACACCACGGCCAGCCGGACCCGGTCCGGCACGGCGAGCCGGCGCCGGTACGCGGACCAGCCGAGCAGGCCGGCCGATACCACCGCGAGCAGTACCGCCCAGCGCCAGTTCCCGGTGGCGTCGTGCAGGTCGAAGAGCGAGATCCGGAACGGCTCGAAGTCGCCCTCGCCCTCGGCCCCGGCCGTGGCCACGGCGTGCAGGCTCGCCCCGGAACCGACCGAGAGCAGCAGGAGGCCGCCGTTGGGGATCAGCAGCAGCCAGGCCGGATCGGAGGGCAGGCCGTCCCAGGCGAGCACCACCACGGTGGCGACCGCCGACGCCAGTGCGACGGAGAGCGCGGCCGTCCGGCCGGCGATCCGGGCCGCGACCGGCCAGCCGAGCAGCGCGGGCCGGGTCACGGCCGCCCGGCGCAGCGGCTCACCGCCGTACACCAGCAGCGCGATCAGGCCGGCCGCCAGCGCCGTCCAGGCCGTCGACTGCAGCCAGCCGACCGTCATGGTCTCGTGCGCGGACAGGGTGAGTCCGAGTCTGCGGTGGTCGCGGACCAGCTCCTCCAGCGCGCGCTCGGACTGCTCGCCGGTGCTGGTGCCGGCCGCCAGGCCCAGCAGCAGCGCGGCCAGTCCGGCGAGCACCGCCACCCGGGCCGACTCCACCAGCGCCGTACGGGCCGTCGGCCCGCCGCCGCGGCTCCGCCGGGACCGGAGCGCGGAGCGCAGACCGAGGCCGAGGGCCGCGGCCCACAGCGCCGTCACGGTCATCGGCAGCAGCCGGAAGTCGGAGTTGTAGACGAGCGAGCCGGAGTGCGCGGAGAGCGTCAGCGGTGCGCCGAAGCCCGCCATGGTGAGGCCAAGCGCGGCACCGAAGCGGTTGCCGAACGGGAAGCCGCCGCGGATCCCGTGCTCGGGCAGCGCGACCAGCAGGGCCACCAGCAGCAGCACCGCGGTGGGCGGCGCCACCGCGCGCAGGGCCGGCAGCCAGTCCGCACTCAGCAGCCGGCGCAGCAGCTCGGGGCGGCCCGCCCGCGGGTCGTACGGCACCCCGCGGCCCCACTGGCCGAGCGGCGGCGGGCCGCCGGGCGGGGGCGCGGCGGTGAAGCCGGGGTCGGCGGCCAGGCCCGCGTACGCGCCGGAGCCGCCGACCTCGGTCACCTCGCTGATGGCGGAGACCGCCGGTGCGCCGAACGGCCGGTCGCAGGCGGCACAGCGCTGCGCGCCGTCCGCGGACCCCGCTCCACAGGACGTGCAGATCGCCACTCGGTTCCCCCTGGTCCATCGCCCGAAGGCCGTTTATCCCACCGGCCGTGAGACGGTGTCAACCGGGTTCGGGCACCGCTCAGCCGCGCCCGGAGCCGTCCTCCCCGGCCTCGGGCGAGGTCTGCGGGACGGACTCCTCGGCGGCCTCCGGGGCCGTCTCCCCGGCGGCCTTGCGGGCGGGCACCGCGGGGACCGGCAGCAGCAGTTCGGCGAAGGCCCCGGCGGGGACGGCGGGCCGGACCGGGGCGACGGCCGGCACCCGGCGGTAGGGCTCGTCCTGGGCCGGGCGGCCGTCCGGCTCGCCCTTGTTGGGCCACATCGACAGTGCCCGCTCGGCCTGCGCGGTGATGGTGAGCGAAGGGTTGACGCCCAGGTTGGCGGAGATGGTGGAGCCGTCCACCACGCTGATCCCGGGGTGGCCGTACAGCCGGTGGTACGGGTCGACCACGCCGTGCTCCGCGGAGTCGGCGATGGCGCAGCCGCCGATGAAGTGCGCGGTCAGCGGGATGTCGAAGATCTCGCTGGCGGTGCTGCCGGCGAAACCGTTGATCGACTCGGCGAGCGCCCGGGCGCCCTCCTCGGCCGCCGGGATCCAGGTCGGGTTGGGCACCCCGTGGCCCTGGCGGGAGGTCAGCTTGCCCTTGCCCGGGCCGGACTTCTTGAGCGAGACGGTCAGCGAGTTGTCCAGCGACTGCATCACCAGGGCGATGATGGTCTTCTCCGACCAGCGGTGCTGGTTCATCGACTGGGCGAAGATCACCGGGTGCCGGGCGGCGGTGACGGCGTAGCGCAGCCAGCGCGGGCCGCGCCCGGCGCCGGGGACCTGCTGGACGCTGAGGGCGCCCATCGCGTTGGAGCCCTTGCCGTAGCGGACCGGCTCGATGTGGGTGTTGCCGTCCGGGTGGATCGAGGAGGTGATCGCCACGCCCTTGGTGAAGTCGACCTTCTCGCCGTAGCGCCGGTCGGTGGTGGACGCGCCGACGATGGCCTCGGAGTTGGTCCGGGTCAGCTCGCCGAGCCTGGCGGACAGGCCGGGCAGGTGGCCGCCGTCGCGCATCCGGTGCAGCAGGGTCTGGGTGCCGTAGGTGCCGGCCGCGACCACGACCCGGGCGCAGCGGATGGTCCGGGCGCCGGCCTTCACCGGGTCCTTGGAGCGCGAGTCGGTGCGCCGGACGTCCACCGCGAAGCCCTCGGCGCCGGGGAGTTCGCGGATCCGGGCGACGGTGGTGAGCGGGTGGATCTCGGCGCCGCCGCGTTCGGCGAGGTGCAGGTAGTTCTCCACCAGGGTGTTCTTGGCGCCGTGCCGGCAGCCGGTCATGCACTCGCCGCACTCGGTGCAGGCCTTGCGGCGCGGGCCGGCGCCGCCGAAGTACGGGTCGTCGACCTCGCCGCCCGGTGCGGCCTTGGCGCTGCCGTCGCCGTCGTTGCCGTCGCCGAAGAACACCCCGACCGGGGCCAGGTGGAAGGTGTCGCCGACGCCCATCTTCTCGGCGGCGGCCTTCAGGTGGACGTCGGAGGGCGTGACGGTCGGGTTGGTGCGGACCCCGAGCATCCGCTGCGCCTGGTCGTAGAAGGGCGCGAGCTCCTGCTCCCAGTCGGTGATGTGCTGCCACTGGCGGTCCTCGAAGAACGCCTTCGGCGGGACGTACAGGGTGTTGGCGTAGTTCAGCGAACCGCCGCCGACGCCCGCGCCGCCGAGCACCAGCACGTTGGCCAGCAGGTGGATCCGCTGGATGCCGTACAGGCCGAGCGCCGGGGCCCACAGGTAGTTGCGGGTGTCCCAGGAGTTCTTCGGCAGCTCGTCGCGGCGGAACCGGCGGCCCGCCTCCAGCACCGCGACCCGGTAGCCCTTCTCGGTCAGCCGGAGTGCGGCGACCGAGCCGCCGAAGCCCGAGCCGACCACGACCACGTCGTAGTCGAGTCCGTCGCTGTCCGCCATCTGCCGCTGCTCCTTCGAAACGTCATGGGGGTGCCCGGGCGGGAGCCCCGGGGGGCTCCTCGGGCCGCTGGTCCGGGCGCGGCTACCTGAGGCGCAGCGCCTTCATCGCCTTGAGGCCGGTGGTGAACAGGGCCGCGAACTTCGCGTCGTCCAGGCCCATCGAGGGTCCCAGCGGCAGTACGGTCTGGGTCGCGATGGTCTGCGCCTCGGTGTAGCGCAGGATGCCCTCGGCGCCGTGCCGCCGGCCGAGGCCGGAGTCGCCCATGCCGCCCATCGGCGAGGAGACCGAGCCGTACGCGGCCGCGTAGGCCTCGTTGACGTTGACCGTGCCGGTGTGCAGCCGGGCCGCGACCGCCCGGCCCCGGCGCAGGTCCTTGGTCCAGACGCTGGAGTTGAGGCCGTAGGGGGTGGCGTTGGCGGCGGCGACGGCCTCGTCCTCGGTGTCGAAGCGGTAGACCGAGACCACCGGGCCGAAGGTCTCCTCGGTGCAGACGGCCATCGACTCGGTGACGCCGTCGAGGATGGTCGGCTCGTGGAACAGCGGGCCGAGGTCCGGGCGGGCCTGTCCGCCGGCCACCACGGTGGCGCCGGCCTTGACGGCCTCCTCGATGTGCCGGGTGACGGTCTCCAGCTGCCGGTCGGAGACCAGCGAGCCCATGTCGGCGCCGTACGCGAGGCCGCCGCCGAGCCGCAGCGCGCGGGTGCGCTCGGCGAAGCGGGCCAGGAAGCGGTCGGCGACCGAGCGGTGCACGAAGAGCCGTTCGATCGAGATGCACAGCTGGCCGGCCGAGGAGAAGCAGGCCCGCACCGCGCCCTCGGCGGCCTTCTCGACGTCCGCGTCGGCCAGCACCAGCATGGCGTTCTTGCCGCCGAGCTCCAGCGAGGCGCCGACCAGCCGGGCCGCGGCCTGCTGGGCGACCTGGCGGCCGGTGCGGGTGGAGCCGGTGAACGAGACGTAGTCCGCGTGCTCGACCACGGCCGGGCCGATCACCGGGCCGTCGCCGATCACGATCTGCCAGCAGTCGGCCGGCAGGCCGGCCTCGATCAGCAGCTCACGGGCCCACAGGGCGGTCAGCGCGGTCTGCGTGTCGGGCTTGTTGACCACCGCGTTGCCGGCCACGAAGGCGGGCAGGGCGTCGCCGACGGAGAGTTCGAACGGGTAGTTCCACGGCGAGATCTGCCCGACCACGCCCTTCGGCCGGCGGGCCTCGACCGTACGGGTGAGCACCGGGACGGCCCCGCCGCGGTGCTTGTCGCGCAGGTACGAGGGCGCCTTGCGGCCGTAGTGCCGGGCGGCCATGGCGACGGCCAGCACCTCCTCGAAGGCGTGCAGCCGGGCCTTGCCGGTCTCGGCCTGGATGAGGTCCAGCACCTCGTCCTGGCGGCGCAGCAGCAGGTCGTGGAAGCGCAGCAGGACGGCGGCGCGGCGGCGGACCGGCAGCGCGGCCCAGGCCTGCTGGGCCCGGCGGGCCAGCCGGTAGGCGGCCTCGACGTCGGCCGGGGTGGACTGCGGGAGGCTCGCCAGCCGGTCGCCGGTGAGCGGCGCGGTGGTGTGCACCGGGTCGGGATCGCCGGTGGTGGTGATCCCCGCGGCCAGCCGGGCCACCACGGCGGGCGTGACCGCCGAGGCGACCGTGCGTGCGCCACCGGGCGCGGCGGGGTTGCGCCCGGCCCCGGTGCCGGAGCCGGTCTGTCCGTCTGCGGTGATGTCCGTCATGTGCGCAGCCTAGGGCCTGCACGGCCAGAAAGGTACCCGCCGGTAACAGGAAACTGTCTGCGACAGAGACTTCAAGATCGACTCGGCCCGGGCGGCCTCAGCGCAGCACCGCGAAGTGGTTCAGCACGATCGTGAAGCGCTGCTGCGCCTCGGTGCGATCCTTGTCGGGCGCGGCCACCAGCACGTCGTACGAGGTGCCGTCGGCGGCCTTGAACTCGGCCTCCTTCAGGTACCGCCGGGTCCCCGAGTTGTCCGCGTTGGTGTAGCTGAACTCCCAGACCGAGCCCGGGAAGCCGTTCACCTTGATGTCCGCCAGCTGCTCCCGCCGGTAGCCCTGGCGGTTCTTCTGGATGCTCTGCTCCATCTCCTGGAAATGCTGCATC
Organism: Kitasatospora sp. NEAU-CNBT7; assembly: GCF_057220535.1. NCBI lineage: Bacteria > Bacillati > Actinomycetota > Actinomycetes > Kitasatosporales > Streptomycetaceae > Kitasatospora > Kitasatospora sp. NEAU-CNBT7. The sequence continues at coordinate 218,273 of NZ_JBXQQB010000008.1, read as the reverse complement.
GGGCTCAGCGACTGGCCCACCGTGACCGCGAACTGCAGGTAGTGCACCTTGTTGTCCGGGCTGTAGTAGATCTCGGTCTTGTCGGTGCTGCGCACCCAGGTGCCGCCGGTGGTGGGCAGCAGGAACCGGAACCCGGCCGGGTCGTCCACCCACTGGTAGCCGCTCGGCGCCGGGTCCGGGGCCGCCAGGCCGGTCGCCGAGGCCTCCGGGTCGGAGGGCGTCACGGCGCCGCCGCCGACGTGGTCCAGCACGGCGTACGCGCCGCCGCCCACCAGCAGCGCCGTCACCAGGCCGATCAGCGCCAGCCGCAGGACACGCCGGCGGGGCCGCCCGGCGGGGGCGGGGGCGCCCGGCACGGGCTCGGCACCGCCGGCCGCGGGCACGGTCGGCACGGTCGACTCGGTCCGCCCGGCCGGGACGGCCTCGGCAGCGCGGTCCGGCGCGCCGTCGGTCCGGTCGACCACGGGCACGCTGGTGGTCGGCTGCCGCTCGGCGGCCTTGGCTCTCAGGCCCACCGTGTGGCCCGCCACCACCTCGTTCAGCATCCGCATCGCCTCGTCGGCGCCCGGCCGCCGGGCCGGGTCCTTGGCGAGCAGCGCGGCCAGCACCGGACCGAGCGCCCCGGCCTTGGCCGGCTCCGGCAGCTCCTCCTCGACCACCGCGGTCAGCGTGCTCAGCGGCGAGTCCCGCCGGAACGGCGAGGTGCCCTCCACCGCCGCCCACAGCGTGGCGCCGAGCGCCCACAGGTCGGAGGCCGGGCCGGGCCGCTCGCCCTGGGCCCGCTCGGGGGCCAGGTAGTCGGGCGAGCCGACCAGGTCGCCGGGGCGGGTCAGCTCGACCACGCCGGCGCCCTCGAACTTGGCGATCCCGAAGTCCAGCAGCACCACCCGGCCGGTGTTGTGCTCCAGCAGCACGTTGGCCGGCTTGACGTCCCGGTGCAGCACCCCGAGCTGGTGCCCGCGGTGCAGGGCGGCCAGCACCTGCACCCCGACCTCGGCGGCCTCCTGCGGGCGCAGCTCACCGTCCTGGCTGATCACGTCGGCCAGCGAGCGGCCGTCGACCAGCTCCATCACGATCCAGGGCCGGCCGTCCTGCTCCAGCACGTCGTGGATGGTGATCACGCCCGGGTGCTTGATCCGGGCGGCGGCCCGCGCCTCCCGCTTCATCCGGGTCTGCAGGATCTCCAGATCCTCCTCGGACAGGTGGCTGACGGTGAGCTCCTTGACCGCGACGTCGCGGTCCAGCATCTCGTCCCGGGCGCGCCAGACCGTGCCCATCCCGCCCCGGCCCAGGCGCTCCCCCAGCGCGTACCGGCCCGCCAGCAGCCGGCCCGCGTCCAGTCCCGCTGCCTTGTCCTGTCCGCCCATGGCGACCGCTCCCCCTCCTCCGCCCACCGTCACTCCGACGGAGGTCCCGGCGCGCCCCGGACTCACCGTCCGGACATCTTCCGGGCCAAGCCTAGGCGCACTGCACCAGGGCCGGGATGCCAGCCCGGCCACCTGACCGATTCCCGACCGCGGCGCGGTCAGCCGGCCACCAGCACCACCGCGGCGAGCGCCGCGACCAGTGCCACCAGCACTCCGCCCACCAGCAGCGGGCCGATCAGCGACGGCCTTATCCGGGACGGGCGGTGACGTTTCATCAGCTCGGCGCCCGGCTCCCCGGCCCGCGGCCCGCGCGCGGCGCGGCGGCCGCCGCGCCGGTACGGCTCCACCGGACCGTCCGGGCGGCGCACCGGCAGCAGCGGCGCGGCGGCGAGAACTCCGGGCCCGAACGGTTCGGGTGCACCCGCCAGCAGCTCCCGCAGCTCGGCCTGGACGTCGGCCGCCCGCGGCCGGCCGGCCGGATCGGCCGCCAGCAGCCGCTCGACCAGCGGACGCAGCGGCCCGCAGCCGTCCGCGGGGTGCGGGCGGCCGTCCCGGACCGCGGCCAGCAGGGTCGGCAGATCGTCCTCCGGGTACGGGCCGTACCCCGTGAGCAGCCGGAACAGCAGCACCCCGAGCGCCCAGCAGTCCGCCGCGGGCCCGGCGTCCGGCGGCCAGCGTTCGGCGCGCGGCCCGAGCAGGACCGCCCGCGCCTCGTACACCCGGCGCGGCACCGGACCGCCGAGCGCCGCGCACAGCGTCTCCTCGGCCACCCCGAGCAGCAGGCCGCCGAGCAGCGCGGCGCCGTCCTCGCAGACCACCACCGACTCGGCGGTCACATTGCCGTGCGAGAGCCTGGCCTCGTGCACGGCCCGCAGCGCACCGGCCAGGTCGGCCGCCAGCTCCGCCACCCGGTACGGCGGCACCGGCCCGTCCACCGCCAGCTCGGACAGCCGCACGCCCGGCGGCCGCTCCTCGGCGATCCAGAGGGTGTCGCGTTCGGCGACCACCTCGACGTCGGCCAGCAGCCGCGGATGGTGCGGGGCCGAGGCCACCGCGGCCGCCACCCGGCCCGCGACCGCGGCGCCGTACTGCGGGTCCGGCTCGGCGCCCGGCTGACCGGGGATCAGCAGTTCCGGCAGGTCCAGCGCGTGCAGCAGCACCGGGCCGCCGGTCCGCAGGTCCTGCGCGGCCGCGCCGATCCCCGGACGGTCCGTCACCCGGTACCGCCCGGCCACCAACTGCCCCGGAGCCGCTCGCATGGATGTTCCTCAGGAAGGGGGGTCTGGCTGCTCGTACCGGTCAGGGTACGTGGCCCGGCCGTGGGCGGCGCCGGGAGAGGGCACAGGCGAAGGGGCCGCCGCCGGCCCCTCCTCAAGGACGGCGGGCCGCCGACGGCGGTTGCGCGCGGCGGACGCCTGCGCCGGGAGCCCCCTCGGTACGGCGCGGGGCCCGGATCACGGCGCGGGCTGGAAGCTCTCGAAGCCGACCTTGCGGGCGTCGGCGTTGGCCGGGGAGTCCCAGTCCGCGTCCGGCGTCGTCCAGTACAGGGCGTAGCCGTACTTGCCGTTGCCGGTGACGAAGCCCCGGTTGAGCGAGTGCATCCGGGTCTTGCTGCCGAAGGTCCACTCCCAGTCGGCGGCGTTGGTCCACTGCCGGTAGGTGATCTGCTTCAGCTGCACCCGCTGGTAGTTGGAGCCGCCGTTGCCGTCGTTCTCGCTGGTGACCCAGTCGTCGTAGGCGCTGCCGTGGGCGGGCTGGGTCCAGTCGACCATCAGCTTCACGCCGTTGCCCTTGAACTGGCGGCTGGTCGCGTCGTAGTCCGGGCCCTGGTCGGTCAGCCAGCTGGGCAGGTTGATGGTGAACCCGGACGGGTCGCGGTAGGTCGTGTAGCCGGCCGGCGGGGCCGGGACGGCGGGGTTGCCGGCCGTGGTCCCCGAGGTGCCGGTGCTGCCGGTGCTGCCCGTGGTGCCCGTGGTGTTGCCGGACGCCGTGGCGGCCGCCGCGCCGGGGTTCGGTGCGCCGGCGCCCGGGGCCGCGGACGAGGCGGCGGCGGAGGGGGAGGTGGCCGGCGGGGCGGCGGCGGACTGCTCGCCACCGGCGGCGGGGCTCTGGGCGGCCCCCGCGGCGGCCGGGTCCCCGGCCGAGGCCGTCCCCGGACCGCTCGCACCGGGCGCGCCGGCCGAGTTCTTGCCGCCCCCGTGCAGCGCCAGGGCCACCACGGCTATCAGCGCCAGCACGAACACCAGCGCACCAGCCGCCATCGCCAGCTTGCGGCGGTCCCGGGCGGGTGCGGGGGCGGGGACGGCCGGCCGCACCTCGGTGGCCGGGGCGGCCGGGGGTGTGGGCACGGTGAGCGGCGGCGCCGGGATCGGCGCGGGCTCGCCGGCGGCCCGGCTGCCCACCCGGACGGTGCCGAGCAGGCCCATCGCGGCGGCGGGCTTCGGCGCGGCCTCCGGCTGCGCGGCGGGCCTGGGCGCGGGCTCCGGCTTCGCCTTCTTGCCCGCCGCGGTCGCCGTCGCCTTCTTCGCGGCGGGCTGCGGCGCGTCGGCCTTCGCGGCGGACCGCGCCGCCGCCGTCGCCCCGGCCGCGGCCGCGGTCTTCGGGGCGGGCGCCGGCTTTGGGCCGGGCTCCGCCGCGTCCTTCGGCCCGCTCTTCGCCGCGGACGCCTCGTCAGCGCCCTTGACCGGCACCGCCTGCTGGGTGGTCGCCTCGGCCCGGGTCACGCCCGCCGCGACGATCCGCTTGAGCATCGAGCGGGTCTCCGAGGCGTCCAGCCGCAGCGCCGGGTCCTTCTCCAGCAGCCCCTCGATCACCGGCCAGAGCGGCCCGGCCTTCTCGGAGGCGGGCAGGTCCTCGGTCATCACGGCGGTCAGGGTGGCGAGCGCCGAGCCCCGGTCGTACGGCGGCTTGCCCTCGACCATCGCGTACAGCGTGCCGCCCAGCGACCAGAGGTCGGCCGGCGGGCCGGGCTTGTGGCCCTTGGCCCGCTCCGGCGAGATGTACGAGGGGGCGCCGACCAGCATGCCGGTGGAGGTGATCGAGGTGTCGCCCTCCACGCTGGCGATGCCGAAGTCGGTCAGGACCACCCGGCCGTCCTCGCCGATCAGCACGTTGGAGGGCTTGACGTCGCGGTGCAGGATCCCGTGGCTGTGGGCGGCGCCCAGCACGCCGAGCAGGTCGAGCGCGATCTCGGCGGCCCGGACCGGGCCGACCGGCCCGTCCTCCTTGATGACCTCGGCCAGCGAGCGGGACTCGACCAGCTCCATCACGATCCAGGGCCGCTCGTCCTCCTCGACCACGTCGAAGACGGTGACGGCGGCGGTGTGCCTGATCCGGGCGGTTGCCTTGGCCTCCCGCAGGGTACGGACGATCAGGCGGTGCTTCTCCTCCTCGTCCACCCCGCCGTGCATGCGCAGTTCCTTCACGGCGACGATCCGGCCGAGCATCTCGTCCTCGGCCCGCCAGACCGTGCCCATGCCGCCGCTGCCGAGCACCGCGTTGAGCCGGTACCGGCCGGCCAGCAGCCGGCCCGTGGACTCCTGCGCCTGGGTCATCGGTGCGCTCCCCCATGTGTTGCTGGCCCGCGTACTGCTGCCGGTCGAAGTGACGGCGCATCGGCCCGCGCGGGCACAACCCGGGGGCATCGCCCGCGCGCCCGGCGCCCGGCTCCAAGACGCCAAGTCACCATCATCTCCTGTTCCTTCGGTCGCCGACCACCCGCCCCGGGGGTTGACCGTGAAGATCCGTACCGGAACCGGGCGTTCCGTACCCGACCGGAGAGCGGAAACAGCCGGTCAGGGGCGCAGCTGCGCACAGACTCTCCCCGAGGAACGCACCATGACCACACCAGCCGGACGGCGGGCCGAACGCCCCGGGGCCCCCGCCGATCGGCGGGGGCCCCGGGGGACGGGCACGGACGGACCGTCAGCCGTGGTGCAGCGCGGGGTTGACGGTGACCTCGACCCGCTGGAACTCCTTGAGCTCCGAGTAGCCGGTGGTGGCCATCGCCCGGCGCAGCGCACCGAACAGGTTCATGGTGCCGTCCGGGGTGTGCGAGGGACCGGTCAGGATCTCCTCGGTGGTGCCGACGGTGCCGAGGTCGACCCGCTTGCCGCGCGGCAGCTCCTCGTGGACGGCCTCCATGCCCCAGTGGAAGCCCTTGCCGGGCGCGTCGGTGGCCCGGGCCAGCGCGGCACCGATCATCACCGCGTCGGCGCCGCAGGCGACCGCCTTGGCCAGGTCGCCGCTGTAGCCGACGCCGCCGTCCGCGATCACGTGCACGTACCGGCCGCCGGACTCGTCCATGTAGTCCCGGCGGGCCGCGGCCACGTCCGCGACGGCCGTGGCCATCGGGACCTGGATGCCGAGCACGGTGCGGGTGGTGTGCGCGGCGCCGCCGCCGAAGCCGACCAGCACGCCCGCCGCGCCGCTGCGCATCAGGTGCAGGGCCGCGGTGTACGTGGCGCAGCCGCCGACGATCACCGGCACGTCCAGCTCGTAGATGAACTGCTTGAGGTTGAGCGGCTCGGCCGCGCCGGAGACGTGCTCGGCGGAGACCGTGGTGCCGCGGATCACGAAGACGTCGACGCCGGCGTCGACCACGGCCTTGGAGAACTCGGCGGTGCGCTGCGGGGAGAGCGCGGCGGCGGTCACCACACCCGAGTCCCGGACCTCCTGGATCCGCTGCTTGATCAGCTCGGCCTTGATCGGCTCGGCGTAGATCTCCTGGAGGCGGCGGGTGGCGGCGGCCTCCTCGGTGATCGAGGCGATCTCGTCCAGCAGCGGCTGCGGGTCCTCGTAGCGGGTCCACAGGCCCTCGAGGTTCAGCACGCCGAGGCCGCCGAGCTTTCCGATGGCGATCGCCTGGGCCGGGGAGACCACGGAGTCCATCGGGGCCGCCAGGAAGGGCAGCTCGAAGCGGTAGGCGTCGATCTGCCAGGCGATCGAGACCTCCTTCGGGTCACGCGTACGACGGCTGGGGACGACCGCGATGTCGTCGAAGGCGTACGCCCGGCGGCCGCGCTTGCCACGCCCGATCTCGATCTCAGTCACTTCGAGCCCTTCTGCTGCTTGCATCTGCCTGCCGGGTCACCCCGGCCGCCCCCAGTATCCCGTACCGGCCCGCCACCACGTGGCACCCGGCCGGGGAGCGGACACGGCGCGGGGCCCGCCACCGCTCGCGCGGCGACGGGCCCCTGGGCCGTACGGGTCAGCGGCTGGTGTAGTTCGGGGCCTCGACGGTCATCTGGATGTCGTGCGGGTGGCTCTCCTTGAGGCCCGCCGAGGTGATCCGGACGAACCGGCCCTTGCTCTCCATCTCGGCCACGGTGGCGGCGCCGACGTAGCCCATGGTCTGGCGCAGGCCGCCGACCAGCTGGAACAGCACCGCGGACAGCGGGCCGCGGTAGGGCACCTGGCCCTCGATGCCCTCGGCGATCAGCTTCTCGTCCGAGGTGACCTCGCCCTGGAAGTAGCGGTCCTTGGAGAAGGACTTCGCCTGCCCGCGGGACTGCATCGCGCCCAGCGAGCCCATGCCGCGGTACGACTTGAACTGCTTGCCGTTGATGAACAGCAGCTCGCCCGGCGACTCCTCGCAGCCGGCCAGCAGCGAGCCCAGCATCACCGTGTCGGCGCCGGCGGCGAGCGCCTTGCCGATGTCGCCGGAGTACTGCAGGCCGCCGTCGCCGATCACCGGCACGCCGGCCGCCCGGCAGGCGAGCGCGGCCTCGTAGATCGCGGTGACCTGCGGGACGCCGATGCCGGCGACCACGCGGGTGGTGCAGATGGAGCCGGGGCCGACGCCGACCTTGACGCCGTCCACGCCGGCGTCGATCAGCGCCTGGGCGCCGTCCCGGGTGGCCACGTTGCCGCCGACCACGTCGACCGCGACGGCGGACTTGATCTTCTCGATCCAGGCCAGCGCGTTGTGGCTGTGGCCGTGCGAGGTGTCCACCACCAGGAAGTCGACGCCCGCGCCGACCAGCGCCTGGGCGCGGTCGAAGGCCTCGGCGCTGGCGCCGACGGCCGCGCCGACCAGCAGCCGGCCCTCGGCGTCCTTGGCGGCGTTCGGGTACTTCTCCGCCTTGACGAAGTCCTTGACCGTGATCAGGCCCTTGATCCGGCCCTCGTCGTCGACCAGCGGGAGCTTCTCGATCTTGTGGCGGCGCAGCAGCGCCATCGCGTCCTCGCCGGAGATGCCGACCTTGCCGGTGATCAGCGGCATCGGGGTCATGATCTCGCGGACCTTGCGGTGCCGGTCCGACTCGAAGGCCATGTCGCGGTTGGTGACGATGCCGAGCAGCTTGCCGTCCGGGTCCGCGATCGGGACGCCGCTGATCCGGAACTTGGCGCAGAGCGCGTCGGCCTCGGCCAGCGTGGTCTCCGGGCCGACCGTGATCGGGTCGGTGACCATGCCCGACTCGGAGCGCTTGACCAGGTCGACCTGGTTGACCTGGTCCTCGACCGAGAGGTTGCGGTGCAGGACGCCGACGCCGCCCTGGCGGGCCATCGCGATGGCCATCCGGGCCTCGGTGACCTTGTCCATCGCGGCCGACAGCAGCGGGATGTTCACCCGGACGTTCCGGGAGACCCGGGACGAGGTGTCGACCTGGTTCGGCAGCACCTCGGAGGCCCCGGGAAGCAGCAGGACGTCGTCGTACGTGAGCCCGAGCATCGCGAACTTCTCGGGTACGCCTGCGGCGTTGTAAGACATCTAAGGGACCTTCCGTGGCGTGGCCGTCGATCTCGGGCACGACCGGCGAGGGTTACCGGCCGGGTGGCTCTCTCAGCTGGGCGGACGGCCGCGGTACGGCCACGTCCCACCCGCGCGCACCGGCACAGGGCTTGGCCACCAAGACGACGGGCGGCTGGAGGAACCTCCAAGGGAACTCCGTGCGCGCCCACGGAACTTTGGCAACCTGACCAGGTGCCGATACCCCATGGTACTGGTGTCGCGAGGTACCACCTCGCGCCCCCTTGACAACACCGGAGTCAGGACGACTCTTCCGCCAGCGCCCGCAGCCGGCTGAGCGCCCGGTGCTGGGCGACCCGGACCGCGCCCGGCGACATGCCGAGCACCTCGCCGGTCTCCTCGGCGGACAGCCCGGCGGCCACCCGCAGCAGCACCAGTTCGCGCTGGCGGGCCGGCAGGTTGGAGAGCAGCTCGCGGATCCAGGCGGCGTCGCTGCTCAGCAGCGCGCGCTCCTCCGGGCCGAGCGACTCGTCCGGGGTCTCGGGCAGGTCGTCCTGCGGGATCACGGTGGAGCCGGGGCCGCGCATGGCGGCCCGCTGCAGATCGGCGATCTTGTGCGCGGCGATCCCGTAGACGAAGGCCTCGAACGGGCGGCCGGTGTCGCGGTAGCGCGGGAGCGCGCAGAGCACCGCCACGCAGACCTCCTGGGCCACGTCGTCCACGTGGTGGCGGGCGTTGCCCGGCAGCCGCACCAGCCGGGCGCGGCAGTAGCGCAGCGCCAGCGGGTGGACGTAGGCCAGCAGCGCGTCGATCGCCGGGCCCTCGCCGCGGACCGCGGCGGCGACCAGCGAGGCGACCACCGGTGAGGTGCCGCCGCCCAGTACCGGCGGCCTGACCTCGGACGTTTCGGCGTACGACGATTCGCCGCCCTGACCGTCGGGGACGGCCTCGTCGGCCTCGGCCGGCTCGGGCTGGGCCTCGCCCGGAGCGGTGGCCTCGTCGTCACGCATCGGTCCATGGTGCCTGGTCGGAGCGGAAAACGCGGCACCGCGTCCGGACTTGTGCATCGGAACGTTATGCGTCGCCACTGTGCGCACCGTGCCGCCTCCCGCCCCACTGGCTGCCGCGGGCTGCGGCAACTCTCGTTTCCGCAGCACCTGTCCGCTGGTCCCCGAGGTGCTCCACTCCTCCATGGTGCAGCCTCGGGACCACAACGTCACACGTCCGTGCGGTTGCCGTGTCGGATACCCCGCCGGGCGCGTCTCAGCGGACCAGGCCCCAGCGGAAGCCGAGGGCCACCGCGTGCGCCCGGTCCGAGGCGCCCAGCTTCTTGAACAGCCGGCGGGCGTGCGTCTTCACCGTGTCCTCGGACAGGAACAGCTCGCGGCCGATCTCCGCGTTGCTGCGGCCGTGGCTCATCCCCTCCAGCACCTGGATCTCACGCGCCGTCAGCGTCGGCGCCGCGCCCATGTCGGGGCTGCGCAGCCGCCTGGGGGCCAGCCGCCAGGTCGGGTCGGCGAGCGCCTGGGTGACGGTGGCCCGCAGCTCGGCGCGCGAGGCGTCCTTGTGCAGGTAGCCGCGGGCGCCGGCGGCCACCGCGAGGGCGACGCCGTCCAGGTCCTCCGCGACGGTCAGCATGATGATGCGCGCGCCCGGGTCGGCCGACAGCAGCCGCCGGACCGTCTCCACCCCGCCGAGGCCGGGCATCCGGACGTCCATCAGGACGAGGTCGGAACGGTCGGCCACCCAGCGGCGGAGGACCTCCTCGCCGTTCGTCGCAGTGGTCACCCGGTCGACACCGGGCACGGTCGCGACCGCCCGGCGAAGCGCCTCCCGGGCGAGCGGGGAATCGTCGCAGACGAGTACGGATGTCATGACCGTCCTCCGCAGCAGATCCGCGTCACGTTGAGCCTCCTGGCTGGTACGAACACTCTCCGACACGGCCGTTCGGCGACGGACCTCGTACGGATCGCCGGGTGTCCCCGCGATCGTTCCCGACGTCCTGCGCCCGCCAACCGCCTCCGCACATCCAACGACCGTCACTCGAATGAGTTACGGCTTCCGGGGCCATCTCCACCACTGTACGTGGCCGGACCGTTACCGATCACCCACCTCGCGGTGCACACGCCGCACTTTTGTGCTGATCGTGCGCGTCGCACGCGCCACGCGCGCCACGGAGCGGAGGACGGCGCACCGGGGGCCACCCGCTTGCCAGATCACGACCACTCAAACGTCCTGCCCCTTTTGCCCGTTTTTATAGCCTATGGAGGGTCATTGACTGTTGTGCCCGACTGTGGATGACTTGTTCACGTAGGTGTCGTAAGTCATATTTCCAGGTGTCCGTACCGGCCGATCGCCGCCTCGCCGAGCCGAGGGGTCCCGAGCCTTGAAGGGAATGAGCCATGGCAGATTTCTCCCGCCTCCCCGGCCCGAACGCAGACCTCTGGGACTGGCAGCTCTCCGCCGCCTGCCGCGGCGTCGACAGCTCGCTCTTCTTCCACCCCGAGGGCGAGCGCGGGGCGGCCCGCAGCTCACGGGAGGCCAGCGCCAAGGAGGTCTGCATGCGCTGCCCGGTACGGGCCCAGTGCGCGGCCCACGCCCTGGCCGTCCGCGAGCCCTACGGGGTCTGGGGCGGTCTGACCGAGGACGAACGCGAAGAGCTGCTCGGCCGGGCGCGGCACCGGCTGGCCGAGGTCCAGCTGACCCGGCCGGCGGGGCTGCGGCACTGACCCGCCGCCGCCGGACCGGATAGGAGAAACGTTTCTGCACACGCCGGAGGGCGGCCCGGGCCCGTCGGCGCGGCTCAGCGCGCGGCGGCGGCGTCCGTGAGCCGGTCCAGCATCCGGGCGACCGCCGGCACCTCGGCCAGGTCCGGCAGGGTCAGCGCCACCACCTCGCGCACCGCCGGGCCGCCGGCGACCGCCGCCACCGGCACCAGCGCCACCCCCTGGTGGCGCACCGGGTCCAGGGCCAGCCGGGGCAGCACCGCCACCCCGAGCCCCGCCGCCACCAGGCCGACCACCGCGGGGTAGTCGTCGGTGGCGAAGTCGATCCGCGGCGCGAACCCGGCGGCCTCGCACAGCTCCACCAGGTGCCCCCGGCACTGCGGGCAGCCGGCGATCCACTGCTCCTCGGAGAGCTGCGCCAGCTCCACCGGGCGGTCGGCGCCCGCCCCGGCCAGCGGATGGCCGGCCGGGACCACCCCGACCAGCGGGTCGTCCAGCAGCGGGCGCACCACCAGGTCCGACCAGTCCGTCGCGGCGGCCGCGGCCGCCGCCTCCAGGGTCGCCTCGGCGCGGGCCTCGCGGGCGGTGGCGTGCGGCGAGGCCGGCGGGAGGCCGCCCTGCGAGTGCGGGTGGCGGAAGGCCAGCGCGACCTCGCACTCGCCGGCCCGCAGCATCGCCAGCGCCTCCGGCGGCTCGGCCTCCACCAGCGACACGCGGACCCCCGGATGGTCCGCACGCAACCGGGCGACCGCGGGCGGCACCAGGGTGGAACTCGCGGTCGGGAACGACACCAGCCTGACCCGTCCGGCCCGCAGTCCGGCGATGGCGGCGAGCTCCTCCTCGGCGGCGGACAGCCCGGCCAGGATGCCGTTGGCGTGCTTCACCAGGGCCCGGCCGGCCTCGCTCAGCTGCATGCCGCGCCCGGAGCGGACCACCAGCGGGGTGGCCACCGCCTTCTCCAGTGCCTTCATCTGCTGGCTCACGGCCGGCTGGGTGCAGCCCAGCTCGCGCGCGGCGGCGGAGAAGGAGCCGGTCCGGGCGACGGCGCGCAGGACGCGGAGGTGGCGGGCTTCGATCATGCCTCAGTTATAAGGCAGCCTTTGGCGTACGCAAAACCTGACTGATGAATTCGGCCCCGCCGGCCGCGCCGCCGCCCCCGAGGGTATCCGGCGCCGCGGCCGGGTGCGGACATGCCGGAGGCCCGGCCGCGCCGTTCGGCGCGACCGGGCCTCGGAACCTGCCGACCCGGTGGGTCAGTGGGAGTGGCCGTGGCCGCCGTGCGAGTGGCCGTGACCGTTGGCCTCCTCCTCTTCCTTCTTCTCCACCACGAGGGTCTCGGTGGTGAGCAGCAGGGAGGCGATGGAGGCGGCGTTCTCCAGGGCGGAGCGGGTGACCTTGACCGGGTCGATGACGCCGGCCTTGACCAGGTCGCCGTACTCGCCGGTGGCGGCGTTGTAGCCGAAGCCCGCCTCCAGGTCGGCGACCTTCGAGGTGATGACGTAGCCCTCGAGGCCGGCGTTCTGGGCGATCCAGCGCAGCGGCTCGGCGAGCGCCTTGCGGACGACCGCGACACCGGTCGCCTCGTCGCCCGACAGGCCCAGGCCGCCGTCCAGCACCTTGGCGGCGTGCACCAGGGAGGCGCCGCCACCGGCGACGATGCCCTCCTCGACGGCGGCGCGGGTGGCGGAGATGGCGTCCTCGAGGCGGTGCTTGCGCTCCTTGAGCTCCACCTCGGTGGCGGCGCCGACCTTGATGACGCAGACGCCGCCGGCCAGCTTGGCCAGGCGCTCCTGCAGCTTCTCGCGGTCCCAGTCGGAGTCGCTGGCGGCGATCTCGGCCTTGATCTGGCCGACCCGGCCGGCCACCGCGTCGTGGTCGCCGGCGCCGTCGACCAGGATGGTCTCGTCCTTGGTGACGGTGACGCGGCGGGCGGTGCCGAGCACCTCGAGGCCGACCTGGTCGAGCTTGAGGCCGACCTCCTCGGAGATCACGGTGCCGCCGGTGAGGACGGCGAGGTCGCCGAGGATCGCCTTGCGGCGGTCGCCGAAGCCCGGGGCCTTGACGGCGACGGCGTTGAAGGTGCCACGGATCTTGTTGACCACCAGGGTCGACAGCGCCTCGCCGTCGACGTCCTCGGCGATGATCAGCAGCGGCTTGGAGGCGCCGCCCTGGAGGATCTTCTCCAGCAGCGGGAGCAGCTCCTGGATGGAGGAGATCTTGCCCTGGTTGATCAGGATGTACGGGTCGTCGAGGACCGCCTCCTGGCGCTCCGCGTCGGTGACGAAGTACGGCGACAGGTAGCCCTTGTCGAACTGCATGCCCTCGGTGAACTCGAGCTCGACGCCGAAGGTGTTGGACTCCTCGACGGTGATCACACCGTCCTTGCCGACCTTGTCGATCGCCTCGGCGATCAGCTCGCCGACCTGGGTGTCCTGCGCGGAGAGGGAGGCGACGGCGGCGACGTCGTCCTTGCCCTCGATCTCGCGGGCGATGGACAGCAGGTGCTCGGAGACGGCGGCGACGGCCTTGTCGATGCCCTTCTTCAGGGCGGCCGGGCCGGCACCGGCGGCGACGTTGCGCAGACCCTCGTTGACCAGGGCCTGGGCCAGCACGGTGGCGGTGGTGGTGCCGTCACCCGCGACGTCGTTGGTCTTGGTGGCGACCTCCTTGACCAGCTGCGCGCCGAGGTTCTCGTACGGGTCGTCGAGCTCGACCTCGCGCGCGATGGTCACACCGTCGTTGGTGATGGTGGGGGCGCCGAACTTCTTGTCGATGACGACGTTGCGGCCCTTGGGGCCGATGGTCACCTTGACCGTGTCGGCCAGCTTGTTCACACCGCGCTCCAGCGAGCGGCGGGCGTCCTCGTCGAACTGCAGGGTCTTCGCCATGATCCCGATTCCTCAGAAAGTGCCTGGTTTACGTGAGCCAACAACCGCGCCCCGGGCCCCTGTCACTGGAGGACACGGATCCGGGGCGGGCGGAGACGTCTTACTTCTCGATGATGGCGAGAACGTCGCGAGCCGAGAGGACCAGGTACTCCTCGCCCTGGTACTTCACCTCGGTGCCGCCGTACTTCGAGTAGAGCACGATGTCGCCGACGGCAACGTCGAGCGGAAGGCGCTGGCCGTCCTCGAAGCGGCCCGGGCCGACGGCCAGGACGACGCCCTCCTGGGGCTTCTCCTTGGCGGTGTCCGGGATAACCAGGCCGGAGGCCGTGGTGGTCTCGGCGTCGAGCGGCTGGACCACGATGCGGTCCTCGAGCGGCTTGATGGCAACCTTGCTGCTGGTGGTCACGTCCGAGCTCCCCTTCGGAGATTACGGGGTTGTCTAACAGGTAGGTGTGGCGGTGTCCGCAGGCCTGCCGTCGCGGGGGTCAGGCATGCTCCATCGCGTTAGCACTCACCCTGGGGAGAGTGCCAGGAACGACCATAGGCGCCGGTTAGCACTCAGTCAACCAGAGTGCCAATGGCGCGGCCGGTCGTTCGATCCGGGCCGAGTACCCGTACTCATGTGCGGCCCGCGCCGCGGCGGGCAGAATGCGGGGGTGCCCGCCGACTCGCAGACGCCACCACGCCCCGGCCCAGGCCCGTCTGACGACGGGTCACCGAGACCGGGCGGCGCCCTCGCGGTCGGTCTGCTGGTGCTCGCGCTGGACGTCTGGCTGGCCGGCCTGGCCGTGCTGTTCCTGCTGCTCTCCGGGGTCGGCCACCCGTTCCCGTGGGTCGACTACCCGGCCGCCGGCGAGCCGGCCGGTCACCACCGGCGGGCGGTGCACACCCCGCTGACGGTCGCCGGGGCGAGCGCGGCGGCGCTCGCCCTCAGTGCGGTGCTGCTGGCCCTGCGCCGCCACCGGGCCGCGGCCGCCGTCCAGACCGTCCTGCTGACCGCGGTCCTGGCGGCGGCGCTGGCCCTCTGGGCGGCCCGGCCCGCACCGCCGGCCGCCGGGCCCGCGCCGGCCCCGCACGCGGCCTGCCGGCCCGGCACGGCCTGCTGAGGGCCGGGGCGCCGGGCGGCGGCCGGTGGCACCGCACCGGCTGATCGACAATGGGGGCGTGGAGATCGAATCGTTCCGGGCCCTGCTGACCGACCGGGGCCGCGCGCTGCTCGCCGAACTGCGGGAGTTCACCGCCGACGAGGAGCTGGCGCTGGCCACCCGGCTGCGCCGGGAGTACCCCGCCGAGCTGGTCCGGGCCGCCTTCGAGCAGGCCCGGCTGCGGCAGCGGGCCCGCGCCAAGTTCGGCGCCGACGCGGACCTCATGTACTTCACGCCCGACGGCGTGGAGCAGGCCACCCGGCGCAGCGTGGCCGAGTGGCGGGCCGGGCAGTTCGCCGCGCTCGGGGTGCGGCGGCTGGCGGACCTGTGCTGCGGGATCGGCGGCGACGCCATCGCGCTGGCCCGGGCCGGGGTCGCGGTGCTCGCGGTCGACCGCTCGCCGCTGACCTGCGCGGTGGCCGAGGCCAACGCGGCCGCGCTGGGCCTGGCGGACCTGGTCGAGGTGCGCTGCGCGGACGTCGCCGACGTCGACGTGGCGGGCTTCGACGCGGTGTTCACCGACCCGGCCCGGCGGACCGCGCGCGGGCGGGTCTTCGACCCCGAGGCGTACTCGCCGCCGCTGTCCTGGGCCGTCGAGGCGGCCCGCCGCACCCCGTTCGGTGCGCTGAAGGTGGCGCCGGGCATCCCGCACGAGCTGGTGCCGGAGGGCGCCGAGGCGGAGTGGGTCTCGGACCACGGGGAGGTGAAGGAGGCGGTGCTGTGGTTCGGCACCGGCGCCGCCGAGCCGCACCGGGCCACCCTGCTGCCCGGGGACCACACGCTGACCGGCGGCCGCCGGCCGGACCCGGACGCGGGCCCGGTCGGCCGCTACCTGTACGAGCCGGACGGCGCGGTGATCCGGGCGCACCTGGTGACCGAGGTGGCGCAGCAGGTCGGCGGCCGGCTGATCGACCCGATGATCGCCTACCTGACCTCCGACCGGCTGGTGGCGACCCCGTACGCGCACGCCTTCGAGCTGACCGACGTGCTGCCGTACAAGGTGAAGGTGCTGAAGGCGCTGGTCCGTGAGCGGGCGGCCGGGACCGTGGTGATCAAGAAGCGCGGGGTGTCGGTGGTGCCGGACGAGCTGCGCAGGCAGCTGAAGCCGGCCGGGCCGAACTCGCTGACGGTGATCCTGTGCCGGACCGACGACGGGCCGCTGATGATGCTCGGTCAGCCGGTGGGCGGCTGGATGTAGTCCTCCAGCCGGGCGACCGCGAAGCCCTGCTCCTGGATCCGGCCGAGCAGTTCGCCGAACATCGCGGTCATCGTCTCGCCCTTGAGGTCCTTGGGGCCGCGGAAGTGCGCCAGGATGATGTCGCCGGGCTTGAGCTTCTTGTCGGCGGCCTGGTACTGCATGTCGTGGATCTGCATCGACTCCCGCCACAGCACGATGGCGCGCGGCCCGCACTGCTGGACGGCGGTGTTGACCGAGGCGGTGTTGGCGCCGTCGCCGTAGGGCGGGCGGAACAGCAGCGGGGGCGTGCCGTACTGCTGGGTGAGCGCGGTCTGGGTGTCGCAGACCTCGCTCTTCTGCTTGTCCGGGGTGAGCTTGCTCATCACCGGGTGGTCCACGGTGTGGTTGTGGATGTGGTTGCCGAGGGCCTGCAGCGGTTTGAAGTACCCGTAGTCGTCCTTGACGATGTCGCGGGTCAGGAACATGGAGACCGGCACCTTGAGGTCGGTGAGCATCTCGACGAACTTCGGGTCCTTCTCGGCGCCGTCGTCGATGGTGATGAAGACGACCTTGTCGTGCGTCGGCACCTCGCTGAACACCGGCACGGGGCCGGTCCTGGTCAGCTTGACGGGCTTGTCGGCCGGGGCGGCGGGGGCGGCCGGCAGCGCGGTGAGGCCCCACTTCGACCAGAGCGCGGCGCCGGGGACCGGCGCGGCCTGGCCGGCCGGCGCGGCGGAGGACGGCGCCGGGCCGCCGGACGCGCCGCCGGTGGGCGACGCGGGCGCGGGGGTGGTGGCGGAGGTCCCGCCGGAGCTGCCGCACCCCGTGGCGGTCAGCAGCAGGGCCAAGGCCGCCAGGACATACGTCTTCCGCACCGCGCAACTCCCCCGGGTCGTTCAGCTCACTCTCAGGAATGAACGCTACTCGACGTGTTGACTGGTGAACGACCACCGGTGGACGGGTCGGGCGAGCAGTTCTGACGGCGGGTCGGGGACGGCCGCGGGTTCCCCCGCCCACCAGGTGATCAGCAGCACCCGGTCACCGGGCGCGCCGAACACCTCGGCCCGCTGGGGACCGGCCGGGCCGCGCAGCGCGGGCAGCGCCTCCTCCCGGACCCAGGCGGCGAGCTCGGCGGCCCGGCCGCCGGCCGCCCGGGCCTCCCACATCAGCGCCGTGGTCACGGCTTCAGCGCGCGGTGGGCGTGGGCGTGCAGGTCCCCGTGCGGCACCGAGACCTCGGTGACCGGCAGCGAGGAGTCCGCCGACAGGTCGAAGGCGGACGGCGCGCGGTCGCGCCAGACCATCTCGGACCCGAGGGCGGCCACCATCGCGCCGTTGTCGGTGCACAGGCCCGGGCGCGGGACCCGCAGCACGATGCCGGCCTTGTCGCAGCGCTGCTGGGCCATCTCGCGCAGCCGCGAGTTGGCCGCCACCCCGCCGCCGATCATCAGGTGGTCGACGCCGTTGTCCTTGCAGGCCCGGACGGCCTTGCGGGTCAGCACGTCCGTGACGGCCTCCTGGAAGGACGCGGAGACGTCGGCGATCGGCACCTCCTCGCCGGCCCGGCGCCGGGCCTCCACCCAGCGGGCGACCGCGGTCTTCAGACCGGAGAAGGAGAAGTCGTACGCCGGGTCGTTGGCGTTGCTCAGGCCGCGCGGGAAGGCGATCGCCTTCGGGTCGCCGTCCCGGGCGGTGCGGTCGACCACCGGGCCGCCGGGGAAGCCCAGTCCGAGCACCCGGGCGACCTTGTCGAAGGCCTCGCCGGCCGCGTCGTCGATGGTCGCGCCGAGCGGGCGGACGTCGGTGGTGATGTCCGAGCTGAGCAGCAGCGAGGAGTGCCCGCCGGAGACCAGCAGCGCCATCGTCGGCTCGGGCAGCCGGCCGTGCTCCAGCTGGTCGACGCAGATGTGCGAGGCGAGGTGGTTGACCCCGTACAGCGGCTTGTCCAGCGCCCAGGCGTACGCCTTGGCGGCGCTCACCCCGACCAGCAGCGCGCCGGCCAGGCCGGGGCCCGCGGTGACGGCGATGCCGTCCAGGTCGGCGGCCTTCACCCCGGCGGTGTCCAGCGCCCGCTGGATGGTCGGGATCATCGCCTCCAGGTGCGCCCGGCTGGCGATCTCGGGGACCACCCCGCCGAAGCGGGCGTGGTCGTTGACGCTGGAGGCGACCGCGTCGGCCAGCAGCGTGGTGCCGCGGACGATGCCGACACCGGTCTCGTCGCAGGAGGTCTCGATGCCGAGGACGAGCGGTTCGTCAGCCATGGTCCGGGTCCTTCGATTCGTGCTCTGGGTGGTACGTGGGGTGGTCGAGGCGCATCACGAGCGCGTCGACGCCGGCGGGCTGGTAGTAGCCGCGGCGGACGCCGACCGGCTGGAAGCCGAAGCGCTCGTACAGCCGCTGGGCGCGCAGGTTGTCGACCCGGACCTCCAGCAGCAGTTCCTCGCAGCCGCGCCGGGCGGACTCCTCGACCAGGCCGGCCAGGAGGGTGGCGCCGAGGCCGGTGCCCTGGTGGCCCGGGGCGACCGCGATGGTCTGGACGTCGCCCTCGGCGCCGACCGCCATCAGGCCCGCGTAGCCGGTGATCGCGCCGTCGGCGGTCTCGGCGACGGTGTAGTGCCGGGTGCCGCCGGGGTGGGTCTCGGCCAGCTCGGACCAGTACATCGCGGGCGACCAGGCGTCCTCGGGGAACAGCTCGAGCTCGAGCGCCATCACCGGCTCGATGTCCCACCAGCGCATCCGGCGCAGCGTGACGGCGGGGCTCACGCCGGGAGCACCGCCTTGTAGCCGGCCGGCACCTGGGCGTCCGGGCGGCGCAGGTAGAGCGGCACGTTGGGCAGCAGCTCGCGGCCGGCCGCCAGCTCGGCGACGGCGAACGCGGCCAGCGCGCCCGCCGAGACGTGCTGCGGGCCGCGGGCGCCCGGGAACGCGTCCGGGTAGAGCAGCGCGCCGGCGCCGACGGCCTGCGCCGCCGGGGTCAGCTCGGCCGGGCGGTCCACCGCCGGGCCCTCGACCCGGGCGCCCGCCTCGTCGTAGGAGGCCCAGTAGACCTCCTTGCGGCGGGCGTCGGTGGCCACCGTGAACGGCCCGGTCAGCCCCTCGGCGCGGGCCTGGTGGGCGATGGCGTCCAGGGTGCAGACGCCGTGCACCGGCAGGCCGAGCGCGTGGCCGAGCGCGGCCGCGGTGACCAGGCCGACCCGCAGGCCGGTGTACGGGCCGGGGCCGACGCCCACCGCCAGGCCGGTCAGCTCGCGCTTGTCCACGCCGGCCGTGCGCAGCACGTCCTCGATGGTCGGCAGGAGCAGTTCGCCGTGGCGCCGGGCGTCCACCTGGTACGACTCGGCGAGGACGGCCGTGCCGTCGTGGACGGCGGCCGTGACGGCGGGGGTGGCGGTGTCGAACGCAAGCAGCAGCACGGTTCCAAGGTTAGAGGGTCCGCCGGGGCGGGCCGTCCGCCCACCCGTGCGGGCCGGGGAACACGCGATCGGATCGGTCCGAAAAGCCCGGTCGGACCTGGCACGATGAGCTCAGGTACTGGCCCCGGGCGCGCAGGTCCCGGGCGAGCAGCGGGAGCAGACGTGGCGAAGCTGGGCGCTGGATTGGCGGTCACCGGTCTCACCCTGGGGGCGATGGCCGCGGTCGGCCTGCTCGCCTTCCAGGCGAACGGCGCCCAGGAGCGGGCGCTGGAGGCCGGGTACACCCCGCCGGTGGCACCGCTGACCTCGGCCGCGGCCCGCGCCACCGCGCCGCCCACCCCGCCGCTGCCCGCCAACTCCGGGACCGGGCTGCGGGTGGTCTACTCGCTGGGCGCCAAGCAGGTCTGGCTGGTCGACCCGCGGAAGAACCCCCAGGTGACGGCGTCGTTCGCGGTGGTGCCCGGCTCGGTGTCGCCGCCCGTGGGCAGCTACCCGGTGTACAGCCGGACGGCGGCGGGCACCGGCACCGACGGCAAGAAGATCGAGCACGTGGTGCGCTTCTCCCAGCAGGGCGCGGTGTTCGGCTTCAGCGCGGCGGTCGACGACGCGTCCCCCTCGCCGTCCACCGGGAAGCCCGTGCCGTCCGCGAGCCCCGACCAGAAGGCGGCCGATCCGAAGGCGAAGACCGGCGGGATCCGCTCCAGCCGGGCCGACGGGCAGCTGCTCTGGGACTTCGCCCCGGCCGGCACCACGGTGGTCGTCGTCCCCTGAGCGGTCCGCCGAACCGGCCGCCGAACCGCCGTCCCGGCGGTGCGGGCGGTCCGGGTCAGGCCGCGCGCGGGTGGGTGAGGCCGGGACGCGGCGGCTCGGTCCTGGCCGCGCCGGGCCGCGCCTCCCGGGGCCGGGCGGGCGGGGTGGAGACGGCGGCGGCGGCCGCGCAGGCGGCCAGCAGGGCGCTCATCGGCACGGGTGCGGGCGCGGGCCCGGCGGAGGTACCGGTCGAGGTGCTCGTCGTGGTGCGCGTCATGACGGGAGGCTCCCTAGTTAGGCATACCTAACCACAGCGCATCCATCCCATCACGCCCGGCCGTCCGCCCGCAACACCTTGCCGACAGCCTGTCGGGAAACTCAGCCCCGCTCACCCAGCCGGGCCAGCGCGCCGTCGTCCCAGCGGCTGCCCAGGCCGGTGAAGGTGACCCGGCGCGGGTCGCTGTCCTCGGTGGCGCTGCCGCCGATCGCCCGCTCGATCCGGACCTCCAGCCGGTCCTCGGAGAGCTCCTCGACCTTGCCCTCGCCCCACTCGACCACCACCACCGAGTCCGGCAGCGAGACGTCCAGGTCCAGGTCCTCCATCTCGTCCAGCCCGCCGCCGAGCCGGTAGGCGTCCACGTGGACCAGCGCCGGGCCGCCGACCAGCGACGGGTGCACCCGGGCGATCACGAAGGTCGGCGAGGTGACCGCGCCGCGCACCCCCAGGCCCTCCCCCAGGCCCCGGGTCAGGGTGGTCTTGCCGGCCCCCAGCTCACCGGAGAGCAGCACCAGGTCGCCGGGCCGCAGCAGGCCGGCCAGCTCACGTCCGAGCCCGGTCATCAGCTCGGGGGTGGCGACGGTGACGGTGGTTCGGGTGCCCATGGTCGTGCGATGCCCTTCGTCCGGGATGGCGCCGCCCGGCGCGGCGGCTCCCGCTACGGTGCCACACCCCGGACCGCGGCCGCGCACCGCTCAGTCCAGCAGCTCGCGGACGGCCTCCGGCAGCGGCGCCGCGCCGGCCCGGCCGGCGGCCCGGACCAGCAGCGCGGCCAGCTGCCGGTCCACCACCTCGGGGCGCTCCAGCATCACCAGGTGCCCGGCGTCCTCCACCAGCACCAGCTCGGCGCCGGGCAGCCGGGCGGCGATCGCCTCGCTGTGCTCGGGCGGGGTGAGCAGGTCCTTGGTCCCGGCCAGCACCAGGGTGGGGACGCCGTCCAGGGCCGACAGCGCCGCCCGCTTGTCGTGCGCGGAGAACGCCGGGTAGAACTCGGCGACCACGTCGATCGGGGTGGCGTCCAGCAGCTGCTCGGCGAACCGCACCACCGACGGGTCCACGTCCTTGGAGCCGAACGAGAACCGGCGGTAGAACACACCGGTCACATCGGCGCCGAACCTGCGGGTGGCCTCCACCAGTTCGACCTGCTTGCCGAGCAGCCGCACCACGCCCGGGGCGACCCGGCGCATCAGCCGCGCCCCCGCCACCGGCAGGCCGAAGGTGACGGAGTCCCAGTCGCCGGCCAGCGTGCCGATCAGCGCCACGCCGGCGATCCGCCCCGCGGCCCCGGGCCCGGACGCCGCGAGCTCCGCGGGAGCCGTGGGCGTCGCGGGCGCCCCTGGCGTCGCGGGCGTCGCGGCTCCGAACAGCTCCGGGTGCTGGGCGGCGAGCGCCATCACGGTCATCCCGCCCATCGAGTGGCCCACCAGCACGACCGGGCCCTCGGGCACCACCGCGTCCAGCACCGCCTTCAGGTCGGCGCCGAGCTGATCGATCGAGGCGGGCTCACCGGCCACGTAGGAGCGCGACCGCTCGGAGCGGCCGTGGCTGCGCTGGTCCCAGAAGACCAGCCGCATCGACTCGCGCAGCACCGCCCGCTGGAAGTGCCAGCTGTCCTGGTTCAGGCAGTAGCCGTGGCAGAACACCACGGTCAGCGGCGGCGCGGCCGGCGCCGGCGCGGCGCCGAAGCTCTTCCGGCTGCCGGCCCGCACCAGCGCCCCGGACCCGCCGAGCAGCCCCGGCAGCCCGGCCCGGTCCACCGACGCCTCGGGCCGGCGGCGGGCGAACCAGCCGCGCCGCGGCGCCGGGCCCTCCTCCGGGCGCACCTGCACCGGATCCGGCCAGCCGACGCCGTCCAGCTCCACGTACAGCTCGGTGCCGTCGGGGGCGGTCACCGTGCGCGGCCGCCCGCGCAGCGAACCGAACGGCGCCGCCGCGGCCAGCTCCTCGCGGGCCCGGCGGCGCATCGAGCGGCCGACCGTCAGCCGCTCTATCGCCACCCCGGCGGCGGCGCCCGCCGCCACCACGCCCAGCGAGATGCCGATCAGCCCGGCCCGGCTCACCCCGGCCGAGGCCGACCCGGCGGCCTTCGCCACCGCCGCCACCGGGTTGCCGCCCGCGCCGGGCTCGGTCATGAGCCGGTGCCGCCCACGTAGCGGCGCGGCACCCGGGCGCCGATCCGGGTGATGATCTCGTACGCGATGGTGCCGCAGGCCCGGCCCCAGTCCTCGGCGGTCGGCTCCCCGTGCTCGCCGGTGCCGAACACCAGCACCTCCTCGCCGACCGGCGGGGTGTCGCCGCCGAGGTCGACGACGAACTGGTCCATCGCCACCCGGCCCGCGACCGTCCGCCACTTGCCGCCGATCAGCACCGGGCCGGTGCCGCTGGCGTGCCGCGGGATGCCGTCCGCGTAGCCGACCGGCACCAGGCCCAGGGTGGTCGGGCCGGGGGTCGTGTAGTGGTGGCCGTAGCTCACCCCGTGGCCGCCGGGGACGGTCTTCACCAGCGCGAGGCGGGCGGTCAGCGACATCACCGGGCGCAGGCCGAAGTCGGCCGGGGTGCCGACCTCGGGCACCGGCGACAGCCCGTACATCGCGAGGCCGGTGCGGACCAGGTCGTAGTGCGAGGCCGGCAGCAGCAGGGTGGCCGGCGAGTTCGCCAGGTGCCGCACCTCGGGGCGCACCCCCGCCCGCTCGGCGTGGGCCAGCGCCGCCTCGAATGAGTCCAGCTGGGCCTGGATCGAAGGGTGGCCGGGCTCGTCCGCGGCCGCGAGGTGCGACCACAGGCCGACCACCTCGATCAGGCCCTCGGCCTGTGCGCGCAGCGCGGCGGCCACCAGGTCCGGCCAGTCGTGCGGCTGGCAGCCGTTGCGGCCGAGGCCGGTGTCGGCCTTCAGGTGCACCCGGCCCGGCACCCCGGTCTCCCGGACCGCCGCCACCAGCTCGTCCAGGGCCCAGCGGGCGCTCACCGAGACGTCGATCCGCGCGTGCAGCGCCTGCTGCCAGGGGCCGCCCGGCGTCCACAGCCAGCACAGGATGCGGGCCTGCTCGGGACCGATCCCCGCGGCGCGCAGCGCGAGCGCCTCCTCGGGCATCGCCGTACCGAGCCAGCCGATGCCCGCCGCGACCGCCTCCCGGGCACACCGCACCGCGCCGTGGCCGTAGGCGTCCGCCTTGACCACGGCCATCAGCGCAGGGCCGGCGGTACGGGCGCGCAGCGCGTCCAGGTTGCCCCGCAGGGCGCCCAGATCGATGGTCGCCTCGGCTCGCGCCCCCTGCGCGAGGACGGCCGTACCGGTGGTGTTCGCAGTTGTCATCGCGTATCAGTCTCCCAGACCGCCGCCGTTGCCCCGTGAACGGCCCGCGGGGACGTGGCGGTGGACCTGCGAAGACGCTCCGCGGGGGCGGCCGGGTTCCGTACGGGGGCGGCGCGGGCGGGAGCTCGCGGCCTCCGGCCGGGGTGTCCCGGTGGACCTGGGACGGGTGCCGGCCGGCCTCTCGGGGCACGGGACTCGCGGCTGTCCTGTCGACCTCGCGCAGTTCCCCGCGCCCCCGGGAGGTGCCAGCTGGCCTCTCTGCGCACGGGACTCGCGGCTGCCCTGCCGACCTCGCGCAGTTCCCCGCGCCCCCGGGAGGTGCCAGCTGGCCTCTCTGCGCACGGGACTCGCGGCTGCCCTGCCGACCTCGCGCAGTTCCCTGCGCCCCCGGGAGGTGCCAGCTGGCCTCTCTGCGCACGGATTCCCCGCTGCCCTACCGACGTCGCGCAGTTCCCCACGCCCCTGGGAAGTGCCAGCCGGCCTCTCGGGCACGGGACTCGCAGCTGCCCTGCCGACCTCGCGCAGTTCCCCGCGCCCCCGGGAGGTGCCAGCTGGCCTCTCTGCGCACGGGACTCGCGGCTGCCCTGCCGACCTCGCGCGGTTCCCCGCGCCCCTGGGAGGTGCCGGCCGACCCCGCGCAGTTCCCCACGTCAGGCGGGGGGCTGGTGGACGGCTTGCCAGGCGGGGCGGAGGGCGGTGGCGACTGCCATGGCGGTGGTCGGGGTGTCGCCGTGGGCGGCGGTGCGGCCGGCCAGGCCGTGGAGGTAGGCGGCTGCGGAGGCCGCGTCGAAGGCGCCGAGGCCGGCGGCGAGGAGGGAGCCGGCCAGGCCGGAGAGCACGTCGCCGCTGCCGGCCGTGGCGAGCCAGGGCGTCCCGGTCGGGTTGACCCGGGCCGGGCCGGCCGGGTCGGCGACCACCGTGGTCGAGCCCTTGAGCAGGACGGTCGCGCCGTAGGCCGCCGCCAGCCGCCGGGCGGTCGCCAGCCGCGCCGCCGCCAGGTCCTGGGCGAGCGGCGGGGCCCCGCCGTCCGCTCCGGCCAGCAGCCGGGCGGCCTCCCCGGTGTGCGGGGTGAGCAGGACCGGCGCCGTCCGTCCGGCGAGCGCGGCCGGGCCGAGCCGGGCCAGTTCGGTCAGCCCGTCGGCGTCCACCAGCACCGGGACGTCGGTGGCCAGCGCCTGGGCGAGTGCGTCGGCGGCGCCGTCCCCACCGCCGGGTCCGACCACCCAGGCCTGCACCCGCCCGGCGTCGGCCGGTCCGCCGGTGCTGACCAAGGCTTCGGGGAAGCGCCGCACCACCTCCTCGGCCGCCGTCCCCGCGTACCGCACCGCGCCGGCCCCGCCGCGCAGCGCGCCCGCCACCGCGAGCACCGCCGCCCCCGGGTAGCGGGCCGAGCCGGCCGCGATGCCGGCCACCCCGCGGCGGTACTTGTCGCTCTCCGCCGACGGCCGGGGCAGCAGGGCGGCCACATCCGCGTGCTGGAGCGCCGTCACCGGCGCCTCGGGCAGGGTCAGCCCGATGTCCACCAGGTGCACCACTCCGGCGTACGAGGCGCCGGGGTCGATCAGCAGGCCGGGCTTGTGGGTGCCGAAGCAGACCGTGACGTCCGCCCGCAGCGCGACGCCGTCGACCTGCCCGGTGTCGGCGTCCACCCCGCTCGGCACGTCGACCGCCACCACCGGGCCGCGCCGCTCCATCGAGGCGTACGGCTGCGCCCCGGGCCGCAGCCCGCCGCGGCCGCCGATCCCCACGATGCCGTCCAGCACCAGGTCCGCCCGCCCGAACTCGCCCGGGTCCTCGGTCACCCGCCCGCCGGCGGCCCGCAGCGCGGCCAGCCCGCCCGCGTGCACCCGCTCCGGCGACAGCAGGACGGCCCGGACCCGCGCCCCGCGCCGGGCCAGCCGGGCGGCCGCGTACAGCGCGTCGCCGCCGTTGTCGCCACTGCCGGCCAGGACCAGGACCCGGCTGCCGTACACCCGGGGCAGCAGCTGTGCGCAGGTGGCGGCGAGTCCGGCGGCGGCCCGCTGCATCAGGGTGCCCTCCGGCAGCCGGGCCATCAGTTCGGCCTCCGCCGCCCGGACCTGCTCGACGGTGTGTGCGTAACGCATCCGCTGCCTCCCGCGGCTCAGCCTTCGGCGATCACCACCGCCGACGCTACGCCCGCGTCATGACTGAGCGACACATGCCACGACCGGACGCCGAGTTCGGCGGCGCGCGCCGCCACCGTCCCGGTGACCTTCAGTACCGGGCGCCCGGAGGACTCGACGCTCACCTCGGCGTCCGTCCACTTCAGTCCCGGCGGCGCGCCCAGCGCCTTGGCCAGCGCCTCCTTCGCGGCGAACCGGGCCGCCAGCGAGGCCCCGCCGCGGCGCGCCCCCGACGGGAGGACCAGCTCGGCCTCGGTGAACAGCCGGTCCGCCAGCTGGGGCGTGCGCTCCAGCGACGCCTCGAACCGGTCGATGGCCGCCACGTCGATCCCAACGCCGATGATCAAGCTGAACTCCTCCGTCGCAACCGCCCGTGGCCCGGACCTTACGGCACACTTTCGGGTGAGAACCCCTCCGATCCCCCGCCTGCCCCGGTCCGTACACCTACCGTGTTGCGCGGCAACCCCCAGCAGGACGGAGAAGGGCCATGGTCGCCATGCCAGCCGTCGAGCACCCGTTGTCCGGGGACGATCTCCTCAGGGCCTTTCTGGAACTGGACACCCCGGCCGGCTTCAAAGCCGAGCTGATCGAAGGGGAGATCGTCGTAACTCCACCGCCGGACGGATCCCACGAGACCGCGTTCGCCCTGCTCAACCGGCAGTTCATGCGCCAGGCAGCCATCGACCTGGATCTCTCGGGCACCAAGGGCCTGGTCACGCCCAACGGGCGGTTCATCCCGGACGGCACCGTCAGTCCGGTGGGGCACTTCGAGGACAAGGACTCCTGGGCCGCTCCCTCCGGGGTCCTGCTGGTCTTCGAGATCACCTCGACCAACCCGGGCAAGGACCGCGAGGCCAAGCGCCTCGGGTACGCCTCGGCGGGCATCCCCTGCTACCTGCTGATCGACCGCGACGAGTCGCACGCCACCCTGTTCACGGACCCGGCGGACGGGGACTACACCGCCCACATCCAGGTCCCGTTCGGCAAGCCGCTCGACCTGCCGGCGCCGTTCTCGTTCGCGCTGGACACGGCGCCCCTGCGGTAGGCGGCCGGCCCACGGGACGACCAAGGTCGTGCCCGGCAGCCGGAGCCGCCGGGCACGACCTGTTGGTCTCCCGTCAGTAGTTGAACTTCTCAGGGGGCACGAGCAGACCGTTCGCCAGCTCGGGGTGCCGGTCATGGAGCTCGTTCAGAACCCCCCACTGCACCTGCGGCAGGAGCGCGCCGTACGAGTCGCCGTCGACCGCGCCGGCACGACCCCAGAACTCGGCGATCGACGCACCGATCGAGCGTCCCGAATAGTCCACGATGTGATCGTCCAGGCCGGCCACGAGCAAGGCGTCGAGGGCCCGTCCGTCGTGCCAGTTCACGATGTCGATCGCGGCGGCGTCCCGCCATCCCGGTTCCGCGCGGTCCGAGACGAGCACGGACACCAGCGTCTCTGCGCGGTCGTCCCAGTCCAGGAAACCATCCCGGGTCAGGGCGGTGAGGAACTCGGCGGGAGGTGTGTACCCGTGATCCCGAATGTAGTGGGCAACCATGGCGGGAGCGCAGTACGTGGTTCCCGCGGCCCCGAAGACATGGATCTCACCGGTGCCACTGACAGACTCTCCGGCAGGACACAGTTCGCAGTCGTGGAGCCCCAGAGCGAGGTTCCGCGAGCGCTTGGCCTCCTGCCGGATCCGGTCGAGCTGCCTCTCGGTGACAGAGCCCCGACACGGGATCCCGTCACCGCCGCCGAGCCATCCGACCGCCGTCATCGGCAGCGGAGCCTCGTCATAGACGTAAGGGGTGAGGTCGCGGTACTCAGCCATTTGCGCCGTTCTTGTAGCCCGGGTAACGGCATGCGACCCAGTGGCACACACCCATGTCCGGTTCCAGGATGTCACTCAGCAACGTCTCTTCATTGACGATGATCGAGCCCATCCGGTACTTGTGCGGCAGACCGTTGTCGGTCCTGTACCCGAGCGGGGTGAGAGTGTAGTTGGGAACCTCGTCTCCGGGGCCGAAGATGTGAAGCGGGTTGTAGTTCGGACCGCCGGGCCCAGCGATGGCAAGCCCCTTGGCAGCATCCAGTTTGCGACCGTCGTCGACATACATGCAGAGAATGGTTCCCTCCGGGACCCGCGTCGTGCCGTTCCCGTAGTAGCCACCGTGCCCGTGGATGACCGTGTCCCCGTCGCTCCGCAGGCCGTCGATCGGTTGGGCGACGTTCGCATTCTTGTGCGGCGGCTTCCCGCCCCCGGTGCTCTCGCCCCCTCCGCTGAGCGTCGCGTCGCTGCTGGCCGCGGGTGTGGTGGGCTCGTCCCCGCCCTTGATGGTTCCCGACTTGGGAGTGCTCGGAGTGTCGGTCTTGGGGGTCGTCGGTGCGGCATCGCCCGGCGGCGTCGTGGGAAGGTCGTCGGCGAGAAGCCTCTTGACCGCGGTGAGGAGGCCGTCGCCCTCCTTCATGGCCAGCCGCACGGCCTTGAAGGCCTTGACGCCGGCCACAACGCCCTTCACCAGCCCTACTCCGTCGATGACGAGCGACCCGACCGTGCCCACCCATTGACCGGCGACGTACGCGTCGGAGTCCGTGTCGATGTTGAAGAGGTCCGCCAGGGGCGTGTCGTCGACGTAGCCGGTGTGCCCGAACTCGGGTATCAGGCCGAGGGTGTCCTTGTCCTCCCAGTAGGAGTTCCAGCCGTCGGAGCAGGCGTTCAGGAAATCGGAGCCGGTGTTGACGGTCCACTGGTACGGATCGCCGATGATGGAGTCACCGACACCGCCGAGGAAGCTTCCCGCGTCGTTGGCCCAGTCCCTCAGCCAGCTGAGACCGTTGGCGTCGCTGCCGGTCGTGGGGTTGTTGGCGGCATAGGTGTAGCCGCCCATCTGGTTCGGGTCCCCGATCTGGAACACCGGGTCCGCGGTCAGGAACCGGCCGATGACGGGGTCGTAGTTACGGGCTCCGAGCAGGTCCAGGCCGCTGAGAGCCTCCGTGGGCTGGCCCAGGAAGCCGTTGTTGTCGGCCCACCCGGAAGGCGCCGTGCCACGAGGATTCCCGAAGGGGTCGAAGGCTCGCCTGGTGATCGCCAGGGTCTTGGCGTCGACCTGGAGCTGGGCCGTGCCCTGGACGTTCCTGGGCTGATAACACACGGACCCACCGCTGGACCGGACGATCACCGTCCCGTCGGGCGCCCGGTAGTAGCGCTGACCCGTGACAGCCTTGGTGGTGTTGTCGAGGGTGAGCTGCTCGGCGCCGGAGAACAGGTAAAGCTTGGTGGTGGCAGAGGTGCGCTGGATCAGGAGCCCACCGCTGGCGTCGTAGACGTAGCCGACCTGCTTGCCGTCCGTGACGACGGTCTCGGTGCGACCTTCCTTGTCGTAGGTGACGGTCTGGTTGGATGTCCTGCTTCCGGTGACGGTGCGGCTCTTGGTGCTTCCGGCCGCGTCGTAGAGCGGGGCGAGCGTGCTCACGCCCGTGGTCGGATTGGCCGTACTGACGCTGTTGACGGTGTTGGGCTTGGCGGCCGCCGTCGTGCCGGCACCCGGATACGTGCTGGTCTGCGTCGTGTTCTTGGCCGCGTTACCGGTCACATCGTGCTGGACCTGCTGCGTCCGGTCACCCAGCTGGTTGTACTGCCAGTCGAGCCAGTACGGGGCAGTGCCGCCGATGGTCGCCGGGCTCGGGTTGGAGGTGGTGCAGCGGGCGAGCTGGCCCGCCGTCGCAGCGGTGAGGCCCTTGGTGTCGGTCCACGCGGTGACCAGTCGGTCCTGAGCGTCATAACCGAAGCACTGGGTGTCCGTCGCGCGGTCGGTACCGCCGGACGACACGGTCTCGGAGACCGCGGTGACGTTGCCGGACTGGTCGTAGCCGTAGGTGGTGTCGGATATCGGGTTGGCGGTGTTGCTCTGCAGCGTGATCCGGTCGGTGGTCAGCCGGCCCGTCGCCTGGTCGTAGGTCTGGCCGGTGCGCAGCTGCTTGGCCGCCGGCCCGAGCGTGGTCTGCAGGACCTGGCCGAGCGGGCTGTAGTTGGTCGAGGCGACGTAGGGCGTCGTGGGCGTACCCATGCTGTACAACCCGCCCTGCAGGTTGTAGCCGTAACCCACCGTCTCGGCCGGAAGGCCGCCCTCGGTGCCGTACGTGGTGGAGGCCAGCAGGCCGATGTTCGCCGTGTACGACGGCGCGACACCGTAGGTGCCCGCAAGCTTGCCCTCCGAGGCCGGGATGACCACGTTGGTCCCGGTCGGCTGTCCGGCAGCGTTGTAACCGGTGACTGCGGAGACGTAGGCGCTGCCGTTCCGGCCACCGACATAGCGGGTGGAGGCGACCGGGAGGCCCTTGCCGAGGCTGTCGTAGGTCCATTCGGCCAGAAGCTTGGTCGGATCGGACGTTCCGGCACCCTCGTACTCGCCCGTCTTGCGTCCGAGCGAGTCATAGGTGAACGAGAGCGTCTGTCCCCGGCCGTCGGTGGTCGTGGCCACCCGCCCGTAGTCGTCGTAGGACGTCTTGGAGGTACCGGTGTTGGGATCGCTCTGGGATGTCGGCTGTCCCTGCAGGTTGTACGCGTAGGACCAGACGTTGCCGACGGTGTCCTTGACCGAATCGAGCTGGCCGCTCGGCGTGTAGGTGTAGCTCGTGGTGATGTCGGCGACGGACGCGTGGTTCGCCGCGCCGGTCGACCACAGCCGTGAGTTGTCCGAGTTGTACACGGCGGCGGAGCCGTCGCCCTGCACCTTGAGGAAGGCACCCGGATGCCCGCCCGTGTTCGTCGACCACAACTTGGTCGTCCCAGCCGCGTCCCAGACGACGAGGTTGCCGTCGGCCTGCATCACCGCGTACGCGCCGGGGTGGCCGGCCGTACCCGAGGACCACAGCGTGGTGCCTTCGACCAGGGCCGTCAGCACCAGGTTGCCGTCCGCCAGCATGGCGAGTCGCACGCTCCGGGAGACAATCGAACTGCCCGAAGCAACAGTCGAGTTGCCGGTCAGCTTGCGATCGGCGGTCGTGTCCCGAGAAACCGTCGAAGTGGTCCGGCCCAGCGCATCCACATACGTCGTGCTGCTCGGCCCACCATCCGGCGGAACGGTGTCGACGCGATCCACACCCTGATAGACCTTCGCAGCCTGCCAGAGCGTGCTCGCGAAGGACACCTGCTGAGTCGTGACCACACGCCCCAGCCCGTCGAACACGCTGCGTGTGACCGAGGGTCCCGTGCGGTTCGTCTCGGCCCACAGGGTCGCACCCGGGCCGTTCGCGACATCGGCATACGGGGCGATCGTGGAGACGGTCCATCCATGCGAGTCGTAGAACGTGGAGGAGACGAGCCGTCCCGCCGAATTGTCCGCGGTCGTCGACTGGGTCTGACGGGGACGGAGCAACCCGTCGTAGATCGTCACCCCGGTCGTGTAGGAGCCGTTCTCGCGCAGCGTCTGCGTGGTGACGGCGGACGGATCCGGATTGTCACCGGCGCCATGGACCGCGTACGTGAAGATCAGGTCCGGAGTCTGGTCGGCCTGTCGGCGGCCGGGCTTCCAGACTTGGGTCCGGCGACCCAGAGCGTCGAACTTCACATCGGTGACCCTGTTGTTCGCGTCCACCGAATGCGTCACCGCACCCCGAGCGGGCGAGATGGTGCTGCTTGCCTCCCAGCCGAGTGGGCTCTTGGTGGACAGCGATGTCGGGAGAGTAGAGCTGTCCGGTCCATAGGCCGTCGTCGTCACGGCCCCTGTGCCGTCCGTACTCCTGGTGACCCGGCCGTACTTGTCGTACGACAGGCCACCCACCGTCCGGAACTCCGGCTTGCCGGAGGCGTCGAACGACGTGACGGCCTGGGTGGCCGTGAGGAGACCCAGGGACGTGCCGTTCTGCCCGAGTGAACCGAAGGCCCCGGGTGCGGTGACACTACCGTCGCCGTCGTAGAACAGCCGCTTCTGCGAGAGGAGGGTCGTCTTCGTCACCGGCGTCCCACAGGGTCCGATGACGCCGACGGTCTCCTTCGGATTCATCAACATCATCGGGTTGGCAGCCGGCGCCGACGCGTACGTCGTCGTGATGCAGGTCTCCTGCGACGGCACAGCGAGATCGCCCTTGTCATTGACCTGGAAGATCCGCCCCAAGCTGTCGAACGTGCTCTTCGACTGGGTGGTCCGCCACGTGGTGTTGTCCGACATCAGACCCATGGCACGGGTGGATGTCGAAACCACGCGGCGAGCCGTCAGATCGGGCAGCACGGACAGCTTTGCCGGAGCCGGGTCCTCCGACGTCCAGGCCGTTCGGGTCGCTGTGACGGTGACCTCCGTGGAGGCCTCGTCGGTCAGCGACTTCTTGACGACACTGCCGCCCGCCTGGGTGTAGGTGGCCGTCTCCTGCGCGGTACCGGACAGCCAGGGACTGTCGGTGACCTGCTCGCCGAGCGAGTTGGCGAGCTTGACGCTGCGCCGCGTGCCGTCCGCCTTGTAGTCGCCGTCCATGCCCTGGAGGTAGGAGACGGTGCTCTGGGTGATCGGGTCGGGTGCGGCGCCCGTGGTGGTGGTGACCGTCCGGTAGCCGCGGAACCCGCCCCAGGTGCGGTGCTGGTCGTCCGTCAGGTCCGAGTCGTCCCGGTGCCAGGCCGCACCACCGCTGTACGTGTAGTTGGTCACGCTGGCCGGCGAGCCGGCCTTGGTGCGGTCGCTGTCGGTGACCTGGGAGACCAGGGTCTTGTGGAACCAGTCCTCGATCGGGTCCTTCCCGCCCGGGGTGTTCCAGAAGACGGGGTAGCAGGCCATGGTGTTGCTGTCGGCCGAGGCCGGCATGTGGTTGCCGGTCCGCGAGCACTCGGGCGCCCGGTAGGTGACGGCGACCGACTCGCCGGTGTCCGTCTGGATGCTGGAGATCCGCGGGTGGTAGAGCGGCGGGGCGGCCGGGGAGAGTCCGTCGACCCGGTTGTCCATCTCGATGCCGGTGAAGGTGACCGGGTCGAGGGTGATCGTGCCGGTGCCGCCGGCGGAGGTGTCCTTGCCGGTGTGCCTGATCTCGGAGAGCCACATCACCGACTGCAGGGCGCCCGCGTTCTTCGGGTCCTGGGTCTTTCCGGTGACCGGGTCGTAGGTGCCGCCGGCGTCGGAGAAGACCTGGGTCAGGTCGTAGGTGTCGACGTCCTGCCAGCCGGAGGCGGTGCGGACCTTGGTGTCGATCGACTTCAGGCGGGTGGTCTGCCAGAAGGTCGGCCCGCCCGTGAGGCAGACACCGTCGGTGTCATCGCCCTCGACCTTGTTCTTGTCGCCGGCGAGGCAGGTCAGGTCGTACGGGGTGTCCGGCCAGTTGGTGGCGGTGTCCCGGGAGAGGTTCGACTCCTGGCACACGGTGTCCGAGGTGGTGCAGCGCTGGGCGGCGTTGAAGACCACCTTCGCCGCGGGCTCCCGCCCGGCCAGCACGTCGGGCAGCTGGTAGCCGTACGAGATCTGGGTCAGGCGCCCGCCACGGGTGTACGCGGTGAGCGTGCCGCCCTTGTCGTCCTTGGCGACCTGGCCGTAGCCCATGTTGTAGTAGTTGGACTCCGTGGCGTAGTCGTAGCGCTGCACGTTGCCGTGCGGGTCGACCGCGAAGTCCAGGTTGAACCGGTAACCGGGCTGCTGGTCGCACTGCGAGTCGTTGCCCTTGGCGGCGCTGTAGCAGGGGTCACCCGACTTGGGGTGGTAGACCGGCGCACCCCAGGCGCTGTTGGTGGCCCCGTCCGAGGTGGTGCCGGGCGCGTGGTTGAGGCCGAGGTAGTAGGCGGTGCCGTCGGTCGTGGTGACCTTGAAGTACTCGCCCTCCCACAACCCGTTCGAAGCGCCCGTCAGCCGCTCGATCCTGGTGCCGTCGTCGTTCTGCAGGTGGTAGACGCCGGAGGAGTCCCGGACCAGCTCGCCGGTGTGCGAGCCGAGCGAGATGGTGGCGTTCCAGCCGCCCCAGCACTGGTCGCCGGAGTCCTCGATGCCCTGGTCCTTGCAGGCCTTGTAGGAGCGCTCGACGAAGCCCGGGCTGTAGCCCCAGCCGTCACCGATCCACGAGGACTGCGAGTTGCGGGCCGAGGTCTCGCCGTCGACGGACTGCGAGTCGTACGACAGCCCGACCGACGGTGCGGCGCCGCCCAGGGACGGCGGCACGGTGATCGGGTAGGAGTAGGTGAAGGCGCCGGAGGCCGAGGCCGTCCAGGAGCCCGAGGCGGACAGCGAGGTCGCCCCGTAGTCGCCCTGTGAGCCGCCGGAACCGGCGACCGCCGCGACCGCCATCGAGGACGAGCCCGAGGAGGCGGCCCGCGCCGACGGCGAGGCGAACGCGCTCAGCGCCTTCGGCTTCGCGGTGTTCGGCAGCGCGACGGTGCCCGAGAGCCGGCGCCCCTGCGGGTCGTTGGTGAACTCGATCGGCGACTGCTTGCGGCAGGCGGCCAGCCGGGGCGTGGTCAGCGCGCAGCCCGGCAGCGCGACCAGATGCAGCCGGGAGGCCCAACCGCCGCCGTAGGCCTGCTCGATGGCGCTGTAGTCGAGCGAGACCGAGGCGCTGCCCGCGCCGGTTCCGCCGTCCGTGCGGGCGAGGCCGACGAGCAGGCCGTCGACTCCCGCCGCCCTGGCCTGCGGCCGGTCGGCGAGCTGCACCTTGACCGCCGAGGCCGGCGCCACCGGCGCCAGCGGGGCCACGAGGCCGCCCGCCCGGACTCCGAGCTCCGAGGCGGGAACGGACGCCACCGAGACCGGTGACGCCCCCGCCTTCAGGCTCTTGGCCGCCGAGCTGCCGGCCAGGTCGACGGTGACCGTCGAGGCACCCGGCCACTTCGCCGCCGCCGGGGTGTGCGCGGTGAGTTCACGCGCCCCCTGCGGTATCCCCGGCTTCGGCGTGGCGCCGGATCCGTCGGCCGGGTGGCCCGGCACCTTGGGCTGCTGCTGGAGCGGGTCGGCCGCCCACACCTTCCCGGTGTAGCGGTACGGGCCGACGAGGACGTCCGCGGCTATCGCCAGCGGCGACGCCAGCGAGAACGCGGCGACCGTCGCCACCGCGACCGTCCCCCGTCGAGCCCATCCCCTCCCCCGGGCACCCTGGAAACTTCGCGCTGCGGCGCGCATGTGAATCATCCCCCAATGAACGTTTTCAACCCGTCAGACCTGAATGTGCATCAGCTGACGCACTGTCTGACCAGCGGGAACGGTATTGCCACGCACGTTGGGACCGCAATACCCTTCCCCGGCAGTCACATCGTTCACAGCCTTCACCCTGTCCTCGCACAATCGGGTGAGAGTGCTGTGAACACGTCCAAATCCGACGCCGCCCGTACGAGGAGCCCCGGGGGAACTCCGGCCGACGCACGGGCACGTCCACAGAGTCGAAGGACAGTTCGTGGGGGAAATCACCCGCGTCCCTCTCAGAGGAACGCGAGCATTCGCACGCCGTCTGGCGCTGACGGCGGCACTGGGCGGCCTGGTGCTCGGCACCGCCGGCCCGGCGCTGGCCGACAGCCCGTCACCCGCCGCCGCACCGGGCACACCGCTGAGGGCCGCCTCGGAGCAGGCGAAGAAGGACGGCCGGCCCGTCCCGGTCGAGTCGCTGACCACCGAGACCACCCGGACCGTCGCCAACGCCGACGGGACGTTCACCCTGACCACCAGCGTCCAGCCGGCCCGGGTGCGCAGGAACGGCGGCTGGACCGATGTGGACGCCTCGCTCGCCCGCAACGGCGACGGCACCCTCTCGCCCAGGGCCACCCCCTCGGGCCTGGTCCTGTCCGGCGGCGGCAAGGGCCCGCTGGCGACGCTGACCGACGCCAGGGGCCGCAGGCTGGCCCTGACCTTCCCGGTCGCGCTCCCCGCGCCGCAGCTGTCCGGTGACACCGCGGTGTACCCGGCCGTGCTGCCCGGGGTCGACCTCAAGGTGATCGCCTCCGACCAGGGCGGTCTGCGCGAGGTCCTGGTGGTCCACGACGCCGTGGCGGCCGCCGACCCGGCGCTGAAGACCCTGAAGCTCGCGGTCACCACCAGCAACGGGCTGGGGCTGGCCGCCGACCCGAG
Organism: Kitasatospora sp. NEAU-CNBT7; assembly: GCF_057220535.1. Lineage (NCBI taxonomy): Bacteria > Bacillati > Actinomycetota > Actinomycetes > Kitasatosporales > Streptomycetaceae > Kitasatospora > Kitasatospora sp. NEAU-CNBT7. The sequence goes on along the minus strand of NZ_JBXQQB010000008.1, from coordinate 182,378 downwards.
CGGCGCGATCACCGCGAAGGCCGCCGACGGCAGCACCGCGTTCGCCGCTCCCACCCCGGTGATGTGGGACTCCTCGACCCAGGCGCCGCCCGCCTCCGCACCGGCGCCGAAGGCCAAGTCCGCCGCGCGCGGCGCGGCCGGCGCCGACGCGGGCGCCCCCGCGGCCCCCGCGCAGCCCACCCGCTCCACCGAGCGCGAGCCCGGGACGGGCGCCAAGGTCAAGCCGATCGCGGTGACCGCGGAGCCCGGGGCGCTCACCCTGACCCCGGACACCGGCCTGCTGACCGGCCCGGACACCGTCTGGCCGCTCTACATCGACCCGTCGGTCAGCCCGGTCACCAACGGCACCAGCCACTACGCGACCGTCAAGGAGGGCTGCCCCGGGCAGACCGCCTACGACGTCGCGCAGGACAACGGCGAGGGCGTCGGCTACCAGCACTGGAACGACTGCCAGGGCCTGTACCGGTCCTTCTACCAGATCGACACCAGCAACCTGACCGCCGACATGGTGGTCTCCCGGTCGGAGTTCCACCTCACCGAGACCTACGGCGCCAGCTTCGACTGCCAGCACCAGGCCCCGGTCTCCCTGGCGACCGTCAGCGAGCTCCACTCCGACGTCGCCTGGAACCGCAACCAGCCCTGGGTCACCGGGGACGGCTGGCTCGGCGGCACGCAGTACCCGAAGAGCTCCAACATCTCCAACAAGTGCGGCAACCACGAGGCCGTCTTCGACGTCACCGGCCAGATGCAGAAGATCGTCGGCCACTACGGCAACTGGACCGTCGGCATCTTCGGCAACGAGACCAAGTCGAGCAGCAACAACGACTTCATGCGGTTCAACACCAACCCGTACGTCGTCACGGTCTTCGACATCGCCCCGAACGCCCCGGACACCATCAGTGTCAGCCCCGCCCCGCACAACCCGGACGGCAACGGCTGCGACGGCAACGCGGGCTGGATCGGCAACTCCGGCACCACCGGCAGCGTCTCCAACATCACCCTCAACGCCCGCCTCTCCACCAAGATGAGCGGGGTCAACCTGCAGGCGATGGCGCACGTCTGGGACAACATGTCCAACGACGGCAACGGCAACGCGCTGACCAAGTCGTGGCCCTGGTCGGCCACGGTCGGCAACGGCGGCACCGTGTACGACAACCTCGGCTTCACCGCCGAGGACGGCCACCTGTACGGCTGGAACATGGTCGCCACCGACGGCACCCTCACCGGCCCGTCCTCGCCGTACTGCTACTTCAAGGTCGACCTGACCCCTCCGAGCATCCCGGCCTTCACCGCCAACGCGGCCTTCCCCCCGCTCGGCGGCGACCAGGCCCCCACCGGCCACGCCGGCGACACCGGCGCCACGGTCAAGGTGACCGCCAACGACCCCGTGCCGGGCGGCTGCACCCGCGACGCCTGCATCAGCAGCGGCATCGACCGCTTCGAGTACTCGCTCGACACCAACATCCCGAGCGGTGGCACCTCGGTGGCCGCCACCCCGACCGGCGGCGGCAACGCGGGCGCCGACATCCCGATCTCGGTCAGCAGCTCCCAGTGGGGCACCCACACCCTGTTCGTCCGCGCCGTCGACAAGGCCGGCAACACCCAGGGCACCGTGGGCCAGTACTCCTTCTTCGCCCCGTGGAACCCGAACGCCAAGGTCGCTCCCGGTGACCTCGACGGCGACGGCGTGCCGGACCTGGCCGCCACCACCACCGACGGCAACCTCGCGCTGATCCGCGGCGGCGGCCCGGCCGACACCACCGAGACCGTCTCCACCCCGGCCAAGAGCCCCGACGGCACCGGCTGGAACAACTACCTGATCGCCCACCGCGGCACGCTGACCGCGTCCATGGTCGACGACCTGTTCGCGTTCAACAAGAACACCCACAACCTGTACATCTACGCCAACGACGCCAACACCCCCGGCGGCACCTCGGGCCACTTCACGCTGACCCAGAACGTGGTCAACGTCAGGAACTCCGACTCCTGCCCGGCCAAGGGCTCGGACGGCACCTGGAACAAGGTCACCCAGATCCTGGCGCCCGGCAAGCTCTCCCAGATGGCCGACGTGCCCGACCTGATCACGGTCGACGACAAGGAACTCTGGTACTACCCGGGCACCTACCAGGGCGGCTGCAACCTCGCCGAGGGCGTGAAGATCGGCACCGGCGACTGGACCAACACCACCCTGATCGCCCCCGGCACGGTCGACGGCGTCCCCGCGCTGTGGGCCCGGGAGAACACCACCGGAGCGATCACCAGCTACCCGCTCACCTTCGACGCCAACGGCGTTCCCACCACCAGCATCACCGCCCCCGCCGGGTCGTTCCTGACCTCGGGCGTCAAGGACGCCGCGGGCAAGAACATGTGCGCGGACATCAGCAACGGGAAGACCGACAACGGCACCCCGGTCCAGCTGTGGAACTGCAACACGACCAACCCGCAGAAGTTCCTGCTCGGCTCCGACAACTCGATCCACGTCCTCGGCAAGTGCGTGGACGCGGCCGGCGGCGGCAAGGACAACAACACCCCGGTCCAGCTGTACGACTGCAACGGCACCGCCGCCCAGCAGTGGGTCTCCGGCCCGAACGGCCTGCTGAAGAACCCGAACTCCGGCCGGTGCCTGGCCGACCCCGCCGCGTTCAACACCCCCGGCACCCAGCTCATCCTGTGGGACTGCCTCGACGGCCACGCCGAGCAGAACTGGGCGGCCACCAACGGCAACGTGCTGCCCGCGACCCAGTCGGCACTCGCCCCCGGCGCCGCCGCCGCGGCCTTCCCCGGCATCGGCTCGCCCGGTGACGTCAACGGCGACGGCTACCCGGACCTGTACACCATCACGGGCAACGGCAAGATCATGCTCCGGGCCGGTGTGAAGCCGCCGGCCGGCCCGACGGACCGCTGGAAGCTCACCGACACCACCGACGCCGTCAACCCCGACCACGGGCTGACGCTGACCGGCTCGGCGGCCTTCATCAAGGACCGGACGCACGGCAAGGTGCTCAGCCTGACCTCGCCGAACGACTCGGCCACCACCTCCGGCCCGGTGGTCGACACCTCCAAGAGCTACACCGTCTCGGCCTGGGCCTACCTGACCGGCACCGCCGACTACGCCACCGTGGCCGGCCAGTCCGGCAGCAACGTGAACGCCTTCTACCTGCAGTACTCGAAGGCCTTCAACGCCTGGGCCTTCGTCAGCCCGGCCATCGACTCGGCCAGCCCCGGCAGCTACCCCGCGGTGTTCGCGGGCACCCCGCCGGTCCTCAACCGGTGGACCCACCTGGTCGGCAGCTACGACGCCGCGACCAAGGCGATGAGCCTGTACGTCGACGGCAACCTGGTCGCCACCGGCACCAACCCCTCCGCCTGGGCCGCGGGCGGCCCGCTGGTGATCGGCAACGCCAAGAACGGCAACCCGTTCCCGGGGCGGATCAGCGACGTCCAGACCTGGACCGGCGCACTCACCCCGAACGCGGTCCGTGCCGTGTACTCGGGCGCCGCACAGTTCGCACCGGTGCAGACGCTGGGCCACCTCAACCAGCCCACCGACCGCTGGAAGCTCACCGACCCCGCGGACTCGGTCCGGCCCGCCAACGGCCTGACCCTGCAGGGCGGCGCGTCCTTCACCGGCGACCCGGCCCGCGGCACGGTGCTCTCCGTGCCGGGCACCAACGGCGCGGTCGCGGCCACGGCCGGCCCGGTGGTGGACACCTCCAAGAGCTACACCGTCTCGGCCTGGGCCTACCTGACCGGCACCGGCGGCTACGCCACCGTGGCCGGCCAGTCCGGCAGCAACGCGAGCGCCTTCTACCTGCAGTACTCGAAGGCCTTCAACGCCTGGGCCTTCGTCAGCCCGGCCATCGACTCGGCCAGCCCCGGCAGCTACCCGGCCGCGTTCGCGAGCACCCCGCCGGCCCTCAACCGGTGGACCCACCTGGTCGCCGTCTACAACGCGGCCGACAGGTCGATGAGCCTCTACGTCGACGGCGTACTGGCGGGCTCGGCCACCAACCCGTCCGCCTGGGCCGCAGGCGGCCCGCTCACGATCGGGAACGCCAGGAACGAGAACCCGTTCGCCGGCCGGATCAGTGACGTCCAGACCTGGAACAGCGCCCTGACCCCGGCCGCGGTCGCCCTGCTCGACAGCAGCGACCAGGCCGTCCCGGTCCAGATCGGCTGACCCGGACGGACCGGAAACCCGTGGGGCCCGCCGCGATCGCTCGCGGCGGGCCCCACTGCCGTGTCCGGCGGGACTACTCGACCGTGACGGACTTCGCCAGGTTGCGCGGCTGGTCCACCTCGTGGCCCTTGGCGGTGGCCAGCTCGCAGGCGAAGACCTGCAGCGGCACCGTCGAGACCAGCGGCTGGAGCAGCACCGGGGTGACCGGGATGCGGATCAGGTGGTCGGCGTACGGCGCGACCGCCTCGTCACCCTCCTCGGCGATCACGATGGTGCGCGCGCCGCGGGCCCGGATCTCCTGGATGTTGGAGACGATCTTGTCGTGCAGGATCGACCGGCCGCGCGGCGACGGGACGACCACCACGACCGGCAGCCCCTCCTCGATCAGCGCGATCGGGCCGTGCTTGAGCTCGCCCGCCGCGAAGCCCTCGGCGTGCATGTACGCCAGCTCCTTGAGCTTGAGCGCACCCTCCAGGGCCACCGGGAAGCCGACGTGGCGGCCGAGGAACAGCACCGACTTGGCGTCCGCCAGCGAGCGGGCCAGCTCACGGACCGGCTCCATGGTCTCCAGGACCTGCTCGACCTGCTTCGGCGCGTCGGAGAGCTCGCGGATCACCGCGGAGATCTCGTCGCCCCACTTGGTGCCGCGCACCTGGCCCAGGTACAGCGCGACCAGGTAGCAGGCCACCAGCTGGGTCAGGAACGCCTTGGTGGAGGCGACCGCGACCTCGGGGCCGGCGTGGGTGTAGAGCACGGCGTCGGACTCGCGCGGGATGGTCGAGCCGTTGGTGTTGCAGATCGCCAGCACCTTGGCGCCCTGCTCGCGGGCGTGCCGCAGGGCCATCAGGGTGTCCATGGTCTCGCCGGACTGCGAGATCGCGACGACCAGGGTGCGGTCGTTCATGATCGGGTCGCGGTAGCGGAACTCGGAGGCGACCTCGACCTCGCACGGGATCCGGGTCCAGTGCTCGATCGCGTACTTGGCGATCATGCCGGCGTGGAACGCGGTGCCGCAGGCCACGATGACGACCTTGTCGACCTCGCGCAGCACCTGGTCCGGGATCCGCAGCTCGTCCAGGGTCAGCCGGCCGTCGGTGCCGATCCGGCCCAGCAGGGTGTCGGCGACCGCCTTCGGCTGCTCGGCGATCTCCTTGAGCATGAAGTAGTCGTAGCCGCCCTTCTCGGCGGCGGAGGCGTCCCAGTCGACGTGGTACTCGCGCACCTCGGCGGGGGTGCCGTCGAAGTTGGTGATGGTCACCCCGCCGTGGCGCAGCTCCACGACCTGGTCCTGGCCGAGCTCGATCGCCTCGCGGGTGTGCGCGATGAAGGCGGCGACGTCCGAGGCGAGGAAGTTCTCGCCCTCGCCGCGGCCGACCACCAGCGGCGAGTTGCGGCGGGCGCCGACCACCACGTCGGGGGCGTCGGCGTGCACCGCGACCAGGGTGAAGGCGCCGTCCAGCTGGCGGCAGACCACCCGCATGGCCTCGGCCAGGTCGCCGTCGTACGCCTCGCCGAGCAGGTGGGCGACCACCTCGGTGTCGGTCTCCGAGCGCAGGGTGTGGCCGCGCTCGGCGATCGCCGCCCGCAGCTGGGCGAAGTTCTCGATGATGCCGTTGTGGACGACCGCGACCCGCCCGGTGTCGTCCAGGTGGGGGTGGGCGTTGGCGTCCGTCGGACCGCCGTGGGTGGCCCACCGGGTGTGGCCGATGCCCGTGGTGCCGGCCGCGAGAGGGGTCTCGGCCAGCGACTTCTGAAGGTTGGCGAGCTTCCCGGCCCGCTTGTCCGTGGCAAGGCTCCACTGCCCGTCGGAGCCCTGCGTCTGCACCGCCACACCGGCCGAGTCGTACCCGCGGTACTCCAGCCGCTGCAGACCTGCGATCACTACGTCCAGGGCCTGCTGGGGCCCTACATATCCAACAATTCCGCACATGTGCGCCAGCATATGCGGGCAGGCGTTCCCCTCCGTTCACGGCTGCCTCCCCGACGGGTGACCGACACCACAGCACCCGCCCGGCCCCGCACGGCCCACAATGGAGGATGTGCTGACCGAACTCTGTACCCGGGGCGCTCCCGCCACCCCCACCCCGTCCCCGTACGTGGACCTGGACCGGGCGGAGTGGAGTGCCCTGCGCGAGCGGACCCCGCTCCCCCTGACCGCCGAGGAGGTCGAGCGGCTGCGCGGCCTCGGCACCGCCCTCGACCTCGACGAGGTCCGGGACGTCTACCTGCCGCTGTCCCGGCTGCTGAACCTCTACATCCACGCCACCCACGAACTGCGCGGCGCGGTCGGCACCTTCCTGGACGTCGCCGACACCGAGCGGGTGCGCACCCCGTTCGTGATCGGCGTGGCCGGCTCGGTGGCGGTCGGCAAGTCCACCACCGCCCGCCTGCTGAAGGCCCTGCTGGCCCGCTGGCCGGAGCACCCGCGGGTCGAACTGGTCACCACCGACGGCTTCCTGCTGCCCAACGCGGAGCTGCGCCGCCGCGGCCTGATGGCCCGTAAGGGCTTCCCCGAGTCGTACGACCGCCGGGCGCTGATGCGCTTCGTCGCGGACGTGAAGGCCGGCAAGGAACGGGTCTCGGCACCGGTCTACTCGCACCTGGTGTACGACATCGTGCCGGACGAGCGGCTGACCGTGGAGCGTCCGGACATCCTGATCGTCGAGGGCCTGAACGTCCTCCAGCCGGCCCTGCCCGGCACCGACGGCCGCACCCGCCTCGCGGTCGCCGACTACTTCGACTTCTCGATCTACGTCGACGCCCGCACCGACGACATCGAGAGCTGGTACCTGTCGCGCTTCAAGAAGCTGCGCGACACCGCCTTCCAGGACCCGAACTCCTACTTCCGCCGCTTCACCGAGGTGCCGGAGGAGGAGGCGATGGACTACGGCCGCCAGGTCTGGCGCACCATCAACCGGCCCAACCTGCTGGAGAACGTGCTGCCCACCCGCGGCCGGGCCACCCTGGTGCTGCAGAAGGGCGCCGACCACAAGGTCCGCCGGGCGCTGCTGCGCAAGCTCTGACCCCGCGCCACCCCGAAGCACCGTCACCCCGACGCGCCCTCACCCCGAAAAGCCGTCACCCCGAAAAGCCGTCAGCGCGCCTCCCGCGGGAGGCGCGCTGACGTGCGTTCAGGACCGGACTCAGCCCAGGTGGGTGCGGACCGCCTCGGCGAGACGCTCGGCGACGGCCTTGGCCTGCACCTCGTCGGCGGCCTCCACCATCACCCGCACCAGCGGCTCGGTACCGGACGGCCGCAGCAGCACCCGGCCGGTGGCGCCCAGCTCGGTCTCGGCCTCGGAGACCGCGGCGGCCAGCTCCAGCGAGCTGGCGACCCGGGTCCGGTCGACGCCCTTGACGTTGATCAGGACCTGCGGCAGCCGGGTCATCACCTCGGCCAGCTCGGCCAGCGACTGCTTGGTCGCGGCGAGCCGGGCGCCCAGCATCAGACCGGTCAGGGTGCCGTCACCGGTGGTGGCGTGGTCCAGCAGGATCACGTGGCCGGACTGCTCGCCGCCGAGCGCGAAGCCGTGCTGCTTCATCTCCTCCAGCACGTAGCGGTCGCCGACCGCGGTCTGCACCAGGTCGATGCCCTCGCGCTCCATGGCCAGCTTGAAGCCCAGGTTGGACATCACGGTGGCGACCGCGGTGTTGCGGCGCAGCGTGCCGGCCTCGCGCATGGCGACCGCGAGGATCGCGATGATCTGGTCGCCGTCCACCTCGTTGCCGTCCGCATCGGCGGCCAGGCAGCGGTCGGCGTCGCCGTCGAGGGCGATGCCGAGGTCGGCCCGGTGCTCGCGCATGGCGGTGCGGAGCTTGTCCAGGTGGGTGGAGCCGACGCCGTCGTTGATGTTCAGGCCGTCGGGCTCGGCGCCCAGCGTGTAGACCACCTCGGCGCCGGCCCGGGCGAACGCCTCCGGGGCGACCCGGGCGGCGGCGCCGTGCGCGCCGTCGATGACGACCTTGACGCCGTCCAGGCGGTTCGGCAGCACCGCGACCAGGTGCGCGACGTAGCGGTCGAAGCCCTCGGTGTACTGGCGGACCCGGCCGACGGCGGCGCCGGTCGGGCGCTTCCAGTCCTCGTCGGTGCCGACGCCGTAGCGGTGGTAGTGCTCCTCGATGGCGTCCTCGATGGCGTCGTCCAGCTTGTGGCCGCCGCGGGCGAGGAACTTGATGCCGTTGTCGGGCATCGCGTTGTGGCTGGCGGAGAGCATCACGCCGAAGTCCGCGCCGAGCGAGCCGGTCAGGTACGCCACGGCCGGGGTGGGCAGCACGCCGACCCGGAGCACGTCCACGCCGGCGCTGGCGAGGCCCGCGATCACGGCGGCCTCCAGGAACTCCCCGGAGGCACGCGGGTCCCGCCCGACCACGGCGACCGGGCGGTGGCCGTCGAAGGCCCCCGCGTCGCCGAGCACGTGGGCTGCCGCCACCGACAGGCCCAGGGCCAGTTCCGCGGTCAGGCCCTCGTTGGCCACACCACGTACCCCATCCGTACCGAAGAGTCGTCCCATGCTTCCGTCCTTTGTCCGCCCCTGCTGGCAAATCATCGACCGCTCCCGCCTTCGTACCAGGCCCGGGGAGCACGACGCCCCGGAGTACACGAGGTACTCCGGGGCGTACGAGGCACACCCGAGGGCGCGCACCACCAGGGCGGCACGCACCCCCCGGCGCGACTAGCGCTTGCTGTACTGCGGGGCCTTGCGGGCCTTCTTGAGACCGGCCTTCTTGCGCTCGACGGCACGCGCGTCACGCATCAGGAAGCCGGCCTTCTTCAGGGCGGCGCGGTTGTTGTCCACGTCGGCCTCGTTCAGGGCGCGGGCCACGCCGAGGCGCAGCGCGTAGGCCTGACCGGAGACGCCGCCACCCGCGATGCGGGCCACGACGTCGTAGCGGCCGTCGAGCTCGAGGAGCTTGAACGGCTCGTTCACGGTCTGCTGGTGCACCTTGTTGGGGAAGTAGTTCTCCAGGGTGCGGCCGTTGATCTTCCACTTGCCGGTGCCGGGGACGATGCGCACGCGGGCGATCGCCTCCTTGCGGCGGCCGAGGCCGGCGCCCGGGGTGGCCTCGCCGAAGCGGCCGGCCAGCGACTCAGTGCTGTACTCGGTCTCGGAGGTGTACTCGTCGACGTTCTCGTCGAACTCGACCTCGAGGGTGTTCTCGATGGCAGTCTCGGCCACGGTGTTCCTCAGCTCCTGCTGTTCAGTGATGGGGTTGGGTGGCCGGAATTACTGCGCGACCTGGGTGATCTCGAACGGCACCGGCTGCTGCGCAGCGTGCGGGTGCTGGTCGCCCGAGTAGACCTTCAGCTTGGAGAGCATCTGGCGGCCCAGGCTGTTCTTGGGGAGCATGCCCTTGATGGCCTTCTCGACGGCCTTCTCGGGGTTCTTGTCGAGCAGCTCGTCGTAGCGGACCGAGCGGAGACCGCCCGGGAAGCCGCTGTGGCGGTACGCCAGCTTCTGGGTCTTCTTGTTACCCGAGAGGTGCACCTTGTCAGCGTTGATGATGATGACGAAGTCACCGGTGTCAACGTGCGGCGCGTAGATCGCCTTGTGCTTGCCTCGCAGGATGGAGGCGGCCTGGGAGGCCAGGCGGCCGAGCACGACGTCGTTCGCGTCGATGACGTGCCACTGACGCTGGACGTCGCCGGGCTTGGGGCTGTACGTACGCACGGTCGTAGCCTTCGCTTTTCAGTGAGTGTGTCCTTGACAGGAGCACGCTGGACGAGGAGATCAGCCTTGCCCGCTCTGGACGCAATTCAGAGGAGGGCCGCTGAACATCGGCCTGGTGTCTCCGGCGTACCGACCTCTCACGTGAGATGGAGCGAGCCAATACGCACAACAAGGGCCCAGACTACCGGCCCGGCACGCACGGGTCAAAAACGCCCGGCGCCCCGGCCGGCGCCCCGCTCAGCGCTCCCGCACCACCCGGGTCTCGTCCCAGACCGGCTCCGGCGCCTCGTAGACCCGCCCGTCCGAACCGAACACCAGGAAGCGGTCGAAGCTGCGGGCGAACCAGCGGTCGTGGGTGACGCACAGCACGGTCCCGTCGAACGACTCCAGCCCCTCCTGCAGCGCCTCCGCGCTCTCCAGGTCCAGGTTGTCGGTCGGCTCGTCCAGCAGCAGCGCGGTGACGCCGGACAGCTCCAGCTTGAGGATCATCAGCCGGGCCTGCTGGCCGCCGGAGAGCGACTCGAACTTCTGCTCCTCCTGCCGGTCCAGCTCGTAGCGGCGCAGCACGCCCATCGCGGCGCCGCGGCTGAGCGCGTGCTCCTCCTCCACGATCGAGCGCACGGTGCGGCCGAACAGCTCGGGGTGGGCGTGGGTCTGCCGGAAGTGGCCGGGCACCACCCGGGCGCCGAGCTTCCAGGTACCGGAGTGCTTCACCGTCCCGTCGCCGGCCAGCATCCGCAGGAAGTGCGACTTGCCGGAGCCGTTGGAGCCGAGCACCGCGACCCGCTCGCCGTAGAAGACCTCCAGGTCGAAGGGCTTCATCAGGCCGGTCAGCTCCAGGCCCTCCAGGGTGAGCGCCCGCACGCCGGTGCGGCCGCCCTTGAGCCGCATGGTGATCGACTGCTCGCGCGGCGGCTCCTCCGGGCGGCCGGCCTCCTCGAACTTCTTCAGCCGGGTCTGCGCGGCCGCGTAGCGGGTGGCCAGCGCGTGGCTGACCGAGGCCGCCTGGCGCAGGTTGACCACCAGCTTCTTCAGCTTGGCGTGCTCCTCGTCCCAGCGGCGGCCGAGCTCCTCGAAGCGGGCGAAGCGCTCCTTGCGGGCCTCGTGGAAGGACTCGAAGCCGCCGCCGTGCACCCAGACGCTGCTGCCGCCGCCGCCGAAGCCGGCCTCGACACTGATGATCTTGTCGGCGGCGCGGGACAGCAGCTCGCGGTCGTGCGAGATGAACAGCACGGTCTTGGAGCTGGCCTTGATGGCCTCCTCCAGCCAGCGCTTGCCGGGCACGTCCAGGTAGTTGTCCGGCTCGTCGAGCAGCAGCACCTCGTCCGGGCCGCGCAGCAGCGACTCCAGCACCAGGCGCTTCTGCTCGCCGCCGGAGAGCGTGTTCAGCCCGCGGAACTGCGCCCGGTCGAAGGGCATCCCGAGCGCCGCCGTGGTGCAGACGTCCCAGTCGGTCTCGTAGTCGTACCCGCCGACGTCCGCCCAGTCGGACAGCGCCTGGGCGTACGCCATCTGGGTCTTCTCGTCCTCCTGCGCCATCATCGCCAGCTCGGCGGCGTCCACCGCCCGGGCGGCGACCGCGATCCGCTGCGGGGCGACGGAGACCAGCAGGTCCCGCACCGAGGCGTCGGCCGGCAGCGCGCCGGGCGTCTCGCGCAGGTCCTCGCGGCCGGTGGTGCCGACGAACTGCCGCATCACGCCGAGGCCGCCGCTGACCGTGACGGTGCCGCCGTGCGGCTGCACGTCGCCCGCGATCATGCGCAGCAGGGTGGTCTTGCCGGCGCCGTTGGCGCCGACCAGGGCGACCGCGGCGCCCTCACCGACCCGGAAGGACGCGTCGTCGAACAGCACCCGTCCGTCCGGCAGGTAGTACTCCAGGTGCGAAATCTCGACGTGTCCCATGGTCCGGATTGTGCCAAGCCGGGGGCCGTGGGCCCAAACGGATTAGCTCGTCGGACCCGGATCAGCCCTCGGTGCCGGGCAGCGTCCGCATCCGCCGGGCCGCCCGGTTGCGCTCCGCCAGCTGGTCGTCGGCGGGGTAGCCGACCTCCTCCAGCGTCAGCCCGTACGGCCGGATCACGTTGACCGCGGAGTTGCGCACCCCGCCGCGCAGCACCTCGCCGGGGAACTCCACCGGCCGGTGCCCGTCGCCGACCAGCAGCATCGCGCCGACCAGCGCCCGCACCATGTTGTGGCAGAAGGCGTCGGCCCGGACGGTGGCCACCGCGAGGCTGCCCTCCTGGGTGGCGTAGCCGTCCACCGGCACCCGGTCCCAGCGCAGCTCCAGCAGGGTGCGGATGGTGGTGGCGCCCTCGCGCTTCTTGCAGTACGCGGCGAAGTCGTGCTCGCCGACCAGCAGCCGGGCCGCCTCGTTCATCTTCTCGATGTCCACCGGGCGGTCGTGCCAGAGCACGTGGCCGCGCAGCAGTGGGTCCACCCCGCCGGGGTGGTCGGCGACCCGGTAGGCGTACCGGCGCCAGATCGCCGCGAACCGGGCGTCGAAGCCGCTCGGCGCCTCGCCCACCCGGAAGATCCGGATGTCCGCGGGCAGCCGGCCGGCCAGCCGTCGAAGCAGCTTCTCGCCGTGCCCGGCCCACAGCTCCTGCGGCAGGTCGACGTGGGCGACCTGGCCGCGGGCGTGCACCCCGGCGTCGGTCCGGCCGGCCACGGTCAGGTCGTAGGTCCGTTCGCTGCGGGTGACGATCCGCAGCGCGTCCTCGATCTCGCCCTGCACCGTGCGCCGCCCGGGCTGCCGCGCCCAGCCGGAGAACTCACCGCCGTGGTACGCCAGGTCGAGCCGGATCCGGACGTGGCCCTCGGCCGGGCCGTCCTGCTGCTGCGACGCCTGCGGCGCCTGCTCGCAATCCTTGAGCACTGCTGAATCTCCCCAGATCCGGACAGGAAACGGGCCCGCTCCCCCATCGCTGGGAGAACGGGCCCGGAATCACACCTGGCGGTGTCAGGCGTTCTCGACCTCAGTGGTCTCGTCGGCCTTCGCCTCGGCGGCCTGGTCGGCCTCCTTGACGGCGCGCTTGGTGGCGCCCTCGGCCTCGCCGACGGCGGTCTGCGCGACGGTCAGGCCCTCGACCAGCTCGATCACGGCCATCGGGGCGTTGTCGCCACGACGGGGACCGATCTTGGTGATGCGGGTGTAGCCACCCGGGCGGTTCTCGTAGCGCGGCGCGATCTCGGTGAAGAGGGTGTGCAGCACCGAGACGTCGGTGATGGTCTTGCGCACCAGGCGACGGTTGTGGATGTCGCCCTTCTTCGCCTTGGTGATCAGCTTCTCCGCCAGCGGGCGCATCCGACGGGCCTTGGCCTCGGTCGTGGTGATGCGGCCGTACTGGAACAGCTCCCGGCACAGACCGGCGAGCAGCAGCGGCTCGTGGTGCGGGCCGCCGCCGAGGCGGGCACCCTTGGTGGGACGCGGCATGGATTACTCCTTGAATCTCCGACTGCGGCCGTGTCAGGTACCGCAGCGGGCGGCCGGGCACTGTTGCCCGGACGGCTTGTGTGCATTGAAGCGGGGGCGGTCCGCGAGGGGCCGCCCCCGTCCCAAACTCTTAGTACTGCTCGGTCTCCGCGTAACCCGCGTCGTCCAGGTCGTCGGCGCCGAAGGCGTCGGCGGCGGCGGTCGGGTCGAATCCGGGCGGGCTGTCCTTGAGGGCCAGGCCCATGCCGGCCAGCTTCGCCTTGACCTCGTCGATCGACTTCGCACCGAAGTTGCGGATGTCGAGCAGGTCGGCCTCGGAGCGGGCGACGAGCTCACCCACGGTGTGGATGCCCTCGCGCTTGAGGCAGTTGTACGACCGAACGGTGAGCTCCAGCTCCTCGATCGGCAGCGCCAGGTCGGCGGCCAGGGCGGCGTCCGTCGGGGACGGGCCCATGTCGATGCCCTCGGCGTCGACGTTCAGCTCGCGGGCGAGACCGAACAGCTCGACCAGGGTCTTGCCGGCCGAGGCCATGGCGTCACGCGGGCGCATGGCGGGCTTGGTCTCGACGTCGACGATCAGCTTGTCGAAGTCGGTCCGCTGCTCGACACGGGTGGCCTCGACCTTGTAGGTGACCTTCAGCACGGGGCTGTAGATCGAGTCGACCGGGATCCGGCCGATCTCCTGGCCGGAGGCCTTGTTCTGGACCGCGGAGACGTAGCCGCGACCGCGCTCGACGGTCAGCTCCATCTCCAGCTTGCCCTTGCCGTTCAGGGTGGCGAGGACCAGCTCGGGGTTGTGCACCTCGACACCGGCCGGGGGCGCGATGTCGGCGGCGGTGACCACACCCGGGCCCTGCTTGCGCAGGTACATCACGACCGGCTCGTCGTGCTCCGAGGAGACGACCAGCTGCTTGATGTTGAGGATGAGGTCGGTGACGTCCTCCTTGACGCCCGGCACGGTGGTGAACTCGTGCAGGACACCGTCGATCCGGATGCTGGTGACAGCAGCGCCGGGGATCGAGGAGAGGAGCGTACGGCGGAGCGAGTTGCCGAGGGTGTAGCCGAAGCCCGGCTCCAGCGGCTCGATCACGAACCGGGAGCGGAATTCGTCGACGACCTCTTCGGTCAGCGAGGGACGCTGAGCGATCAGCATGTTTTCAGATCCTCCAGTTGTCTTCGGCACCCACTATTTGATGCCGAACAGAACCAAGCGTACGGGGTCCCGCGCGAAACGGGACCCCGTACGAGGTTTAAAGCACCCGCGTGCCCGAAGGCGCTCCCGCCGAGCCGAAGGGCGCGCCGAGATCGAAAGGGACGAACGACAAGCGACGCAGGAGCGCCGACGTGTGGGCCCCTCCTGCCCGTTGCCGGGCAAGGAGGGCGAACGTCGATCTCGGATCGAGAGCGCCCGGAGGCGAGGCGGGGAAAGCTGCGTCAGACGCGGCGGCGCTTCGGCGGACGGCAGCCGTTGTGCGGGGTGGGGGTGACGTCCTGGATCGAGCCGACCTCCAGGCCGGTGGCCTGGAGCGAACGGATCGCGGTCTCGCGGCCGGAGCCCGGACCCTTCACGAAGACGTCGACCTTGCGCATGCCGTGCTCCTGCGCACGACGCGCGGCGGCCTCGGCGGCCATCTGCGCGGCGAACGGGGTGGACTTGCGCGAGCCCTTGAAGCCGACGTGGCCGGCAGAGGCCCAGGAGATCACGTTGCCCGAGGGGTCGGTGATCGAAACGATGGTGTTGTTGAACGTGCTCTTGATGTGGGCGTGCCCGTGAGCGACGTTCTTCTTCTCCTTGCGGCGGATCTTCTTCGCGCCGGCAGCCTGACGACCCTTGGGGGGCATAAGTCTGTTCTCCTACTGAGGTGGTCGGTCCGCTAACCCGCGGGCCGGAGGGATGTCCGGTTACGGGACGGACTACTTCTTGCCCGGCTTCTTCTTGCCGGCAATCGCGCGACGCGGGCCCTTGCGGGTACGCGCGTTGGTGTGGGTGCGCTGACCGCGGACGGGCAGGCCACGGCGGTGACGCAGACCCTCGTAGCAGCCGATCTCGACCTTGCGGCGGATGTCGGCGGCCACCTCACGGCGGAGGTCACCCTCGACCTTGTAGTTGGCGTCGATGTACTCGCGCAGCTTGACGAGGTCGTCCTCGGAGATGTCGCGGACGCGGACGTCCGGGCTCACACCGGTCTCGGCCAGCGTCTGCTGGGCGCGGGTACGGCCGATGCCGTAGACGTAGGTAAGGGCGATCTCGATCCGCTTCTCACGGGGGAGATCAACGCCGGCGAGGCGTGCCATTCATGGCTCCTGTGGTTCTTCAGAGGTCTTACGGGGTACCTACTCCAACACCTCTCGGCGAGGGAGCCCCGGCCTCTGACCGGGGGTGGCAGTCCGTCCCGCGAGGGGGACGGATCGGGCAGCCCGCGTTATGACGTTGTGCGCGTCGCGCGAAGTACTACGAGAAATGCTGGGGAGAGATCAGCCCTGGCGCTGCTTGTGGCGCAGGTTGTCGCAGATCACCATGACCCGGCCGTGACGGCGGATCACCTTGCACTTGTCGCAGATCTTCTTGACGCTCGGCTTGACCTTCATGGTTCAGGTTCTCCGGGTCTAGATCTGACAGGTTCTTACTTGTACCGGTAGACGATCCGGCCGCGAGTCAGGTCGTAAGGGCTGAGCTCCACGACAACCCGGTCGTCCGGGAGGATACGGATGTAGTGCATCCGCATCTTGCCGCTGATGTGCGCGAGGACCTTGTGACCGTTCTGCAGCTCGACCTTGAACATGGCGTTCGGAAGAGACTCGATCACGGTGCCCTCGATCTCAATGGCGCCTTGCTTCTTTGCCATGAACTGCGAGATCCACCTTCCGGGGCCGGCTACCGCATGCGGCACGCTCGTGCGAGCCTGGGTCCACCCCAACCCTCACGGGAAGAGGGCGTGCCGAAGCACGCTACGAGTGAGCCGACGCATCAGTCTACGTCAGGCAGCAACCCGACGCCAAAACGATGCCGACCGGTCACGCTCAGTACGTGACGCCCGCCACCATCGGCTCGACCACCGCGGTGCAGGAGGCACAGCGGCGGGCCGCCTGCGGGATCTCGGTCAGGCACTCCGGGCAGGGGCGCTTCGGGGTCTTCGGCTTCTTCGGCAGGTACCGGGCGCTCGCCTTGGTGACCGGCAGCACCACGCAGAAGTACAGCACCGCGGCGGTCATCACGAACGCGATCAGCACGTTCAGGAACTGCCCGTACGGGAAGGTGACCCCGGCCACGGTGAACCGGTAGCTGCTGAAGTCGCCGGCCGCGCCGACCACCACACCGACCAGCGGGGTGAGGAACGCGGACACGAAGCCGGTCACGACACCGGTGAAGGCGGCACCGATGACGACACCGACCGCCATGTCGATCACGTTGCCGCGCATCATGAAGTCGCGGAAGCCCTTGAGCACTGCTCGCCCCTTGTGTTGTGGTGGCCGTCAAACGCCGGAGCCTAGCGAAAAGTCCGCCAGTGTCAAAATAGGACAAAGGGCCTGGAGGCAGAAGCCTCCAGGCCCTGACGCCGCACCGGTCAGGCCAGCGGGTCCGGAGCTGCGGTGATGCCCAGCTTGGCGAGTTCGGCCCGGCCGCCGTCGAAGGCGGTCAGCACCAGCGGGCCCTGCTCGGTGACGGCGACCGAGTGCTCCCAGTGCGAGGCCCAGGTGCCGTCGTCGGTGACGACCGTCCAGTCGTCCTCCAGCACCGTGGTGTGCGGCGTGCCGAGGCCCACCATCGGCTCGATCGCCAGCACGGTGCCCGGGATCAGCTTGGGGCCCTTGCCGCGGCCGGCCACGTAGTTCAGCACGTGCGGCTCCATGTGCATCGCGGTGCCGATGCCGTGGCCGCCGTACCCCTCGGTGATGCCCCACTTGCCCTTGGGCGGCAGCGGCTGGCGGCGGATGTAGCCCTCGATCGCGCGGGAGACGTCGACCAGCCGGTTGCCCTTCTTCATCTGGGCGATGCCGGCCCACATCGAGCCCTCGGTCACCCGGCTCAGCAGGGCGTGCTCC
Source organism: Kitasatospora sp. NEAU-CNBT7 (assembly GCF_057220535.1). Lineage (NCBI taxonomy): Bacteria > Bacillati > Actinomycetota > Actinomycetes > Kitasatosporales > Streptomycetaceae > Kitasatospora > Kitasatospora sp. NEAU-CNBT7. The sequence continues at coordinate 165,052 of NZ_JBXQQB010000008.1, read as the reverse complement.
GGCTTGACCTCGCCGACCGGGACGGTGATGGCGGCGTCGCCGTGCCAGCCGTCCACGATCGCGCCGCAGTCGATCGAGATCAGGTCGCCCTCCTGGAGCACCCGCTCGCCGGGGATGCCGTGGACCACCTCGTTGTTCACCGAGGCGCAGATCACGCCCGGGAACCACAGACCGCCGTGGTGCGCGCGGAAGTTCGAGGTGGCGCCGTGGTCGGCGATCACCTTCGCCGCGATGTCGTTGAGCTCCTGGGTGGTCACACCCGGGGCGACCGCCTCCCGGCAGGCCTTGAGCGCTTCGGCGACGACCAGCCCGGCCGTCCGCATCTTCGCGATCTGCTCGGGGGTCTTGATCTCCACCATCCGGTCACGCCTTCCACTGTTCGTCGCGCACCCGGTCCTTGCCGGGCGGCCGTGCACCTACCACCGTACGACGCCGCAAACGGCCGGGGCGCCCCGTGCGGGGCGCCCCGGCCGTCTCACTGGCCCTGCGAGGACGCTCAGGCGTCCTTGTTCTTCTCCAGCGCGGCGATCGCCCGCGCGGTGACCTCGTCCACCTTGCCGAGGGCCGGGATGGTCACCAGCAGGCCCTGCTGCGCGTAGTAGTCGATGATCGGCTCGGTCTCCGTGTGGTAGACCTCCAGCCGGGTCCGCACCTTGTCCTCGGTGTCGTCCGGACGCTGGTACAGCTCGCCGCCGCACTCGTCGCAGACGCCCTCCTCCTTCGACGGGTTGTAGACCACGTGGTAGACGTGGCCCCCGTCGTTGCGGCAGAGCCGGCGACCGGCGATCCGGTTGACGACCTCGTCCTCCGGCACCTCCAGGTCCAGCACGCCGTCCAGGGAGATGGCCTGCTCGGCCAGGAACTCGTCCAGGGCCTTGGCCTGGCCGATGTTCCGCGGGAAGCCGTCGAGCAGGAAGCCGCCCGCGGCGTCCGCCTGGAGCATCCGGTCCTTGGCCATCCCGATGGTGACCTCGTCCGGTACCAGACGGCCCTCGTTCATGTACGCCTTGGCCTCGAGCCCCAGCGGGGTGCCCTGGCTGATGTTGGCGCGGAACAGGTCTCCGGTGGAGATGTGCGGGATGGACAGGGTCTTGGCCAGGACGTGCGCCTGAGTACCCTTCCCGGCCCCGGGAGGCCCGACGAGGACGATTCGCATCAGCGGAGGAACCCTTCGTAGTTACGCTGCTGGAGTTGGCTCTCGATCTGCTTGACAGTTTCGAGGCCCACGCCGACGACGATGAGGACGCTGGTGCCGCCGAACGGGAAGTTGGTCTGCTGTCCGAAGGCGACCAGGGCGATCATCGGGATCAACGCGATCAGACCCAGGTAGAGCGAACCCGGCCACGTGATACGGGTGAGCACGTAGTTCAGGTACTCGGCCGTCGGTCGGCCGGCCCGGATACCCGGGATGAACCCACCATACTTCTTCATATTGTCGGCAACTTCTTCGGGGTTGAAGGAGATGGCCACGTAGAAGAAGGCGAAGAACACGATCAGCACGAAGTACGTGACCATGTAGATCGGGTGGTCGCCCTTGACGAAGTTGGTCCGGATCCAGGTCGCCCAGCCGGCCTGGCTGTTGGTGAGCTGGACCACCAGCGCCGGGATGTAGAGCAGCGAGGACGCGAAGATGACCGGGATCACACCCGCCTGGTTGACCTTGAGCGGGATGTAGGTCGAGGTCCCGCCGAACGCCTTCCGGCCGATCATGCGCTTCGCGTACTGCACCGGGATCCGGCGCTGGGCCTGCTCCACGAAGATGACCAGGCCGACCACGACGATGCCGACCGCGATGACCGCGAAGAACTCGACCCAGCCGCCGCCGATGGTGCCGGACTGCTTGATCGCCCACATCGAACCGGGGAAGCCGGCCGCGATCGAGGTGAAGATCAGGATGGACATGCCGTTGCCGATGCCGCGGTCGGTGATCAGCTCGCCGAGCCACATGATCACCGTGGTGCCGGCGGTCATCACGATCACCATGGTGGCGATCCGGAAGACGGACTGGTCCGGCACGACCTGGTCGGCGTAGGCGCAGCCACTGAACAGGGCGCCGCTGGAGGCCGTCGCGACGATGCCGGTGCCCTGGAGCACGGCGAGCGCGATGGTCAGGTAGCGGGTGTACTGGGTGATCTTCGCGGTACCGGCCTGCCCCTCCTTCTTCAGCGCCTCGAGCCGCGGGATCACCACGGTCAGGAGCTGGAGGATGATGCTGGCCGTGATGTACGGCATGATCCCGAGCGCGAAGATCGTCAGCTGGAGCAGCGCGTTACCACTGAAGAGGTTCACCAGGGCGAACAGGCCGCCCGGCTTGTCCTGCAGACACTGGTTCACGGCGACAAAGTTGACGCCCGGTACGGGAATGTGCGCGCCCGCCCTGAACAGCACCATGATGCCCAGCGTGAACAGCAGCTTCTTGCGCAGGTCGGGCGTCTGGAACGCCCGCGCGAACGCACTGAGCACGGTGCCTCCTGCGCCTCCCGCACATCGTCGGCGGGAGGGTCGGTCCTGAATGGGGAGAGTGGATTGCGAGCCCCGGTAGGGGCCGGCACAGGCAAGCCTGGCGCCAGCGTACAAGGGAACTCCACGGACTCTAACAGTGCACGGGCATCAGGCAGAAGCTTGAGCCGCCGCTCCACCACTGACGGGGGACGGCTTGCCCGGTTTTGGCACACAATTCGCCCACAAATACAGCGAGCCCCGCACCCCCCTTTCGGGAAGTGCGGGGCTCGGTGGTCAGCAGGCTCAGAGGAGCTCGGTGACGGTGCCGCCGGCGGCGGTGATCTTCTCGGCCGCGGAGCCGGAGACGGCGTCGACCGTCACCTGCAGCGCCACCGCGATGTCGCCCTGGCCGAGGACCTTGACGAGCTCGTTCTTGCGAACGGCGCCCTTCGCGACCAGGTCGGCCACGGTGACCTCGCCACCCTGCGGGTAGAGCTCGGCCAGCTTGTCCAGGTTCACGACCTGGAACTGCTTGTGGGCCGGGTTCTTGAAGCCCTTCAGCTTCGGCAGGCGCATGTGGAGGGGCATCTGGCCACCCTCGAAGCGCTGCGGAACCTGGTAGCGGGCCTTGGTGCCCTTGGTACCACGACCTGCGGTCTTACCCTTGGAACCCTCACCACGACCCACACGGATCTTGGCGGTCTTGGCACCCGGGGCAGGCTTCAGGTTGTGGACCTTCAGCGGATTGTCCGCCATGTCAGTCAACCTCCTCGACCGTGACGAGGTGACGGACAGTCTGGGCCATCCCGCGGATCTCGGGACGGTCCTCCTTCACGACCACGTCGTTCATCCGCTTGAGACCAAGCGAACGAAGGGTTTCACGGTGGTTCTGCTTGCTACCGATGTAGGACTTGGTCTGCGTGATCTTGAGGCGAGCCATCAGGCGCTCACCCCAGCAGCACGCGCCCGCAGCAGAGCGGCGGGAGCCACGTCCTCCAGCGGCAGGCCACGGCGGGCGGCGATCTCCTCGGGGCGCACGAGGCCCTTCAGAGCAGCCACGGTGGCGTGCACGATGTTGATCGCGTTGTCCGAGCCGAGCGACTTCGACAGGATGTCGTGAACGCCGGCGCACTCCAGGACGGCACGCACCGGGCCACCGGCGATAACACCGGTACCGGGGGACGCCGGCTTCAGCAGCACGACGCCGGCGGCCTTCTCGCCCTGGATCGGGTGCGGGATGGTGCCCTGGATACGGGGGACCTTGAAGAAGTTCTTCTTGGCCTCCTCAACGCCCTTGGCGATGGCGGCCGGAACCTCCTTCGCCTTGCCGTATCCGACACCCACGGTGCCGTCACCGTCGCCCACCACGACCAGCGCGGTGAAGCTGAAACGACGACCACCCTTGACAACCTTGGCGACACGGTTGATCGCTACGACGCGCTCAACGTAAGCGGTCTTCTCGACGGCGGGAGCGTTGCCCCGGTCGTCACGCTTACGGTCACGCCGCTCGCCACCGCCGGTGCCGCCGCCGGCGCCGCTACCGCGGCGCTGGGGTCCAGCCATTGGAATTACCTCTCTCGATTACGTCCGTCGACTAGGCCGACGAGCGGGCTTAGAAGTCGAGCCCGGCCTCACGGGCCGCGTCCGCCAGGGCGGCGATGCGGCCGGCGTACCGGTTGCCCGCGCGGTCGAAGACGACCGACTCGATGCCGGCGGCCTTGGCGCGCTCGGCGACCAGGCTTCCGACCTTCTTGGCCAGCTCGGTCTTGTCGCCCTCGTTGCCACGGATGGACACGTCGAGGGTGGACGCCGACGCCAGGGTGTGACCCTTGGCGTCGTCGATGACCTGGGCGACCATGTGACGGTTCGAGCGCGTCACAACGAGGCGCGGACGCACCTCGGTGCCGACGACGCGCTTGCGAACGCGGATGGCGCGGCGCTTGCGGGCGGCGTTCTTGTAGGCGTTGCCCTTGCCGATCTTGACAGAGACGCTCATCGCTTACTTACCACTCTTTCCGACCTTGCGGCGGATGACCTCGCCCGCGTACTTGACGCCCTTGGCCTTGTACGGGTCAGGCTTGCGCAGCTTGCGGATCTTGGCCGAAACCTCGCCGACCAGCTGCTTGTCGATCCCGTCCACGTGGAACTTGGTGGGCGACTCGACCACGAAGGAGATGCCCTCCGGGGCCTCGATCAGGATCGGGTGGCTGTAGCCGAGCTGGAACTCCATGGCGGAGCCCTTCGCAGCGACTCGGTAACCAACACCGCTGATCTCCAGCGACTTGCGGTAGCCCGCGGTCACGCCGGTGATCATGTTCGCCACCAGCGTCCGCGACAGGCCGTGCAGGGCCTTCGACTGACGCTCGTCGTTCGGGCGGGAGACGAGCAGAGTGCCGTCCTCGCCCTTGCCGATCTCGATCGGCGCGGCGACGACGTGGGTGAGGGAGCCCTTGGGGCCCTTCACCGACACCTCGCGGCCATCGATGGTGACGTCCACGCCGGCGGGAACCGGGATGGGCAGCCGTCCAATGCGAGACATTGCTGTACCTCCGTTTCCCGAATTACCAGACGTAGGCGAGAACTTCTCCGCCTACGCCCTTCTTGGCGGCCTGCTTGTCGGTGAGGAGACCCGAGGACGTGGAGATGATCGCCACGCCCAGGCCGCCGAGCACCTTCGGCAGGTTGGTGGACTTTGCGTAAACACGCAGACCCGGCTTGCTGATGCGCTTGATGCCGGCAATGGAGCGCTCACGGTTCGGGCCGAACTTGAGCTCGATGGTCAGCTTCTTGCCGACCTCGCCCTCAACCGGCTCCTCAACCTTGTAGGAGGAGATGTACCCCTCCTGCTGCAGGATCTCGGCGACGTGCGCCTTGATCTTGCTGGCCGGCATCGCCACGGTGTCGTGGTACGCCGAGTTCGCGTTACGCAGACGCGTGAGCATGTCTGCGATGGGGTCGGTCATGGTCATGATGGCCTCAGGCCTCTCTCGCCACAGTTTCTCCGCGCCAGGTCCCCCTCCGCGCACTCGCAAAAGAGTGCGAAAGGGGCACAAGCGCAGGGGACTTGCGGCGTAGTAAGACTGGGTGCGAGCCCTCGTGAGAGAGCCGCGAGCACCTATAGGAGATGCCGCGGCAGGGGGCCCGACCCCACCACCTTACGGGATTCCGAACGGAGACCCAAAAGTGGGGGGCCGGGCACCACTGCGTCGCGTAGCTGTGTGCCTAGCGCGCCCGGATTACCAGGAGCTCTTGGTCACACCCGGCAGCTCGCCGCGGTGCGCCATCTCACGGAGGCACACACGGCACAGGCCGAACTTGCGGTAGACAGAGTGCGGACGACCGCACCGCTGGCAACGGGTGTAGGCCCGCACGCCGAACTTCGGCTTGCGCTCGGCCTTTGCGATCAGGGCCTTCTTCGCCATGCTCACGCCTCCTTGAACGGGAAGCCCAGGGCACGCAGCAGCGCCCGGCCTTCATCGTCGGTCTGAGCGGTGGTCACGACGGTGATGTCCATACCGCGCTGACGGTCGACCTTGTCCTGGTCGATCTCGTGGAACATGACCTGCTCGGTGAGACCGAAGGTGTAGTTGCCACGGCCGTCGAACTGCTTGGGCGAGAGGCCGCGGAAGTCACGGATACGCGGCAGCGCCAGCGACACCAGACGGTCCACGAACTCCCACATGCGGTCACCACGGAGGGTGACGTGGGCGCCGATCGGCTGGCCCTCGCGCAGCTTGAACTGCGCGATGGACTTGCGGGCCTTGGTCACGGCCGGCTTCTGGCCGGTGATCGCGGTCAGGTCCTTGATCGCGCCCTCGATCAGCTTGCTGTCACGGGCCGCCTCGCCGACACCCATGTTGACCACGACCTTGACCAGGCCGGGGATCAGCATGACGTTCTCGTACGAGAACTGCTCGTGCAGCTGGCCCTTGATCTCGGAGTTGTAACGCTCCTTGAGGCGGGGGGCCACCTTCTCAACAGTCGTCTCAGACATCAGATGTCCTCACCGGTCCGCTTGGCAACGCGGATCTTGTTGCCCTCGTCGTCGAAGCGGTAACCAACGCGGGTGACGACCTTCTTGCCGTCCTTCTCAACGACCAGCTGGACGTTGGAGACGTGCACGGGAGCCTCGACGGTGACGATGCCACCCTGGGTGCCCGGGCCCGGCTTGGTGTGCTTCTTGACCCGGTTCACACCCTCGACGAGGACCTTGTTCTCGGCGGGCATGGCCTGGATGACCTTGCCCTGCTTGCCGCGGTCCTTGCCGGTGATGACCTGAACCAGGTCACCCTTCTTGATCTTCATGCTGTTCGCCATGGGTTAGAGCACCTCCGGCGCCAGCGAGATGATCTTCATGAACTTCTTGTCACGCAGCTCGCGGCCCACCGGGCCGAAGATGCGGGTGCCACGGGGGTCACCGTCGGTGTTCTTCAGAACGACCGCAGCGTTCTCGTCGAAACGGATGTACGAGCCATCCGGACGACGACGCTCCTTGACGGTGCGAACGATGACGCACTTGACGACGTCACCCTTCTTCACCGAACCGCCGGGGATCGCGTCCTTGACGGTGGCGACGATGACGTCCCCGATACCGGCGTAGCGGCGACCGGAGCCACCGAGAACACGGATGCAAAGGATCTCCTTGGCACCAGTGTTGTCGGCGACGCGCAGTCGCGACTCCTGCTGGATCACAGCTTTCTCCTGATCGTCAACGAGAGTCGACGGGCCGGCCGCTGCTCACTCGATCGTCTCTCGACATCGAGCACATACGGCCGTACCACATCGGCTTCGTTACTTGGCCTTCTCGAGGATCTCGACGACGCGCCAGCGCTTCGTCGCGGACAGCGGGCGGGTCTCCATCAGGAGGACCCGGTCGCCGATGCCGCAAGCGTTCTGCTCGTCGTGCGCCTTCAGCTTGTTCGTACGGCGGATGACCTTGCCGTACAGAGCGTGCTTGACGCGGTCCTCGACGGCGACGACGACGGTCTTGTCCATCTTGTCGCTGACGACGAGACCCTCACGGGTCTTGCGGAAACCGCGCGTCTCGTTGGTGTTCTCAGTCATCAGGCGCTCTCCACCGTCTCGATGCCCAGCTCGCGCTCGCGCATCAGGGTGTAGATCCGCGCGATGTCCTTACGGACGAGCTTGAGCCGTCCGTGGTTGTCGAGCTGCCCGGTCGCCGCCTGGAAGCGGAGGTTGAACAGCTCCTCCTTGGCCTCGCGGAGCTTGGCAACGAGACCCTCGTTGTCCAGCTCGCGCAGCTCAGCAGCCTTGGTGCCGGCCGACATCAGCTCTCACCTGCCTCGCGCCGGACAATCCGGCACTTCATCGGGAGCTTGTGAGCTGCGCGGGTCAGCGCCTCACGAGCCACCTTCTCGTTGGGGTACGACAGCTCGAACATGACCCGACCCGGGTGCACGTTCGCGATCCACCACTCGGGCGAACCCTTACCGGAACCCATGCGGGTCTCGGCCGGCTTCTTGGTGAGCGGGCGGTCCGGGTAGATGTTGATCCAGACCTTGCCACCACGGCGGATGTGACGGGTGATCGCGATACGAGCGGACTCGATCTGACGGTTCGTCACGTAGGCCGGGGTGACGGCCTGGATGCCGTACTCGCCGAACGCGAGCTCGGTGCCACCCTTGGCAGCGCCACGGCGCTTGGGGTGGTGCTGCTTGCGGTGCTTGACCCTACGAGGGATCAGCATGGGGTCAGGCCTCCGTTCCGGTGTTCTCAGCAGCCGGAGCCTCGGTCACCGGGGCCGAAGCCTCGGTGCCCTGCGGGCGACGGCCACGGCCACCGCGCTCGCCACCACGGGCGCCGCCACGCTCGCCACGCGCGGGGCGGGCGTCGTTGCGGGCCGGGCGGTTGCCCGAGCGGGCAGCGGCGTTCTCAGCGCGGACCTCGGCGATGTTCTTGACGTCGCCCTTGTAGATCCAGACCTTCACGCCGATGCGGCCGAAGGTGGTCTTGGCCTCGAAGAAGCCGTAGTCGACGTTCGCACGAAGGGTGTGCAGCGGCACACGGCCCTCGCGGTAGAACTCCGAACGGCTCATCTCGGCGCCGCCGAGACGACCGGAGCACTGGACCTTGATGCCCTTGGCGCCGGCCTTCATGGTCGACTGCATGCTCTTACGCATGGCGCGACGGAAGGAGACGCGGGAGGACAGCTGCTCCGCGACGCCCTGAGCCACGAGCTGGGCGTCCAGCTCGGGGTTCTTGACCTCGAGGATGTTCAGCTGGACCTGCTTGCCGGTCAGCTTCTCCAGGTTGCCCCGGATCTTGTCGGCCTCCGCGCCGCGGCGGCCGATGACGATGCCCGGACGCGCGGTGTGGATGTCGACGCGGACGCGGTCGCGGGTGCGCTCGATCTCGACCTTCGAGATGCCGGCCCGCTCCATGCCCTTCGTCATCATGCGACGAATGGCAACGTCTTCCTTGACGTAGTCCTTGTACAGCTTGTCGGCGTACCAGCGGGACTTGAAGTCCGTGCTGATGCCGAGGCGGAACCCGTGCGGGTTAACCTTCTGGCCCATTACCGGGTCCCTTCCTTGCTGCTGACGACCACGGTGATGTGGCTGGTCCGCTTGCGGATCCGGTAGGCACGGCCCTGGGCACGCGGGCGGAACCGCTTCAGGGTCGGGCCCTCGTCAACGTACGCCTCGGAGATCACGAGGTCGTCCACGTTGTTGTGGTTGTAGTTGTGCACGGCGTTGGCGATGGCGCTGTCGAGCACCTTGCCGACCGGCACGGTTGCGGCCTGCGGAGCGAAACGCAGGACCGCCTGGGCCTCCGTGGCGTTCAGGCCACGGATGAGGTCCACCACGCGGCGGGCCTTCATGGGCGTGACGCGGATGTACCGCGCCTGGGCCCTGGCTTCCATGGTTGTCCCCTTGCTGGTGTAAGTCATTGAGTCTTGCTGGCGCTCAAGCTCGCGACGCTTAGCGACGCTTCGACTTGCGGTCTTCCTTCACGTGCCCCTTGAAGGTGCGCGTGGGGGCGAACTCGCCGAGCTTGTGGCCGACCATCGACTCGGTGACGAACACCGGGACGTGCTTGCGGCCATCGTGAACCGCGATCGTGTGGCCGAGCATGGCCGGGAAGATCACGGAACGACGGGACCAGGTCTTGATGACGTTCTGGGTGCCCGCCTCGTTCTGCGCGTCCACCTTCTTGAGAAGGTGGCCGTCGATGAAGGGGCCCTTCTTGAGACTGCGCGGCATCTGACCTGCTCCTAGCGCTTCTTGTTGGTCTTGCGGCGGCGCACGATGAGCTTGTCCGACGCCTTGTTCGGGCGACGGGTGCGGCCCTCGGGCTTGCCCCACGGCGAGACCGGGTGACGACCACCGGAGGTCTTACCCTCACCACCACCGTGCGGGTGGTCGATCGGGTTCATGGCGACACCACGCACGGTCGGGCGGACGCCCTTCCAGCGCATACGGCCGGCCTTGCCCCAGTTGATGTTCGACTGCTCGGCGTTGCCGACCTCGCCGATGGTGGCGCGGCAGCGGGCGTCGACCAGGCGGATCTCACCGGAGGGCATGCGCAGGTGCGCCATGCGACCCTCACGGGCGAGGAGCTGGATGCCGGCACCGGCGGAGCGGGCCATCTTGGCACCGCCACCGGGACGGAGCTCCACCGCGTGGATGGTGGTACCAACCGGGATGTTGCGCAGCGGCAGGTTGTTGCCCGGCTTGATGTCGGCCGCGGGGCCGTTCTCGATCCGGTCACCCTGAGCAACGCCGCGGGGGGCGATGATGTAGCGCTTCTCGCCGTCCGCGTAGTGCAGGAGCGCGATGCGCGCGGTGCGGTTGGGGTCGTACTCGATGTGAGCGACCTTGGCCGGCACGCCGTCCTTGTCGTGACGACGGAAGTCGATCACGCGGTAGGCGCGCTTGTGACCGCCACCCTGGTGGCGAGCGGTGACACGACCGGCGTTGTTACGGCCGCCCTTGCTGTGCAGGGGGCGAACCAGCGACTTCTCCGGCGTGGACCGCGTGATTTCGACGAAGTCGGCCACGCTGGAGCCACGGCGGCCCGGCGTAGTCGGCTTGTACTTGCGGATACCCATTTTCGTCCTCGTCCTTATCGACGATCACGACCCCGTCAGGCGGAGGCCGGACCACCGAAGATGTCGATGCGGTTGCCCTCGGCCAGCGTCACGATGGCGCGCTTGGTGTCCTTGCGCTTGCCAAAGCCCGTCTTGGAGCGCTTGCGCTTGCCCTGACGGTTGAGCGTGTTGACGGCCTCGACCTTGACCGAGAAGACCGCCTCGACGGCCTGCTTGATCTGGGTCTTGTTGGCGTCCGGAGACACGATGAACGTGTACTTGTTCTCGTCGAGGAGCGAGTAGCTCTTCTCGGAGATGACCGGCTTCACCAGGACGTCACGGGGGTCCGTGTACGTCTTGCTCGTGATCTGTGCAGCCATCAGGCGGCGCTCCCTTCGAGCTCGCCCTCAGCGGCAACAGCCTTGGCGGACGCGGCCGGACCGGCCACGAAACGCTCGAAGGCAGCCTGGGTGAAGACCACATCGTCGGAGACGAGCACGTCGTAGGTGTTCAGCTGGCCGGCGTCCAGGATGTGCACGTTCGGCAGGTTGCGAGCGGACTTGAGGCCCAGCTCGTCCGCACGCTCGACGACCAGGAGGACGTTCTTGCGGTCGGTGATCTTGCCGAACAGACCCTTGGCGGCCTTGGTCGACGGCGCCTCGGTCGCGACCACGTCGGTGACGACGTGGATGCGGTTGTGGCGGGCCCGGTCGGTGAGCGCACCGCGCAGGGCGGCAGCGATCATCTTCTTCGGGGTCCGCTGCGAGTAGTCACGCGGCACGGGACCGTGCACGACGCCACCACCGGCGAACTGCGGCGCACGGGTCGAGCCCTGACGGGCGCGGCCGGTGCCCTTCTGGCGGTACGGCTTCTTGCCGCCGCCGCGGACCTCGCCACGGGTCTTGGTCTTGTGGGTGCCCTGACGGGCGGCAGCGAGCTGCGCCACGACGACCTGGTGCATCAGCGGGATGCTGACCTTGGCGTCGAAGATCTCGGCGGGCAGCTCGAGGCTGCCGGCCTTGTCGCCGGCCGGCGACAGGATGTCAATGGTGCTCATATCCTCACAGCCCCTTCGCCGCGGTGCGGACGAGGACGAGGCCGCCGTTCGGGCCCGGGATTGCGCCCTTGATCAGGAGCAGGCCCTTCTCCGCGTCAACGGCGTGCACGGTCAGGTTCTGGGTGGTCACACGCTCGTGGCCCATCCGACCCGCCATCCGCATGCCCTTGAACACGCGACCCGGGGTGGCGCAGCCACCGATGGAACCGGGCGAACGGTGCTTGCGCTGGGTGCCGTGACCGGCGCCGAGGCCCTTGAAGTTGTGACGCTTCATGACACCGGCGAAGCCCTTGCCCTTGGAGGTGCCGGTCACGTCGACCTTGACACCCGCCTCGAACAGCTCAGCGGTGATCTCCTGGCCGAGGGTGTACTCGGACGCGTCCGAGGTACGCAGCTCGACCAGGTGGCGGCGCGGGGTGACACCGGCCTTGGCGAAGTGGCCCGCGAGGGGCTTGTTCACCTTGCGGGGGTCGATCTCGCCGAAGCCGATCTGCACGGCGTCGTAGCCGCTCGCGCTGTCGGCGGTGTGGACCTGGGTCACGACATTGGGCCCGGCCTTGACGACGGTCACCGGAACGATCCGGTTGTTCTCGTCCCAGACCTGGGTCATGCCGAGCTTCTCGCCCAGGATGCCCTTAATCTGCTTTGCCATCTTCGTCGCGCCTCTCAGAGCTTGATCTCGATGTCGACGCCGGCCGGAAGGTCGAGGCGCATCAGCGAGTCAACGGTCTTCGGGGTCGGGTCGAGGATGTCGATCAGACGCTTGTGAGTGCGCATCTCGAAGTGCTCGCGCGAGTCCTTGTACTTGTGCGGCGAGCGGATGACGCAGTACACGTTCTTCTCAGTGGGCAGCGGCACCGGGCCCGCGACCTGCGCACCAGTGCGAATGACGGTCTCGACGATCTTCTTCGCCGAGGAGTCAATCACCTCGTGGTCGTAGGCCTTGAGCCGGATGCGGATCTTCTGTCCCGCCATGGCTACTCAGTAGTCCTTTGTCTCGTCTGCTGCTTCTACTGCCGGGTTCGTCCGGGTGGACTGGTCCGGTGGCGCCCCTGGGTGGTTGCCGTCCGACCCACGCGGTCGGGCGTGTCGCACTCCCGCTTGCAAAAAATCCGATCCGGGTTCCCCCTGGGATCAGATTTCCGCCGGTTCGGCAGGTCTTGCACCCACCAGGCGCCGGATCGAGGCCCCGCACACGCTTCCCGGAAGATTCCCGTACGTCCGCCCCGCAGCTGCCGCGGTGTCGACTACACACCACTGCATTCACATACCGCACGTGAACACATGAACGGCCATCACGGGAACGACGAGTACATGGGACTCGCTTCCGGTCCTCCCGACGGGAGGCGCGCAGCATCGGCACTCAACCGAGCAACTTGGACATCTTGCCACATCCGGCACCCGATAAGCCAATCGGGCCCGGCATGGAGTGCACCACGCCGGGCCCGGGGCCGATCGGGAGAGCGTTCCGCCGCGGCGGTCTACCAGGGGCGCTTGCGCCCGCAGAGGACCGGCCACTCCTCCGCGGTCGCGTTCCCGCAGAACAGCTTGAAGTCGTCCGGACCGAAGGTGTACTCGGCCAGGTCCATGTTGATCGGCGAACAGCCCTTGCTGCCCGCGTACTTGGGGCACTTGCCGTTCTGCTGCTGGATGAAGTGCGCCCGGTAGGCGTCCAGGCCCATGTCCTCGACGCCGATCTCGGTGGTCGGCATGTAGCGGTTGGCCGACCAGGAGGCCCCGACGGTGGCGAACAGGGCCAGGCCGCACAGCACGCCGGCGCCGAGCCGGCCGACCGCGATCGGCGAGATCCGGGCGCCGGGGGTGTCGCCGCCCACCGTCCGCAGCCAGCCGACCACCCGCTGGGTGGTGAACATCAGGCCCAGCACACCGAGGATCATCAGGCTGTACATGATGATCCAGGTGGTCCGGGGGTAGAGCTGCACCGCCTGGTCGTGCTCCATGTGGGAGGCGAACCAGAACCGCAGCAGCCAGGCGCTGACCAGGCCGGCCAGCGTGGTCCGGACGGCGATGCTGCGCAGGCCGAAGCCGATCGCGAGCGCCACCGCGGCGAGCAGCAGCAGGGTGAAGGCGTTCTGCCCGGCCAGCTCACCGACGTCCGGGAAGGTGTGGTAGTTCTCGCGGCCCTCGCGGTCGGAGATCCACCCCATCACGTAGGCCGGGTCGAGGTACGTCATCACGTACGCGTAGCGGTCCTTGGTGGTCGCGCCCAGCCGGACCATCTGGATCAGCAGCGGTGCGCCGACCACGGCCGCGCTCAGCAGGGTGACGCCCAGCGAGAGCAGGGCCCGGCGGAGCCGGGCGCGGCCCTGGCGCCACGGCACCAGGAAGAGCGCGAGCACCAGCACGCCGGGGGCGGTCCACACGAACCAGCCCGAGTACCAGAGGAAGAGCAGCCCGAAGGAGGCGCCGAAGCCGGCCGAGCGCAGCACCGTCGAGCGCCGCGACAGCTCGTGCGCGCGACGCAGCTCGCGCAGGTAGCCGGCCAGCATCGGGACCATGACGATCATGGTGATGTGGCTGTACGGGCGGATCGGGTCCATGAAGACGATCGCCGACGGGATGGCGATCAGCGCCGCCCACACCGGGCGCAGCATCAGCCGCCAGGCGAGGTACGCCAGCGGCCCGGCCAGCGCGGTGCACAGCAGCTGGAGGTCCTTCATGGCGTAGCCGACGCCGGCGACGCCGTGGTGGAAGGTGTCGGCCACCAGGGCGAGCAGGGCCGGGAAGAGCGGCGGGTAGACGCCGGGCAGGCCGTCGCCGCGGATCATGTCGTTCGCCATGCCCATGACGTTGCCCGGGTCGCCCTCCTGGCCGCCCAGGCCGAACGGGGTGCCGTGCAGGGCGACCGCGATGCCGCCGGCGACCGCGCCGGTGGCCAGGCCCGCCAGCGCCGCGCAGACCAGCCGCTGGACCACCTGGAAGCGCTGGAAGGTGCCGCGGTAGGCGGCGTACAGCAGCAGTGCCAGCAGCGGCAGGCCCAGCAGGGCGCCGTACTGCTGCACCTTGGCCAGGCCGCTGACCTGCCCGATCCGCAGGAGCGGGTTGACGCTGATGTGCATGCACAGCCGCAGGAAGCACAGTGCGGCGATGACGCTGACCCCGCCCTCGGCCAGCCGCAGCTGCCACGGCTTGAAGCGCGGCACCCGGGTGCCGGCCGCCTCCTCGGTGGCGGAGGACGTCACGCCGCTGTCGGGTCGGGCACCGCTCACCGGGTCGTCGACCAGGTCAGTCATATCGATCGCTTTCATGAGGCGGCGTGCTGCCGCGGGTCGGGCGGCTCCCCCGTGGATGCCACCTGGTCCGGCCCGGGGCGGACGTGCCGCCCGCCCCGGGCCGCGGGCCGGCTCAGCCCCCGGCGACCAGCTCGCGCTGGACGGCCGGGGTGCGGTCGGCGGCGGCGATGTCCTTGAGGTGCTTCGGCATCCGCCGGATCAGGGCGAGCAGCAGGACCAGGCCGGCCCGGGCGAGGTAGATGGTCGCCTTGAAGGGGGACGCGCTCGGCGTCCCGGTGGTGCGCTCGCGCATGGCCACCGGCACCTGCCGGACCACGAAGCCGCAGCGGGCCGCGCCGACCATGCTCTCGATCGTGTCGCCGAGGTACTCCACCGGGTACCACTGGGCGAAGAACTCGATCAGCTGCCGGTTGCAGGCACGGAAACCGGAGGTGGTGTCGGTGAGCCTGGTCCGGGTGATCCGGGAGAGCACCTTGGAGAGCAGGCCCATCGCCCACTTGCGCGGGCCGCGCACCTTGTAGTTGCCCTCGCCGTCGAAGCGGGCGCCGATCGCGAGGTCGGCCTCCTTCAGCTTCTCCAGCAGCAGCGGCACGTAGACCGGGTCGTGCTGGCCGTCCGAGTCGACCTGGATGGCCACGTCGTACCCGTGCAGGTACGCGTAGCGGTAGCCGAGCCGCATGGCCCCGCCCACCCCGAGGTTGTACGGCAGCTGGACCACCGGGGAGCCGCAGGCGGTGGCCACGGCGGCGGTCCCGTCGGTCGACCCGTCGTCGACGACCAGGGTGTCCACCCCGGGCAGCTGGGTCTTGATCTCCTTCAGCACGCCCGGCAGGCCCTCGGCCTCGTTCAGGGCGGGCAGGATGATGAGGACCCGCAGGCCGTCGATCATGAGTGCACCTCGGTGGTGTCGGCGAGCGCCGTGGTCGGGTCCTGCTTGCGGACCGGGTAGCCGTGGTGTTCCACCAGGTGGGAACGGAGCAGGGCGACCTCCTCCGACAGGCTCCTGGTCTCCGCCTCCAGCTGGCTGGCCTCCCAGCTGAGGTGCAGGCACACCAGCAGGACCAGGACGAAGCCGGCGAACAGCACCAGGCTGACGCCGGAGGCGATGCCCAGCTTGCGCGCGGTGGAGTCCAGGACGGTGGGGAAGAAGCCCAGCGGGGCCACGGCCAGGCCGATCAGGAGCCAGATGGCCGCGTACTTCTCCCGCAGCTGCTGCCGGCGCAGCAGTTCGAGGATGTAGGCGACCACCAGCACACCGGTGATCGAGGTGATGATCGTTAGTCGCACGACGGGTTACGCCTTTCAGCGGCAGTGGGCGTGGCGATCACTGAGACATCTTAGGGGTGTCGAACGCATATTCTTCACACGCACTGCGCATAGCTGTCTCAGGGGCCGGGTATCGATGAGGCGGGGCTGTGCCCGTCGGCGGTCGCGCGGTCGGCGAGGACCGGTTGCCGTGTCCGGGGCAGCGAGCGGACCAGCGACCACAGCATGCCAGCCGCGCTCACGGCAGCACCAGCCAGGTAGCCCAGTTCGGCACGGGTCCCGGTGTCCCCGGGCAGCAGGGTGACGGCCACCAGGGCAACGGTGCCGCACACCCAGGACAACAGCTGGTGCCGGTGGCGCCCGAGCGACATCAGGGCCTGGCCGAAGACCGTGGCGAGCATGAAGAACAGGGTCCCGAGCACCAGCCACAGGAAGTCCGCCCGGCCGAGCACCGGCTGGGCGTTGAAGAGCAGCTGGATCAGCCACGGGCCGAGCACCACGGTGGGCAGGCCGGCCACGGTGCACATCCCGGCGACGATGGCCGCCGTCCGGGACAGCACCTTGCGGAACTCCTGGTGGTCACCGGCCGCCGCGGCGCCGGACAGCGCCGACACCAGGGAGGCCTGGATCGCGGCGTAGGCGAACAGCGGCACCCGGGCCAGCACCACGGCGTTGAGCAGCGCGCCGACCAGGACCACCGCGTCGGCGGAGAGCAGCTTCACGCTGACCACCGCGGCGTTGACCATCAGCTGGGCGAGCAGTGTCGAGCCGGTCAGCAGGGCGATCCCGCGCACCAGGCCGGGCCAGGCCGGGGCCGGACCGCCGCGGCGGTCGGCGAGCACCGACCGCAGGCCGATCACCGAGGCGGCCAGCGGGGCCACCACCAGGATCAGGCTGAACGCCAGCGCCGAGTGCAGGCCGAACGCCGGCAGCAGGGCCGCCAGGCCGATCCGCAGTCCGCCGTCGACCGCCAGCTGGGAGCCGTAGGCGCGGAAGTTGCCGAGGCCGGCGAGCGCGCCGCGGACCACCGAGCTGACGGCCAGTCCGACCATCGCACCGCCCAGACCGGCCACCAGCGCGAGGTCGCCGCCGAGCAGGCGGTCGGCGATCGGCCGCGCCGCGAACCCGATCACCGCGAGGACCGCGGCCAGCACCGCGCCGGCCAGGGCCAGCACCCGGCGGACGGCCGGCAGCGGTCCGTGGCCGGCGACGTCCCGGGCCGACACCAGCCGGGTCAGCTCCAGCTCGACCGGGGAGAACAACCCGTACCCGACGGACATCACCACGGTCCACAGCACGGAGACGCCGGCCACCTCGGCCGCGGTCAGGCTGTAGCCCGCCAGGGCGAGGTAGATGTAGGAGGACGCACCCAGCACGACGGTGCCGCCGGCCACCAGCCGGACTCCGGGCGGGAGCGCGCCGAACACCCGCGCAATCGGGTTGCTCACGGTCCTGGCTCCGGGCTCAGCCGTGCAGGGCGGTGCGGGCCTTGAGCGGCTCCCACCAGTCGCGGTTGTCCCGGTACCAGGCGATGGTCGCCGCGAGGCCGTCCTCGAAGCGGACCTGCGGCGCGTAGCCCAGCTCCTCGCTGATCTTGCTGATGTCCAGGGAGTAGCGCAGGTCGTGGCCCTTGCGGTCGGCGACCGGCTCCACCATGTCCCAGCCGGCGCCGGCCGCGTCGAGCAGCAGGCCGGTCAGCTCCTTGTTGGTGATCTCGGTGCCGCCGCCGATGTTGTAGACCTCGCCGGCCCGGCCCTTGCGCATGGCCAGGTCGATGCCGCGGCAGTGGTCCGAGACGTGCAGCCAGTCGCGGATGTTGCCGCCGTTGCCGTACAGCGGCACCTTCCTGCCGTCGAGCAGGTTGGTGGTGAACAGCGGGATGACCTTCTCCGGGAACTGGTAGTGCCCGTAGTTGTTGGAGCAGCGGGTGACCACGACGTCCATGCCGTGGGTCCGGTGGTAGGCCAGCGCGAGCAGGTCGGAACCGGCCTTCGACGCCGAGTACGGCGAGTTCGGCGCGAGCGGCCAGGTCTCGGTCCAGGAGCCCTCGGAGATCGAGCCGTACACCTCGTCCGTCGAGACGTGGACGAATCGGCCGACCCCGTGCTTGCGGGCGGCGTCCAGCAGCACCTGGGTGCCGACCACGTTGGTCAGGACGAACGGGCCCGCGCCCTCGATGGACCGGTCGACGTGGGACTCGGCGGCGAAGTGCACGACCACGTCGTGACCGGCCATCACCTGGTCGACCGCCTCGACGTCGCAGATGTCGCCGCGGACGAAGGCGTAGCCCTGGTGGCCGGCGACCGGTGCGAGGTTCGCCTCGACGCCCGAGTAGGTCAGCTTGTCGAAGACGGTGATCTGGGCGGAGTCGTCCGCGCCCAGCAGCTGACGGACAAATTCTGAACCGATGAATCCGGCGCCGCCGGTCACGAGGATGCGCATAGTGGGGTGGAGTCTACCCGCTGGCCGTTCGGGGCCGACCCCGGGTCGACCGGCCGCCGCCGACCTCACATAAGGTGCTGACATGCGTGGAATCCTCCTGGCGGGCGGCACCGGCTCGCGACTGTGGCCCCTGACCCGGGCCGTCTCGAAGCAGCTCCTCCCGGTCTTCGACAAGCCCATGATCTACTACCCGCTCTCCACCCTGGTGATGGCGGGGATCCGCGAGATCCTGATCATCACCACCCCGCAGGACCAGGAGCAGTTCACGCGGCTGCTGGGCGACGGCTCGCAGTTCGGCCTGAAGCTCGAGTACGCGGTCCAGGAGCGCCCTGAGGGCATCGCCCAGGCCTTCGTGCTCGGCGCCGACTTCATCGGCGACGAGCCGGTCGCGCTGATCCTCGGCGACAACATCTTCCACGGCAGCGGCCTGGGCACCCGGCTCGCCCAGCACACCGAGCCGGTCGGCGGACGGGTCTTCGCCTACCCGGTGGCGGACCCGACCGCGTACGGCGTGGTGGAGTTCGCCGAGGACGGGCGGGTGCTCTCGATCGAGGAGAAGCCGACCGCGCCGAAGTCCCGCTACGCGGTGCCCGGCCTGTACTTCTACGACAACCAGGTCGTGAAGATCGCGGCCGGCCTGAAGCCCAGCGCGCGCGGCGAGCTGGAGATCACCGCCGTCAACGAGGCGTACCTCGACGCGGGCCAGCTGCACGTGACCATCCTCGACCGCGGCACCGCCTGGCTGGACACCGGCACGTTCGTGTCGATGGTGCAGGCCTCGGAGTTCGTCCGGGTCATCGAGGAGCGCCAAGGCTTCAAGATCGGCTGCCTGGAGGAGACCGCCTGGCGGGCCGGCCTGATCAGCTCCGACCAGCTGCGCGAGCTCGCCGAGCCGCTGCGCAAGAGCGGGTACGGCGAGTACCTGCTGGCCCTGCTCGACGAGGAGAACGCCCGGTGAAGTTCCGCGAGCTGTCCATCGGCGGCGCGTTCGAGGTGACCCCGCAGCAGCACGGCGACCCGCGCGGGCTGTTCATGGAGTGGTACCGCTTCGACCGGCTGTCCGAGGTGGTCGGCCACCCCCTGCGGATGGCCCAGGGCAACCTCTCCGTGTCGGCCAAGGACGTGGTCCGCGGGATCCACTTCGCCGACGTGCCGCCCGGCCAGGCCAAGTACGTCAGCTGCGTGCGCGGCGCGGTGCTCGACGTGGTCGTCGACCTCCGGGTCGGCTCCCCCACCTTCGGCACCTGGGAGTTCGTGCGGCTGGACGATGTGGACCGCCGCTCGGTGTACATCCCGGAGGGCGTCGGCCACGGCTTCTGCGCGCTGTCCGACGACGCCACGCTCTCCTACGTGTGCTCGGAGACCTACAACCCGACCGGCGAGCACGCGGTGCACCCGCTCGACCCGGACCTCGGCATCGAGTGGCCGACCGACGCCCCGGTGCTCTCCGCCCGCGACGACGCCGCGCCCTCGCTGGCCGAGGCGCTCGCCTCCGGGCTGCTGCCGGACTACCGGGCCTGCCAGGACTTCTACCGCGGCCTGCGGACCGTCTGAGCCGGTCCGGCCCGCCCGCGCCCGGCCCGCACCCCGTGACCCCGGCGGTCACGGGGTGCCGCGTTTGCGGCCCTTCGGGCGGAACCCGCCGATCCGGCGGTCAGTATGATGACCCCGCCGGAGGACCACCTGCGGCTGCCCCTCTACCAGCGGATGTGCCTGCCACCATGACCACACTGGACGTGCTGCTCCCGTACTACGGCGACGTCGCACTGATGAAGGCCGCGGTCCACAGCGTGCTCGCGCAGACCGACCGGGACTGGCGGCTGACCGTCGTGGACGACGGCAAGGAGCCGGGCGTCCCGGAGTGGTTCGCGCAGCTCGGCGACGAGCGGGTCCGGTACTTCCGCAACGAGCAGAACCTCGGGGTCACCGGCAACTACCGCAAGTGCCTGGGCCTGGCCGAGCACGAGTACATGGTCTTCATGGGCACCGACGACATCATGCTGCCCAACTACGTCGAGACGGTGCGCGCCTGCGTGGCGGCCCACCCCGGGGTGGCCATCGTGCAGCCCGGCGTCGAGGTGATCGACAGCGACGGCCGGCCCAGCAAGACGCTGGCGGACGAGGCGAAGCGCCGGATCTACGCGCCGAAGCTGCAGGGGCGCCGGGTGATGGGCGGCGAGGAGCTGGCGACCAGCCTGCTGCGGGGCAACTGGCTGTACTTCCCGTCGCTGTGCTGGCGCACCGAGGCCGTCCGGGCGATGGGCTTCCGCGACGACGTCGAGATCATCCAGGACCTGGCCCTGGTGATCGACCTGCTGCAGGCC
This sequence comes from Kitasatospora sp. NEAU-CNBT7, assembly GCF_057220535.1. NCBI lineage: Bacteria > Bacillati > Actinomycetota > Actinomycetes > Kitasatosporales > Streptomycetaceae > Kitasatospora > Kitasatospora sp. NEAU-CNBT7. Next base: position 144,217 of record NZ_JBXQQB010000008.1, on the reverse strand, counting down.
GGCGAGCAGGTCGTGATCGACGACACCCGCTGCTTCCAGTACCGCCGGCACAACGTCAGCATCTCGGCCACCTCGGCCTTCTCCGGTGCCCGCTTCGCCGAGGCCCGCCGGTACTTCCTGGACGTGGCGGACCGGCTGGACGCGCAGGGCTGGCACCGCGCGGCCAAGGCGTCCCGGCTGCACCTCTCGGCCCGGATCCACGCCCTCACCCTGGTGCCCGGCGCGCTGCGCGCCAAGCAGTGGGACGGGGCCAGGACCCTGGTCCGCAACGCCACGTCGACCGCCGCCCAGCCCCGCTGAACCTCCGACCCTCCCGCTAGGAGCAACCCCGTCATGTCCGCACCTCACGCGGCCCCGGCCCGCGTCGCCGTCCTGGGTGGTACCGGCTTCATCGGACGGGTGCTGGTCGGCCGTCTGGTCGAGCAGGGCCACGAGGTCCTCTCGCTGGCCCGCACCGCGCCCGCCGCGCTCCCCGGCCGTTTCGCCCGGGTCGACCTCAGCACGACGGCGCCCGCCGAGCTGGCGGCGCTGCTCGACGGCGAGCGGATCGACGCCGTGGTCAACGCCGCCGGCGGCATGTGGGGCCTGACCGACGAGCAGATGTACGAGGCCAACGTCGTCCTGGTGGACCGGCTGGTGGAGGCGGTCTCCGCGATGGCCGCGCCGGCCCGGCTGATCCACCTCGGCACGGTGCACGAGTACGGCATGGCGCCGATCGGCACCAGCCAGCGGGAGAGCGACCCCGCCGCACCCGTGATGGAGTACGGCAAGCTCAAACTGGCCGCCACCGAGTCCGTGGCGCGGGCCGTCGCCGCCGGCCGGATCGACGGCGTGGTGCTGCGGCTCGGCAACGTGGTCGGCGCCGGCCAGCCCGGGCACAGCCTGCTCGGTGTGATGGCCGCGAAGCTGGACGCGGCCCGGCTGGCCGGGCAGAACGCCCAGCTGTCGCTGGCCCCGCTCACCGCGCAGCGCGACTTCGTCGACCTCACCGACACCGTGGACGCCGTGCTGACCGCCGTCGGCACCCGGACCACGGCCCCCGTGGTCAACATCGGTACCGGCTCGGCCAGCTCCGCGCGGCTGCTCGTCGAGCTGCTGATCGAGGAGAGCGGGGTGCCCACCGAGGTCACCGAGGTGCCCGCGCCCGAGGGCACCGGTCCGGAGACGGAGTGGCAGCAGCTCGACATCGCGCTGGCCGCCGAACAGCTCGGCTGGGCCCCCCGCCGTACGCTGCGAGAGGCGGTTGCGGCACTCTGGCAGGCACAGGTCGGGTCCCCGTCCGCGCCGTAGCACCCGGAGCGGGTCGGCCCCATCCGCGGGCACCGGCCTCCACGGCCTTCGTCCAGGCGTCACCCGGCTACCGGCCCCGTCCCGACCAGACTTGAGGAATCCATGAGACCGACCGGTCTGCTCCACTCCCGAGGCACGTTGGCAGAGCTCTTCTCGGGCCGTGCGAACAGCTTCGGGCTGCTGCGACTCCTGCTGGCCACCTCCGTGGTGGTCTCCCACGTGTACCCGCTCGGCTACGGCCATCTGGATCCGCTGTGGCTGCGCAGCGGCCAGCAGACCGACATCGGCAAGATGGCCGTGGTGGGCTTCTTCGTCCTGTCCGGTTTCATGATCACCGGCAGCGGCCGCCGCACCACCATCGGCCGCTACAGCTGGCACCGCATCCTGCGGATCATGCCCGGCCTGTGGGGTTCGCTGCTGATCTCGGTCCTGGTGATCATGCCGCTGCTGTACCACTGGCAGCACGGGTCGCTGGACGGGTTCTGGAGCCACCCCAACGGCCCGCGCCACTACCTGATGGGCACCTGGAACACCTCGCTGAGCGGTGGCTGGGACGTCTCCGGCACCATCGCGGAGGGCATCAAGCGGGGCACCAACTACGACCAGAGCGTCAACGGCGCCCTGTGGTCGCTCAAGTACGAGCTGCTCTGCTACGTCGTGGTCGGCCTGCTCGCGGCCGGCGGCGTGCTGATGCGGGCCCGCCGGTTCGTGCCGCTGGCCATGACGGCGCTGTGGATCCTGATCCTCAACGACTGGATCAACGCGCCCGGCTGGCGGGGCATCCCCGGGGACATGAACACCTACGTGGACGTCCCGCTGCTCGGCGGCATGTCCGTCCACTTCCTGATCCACCTGGGCTTCGCGTTCCTGCTGGGCGCCACCGTCCAGCTGTACCGGGAGCGGATCCCGGTCCACGACGGCCTGGCGCTGGCCGCGCTGCTCACCCTGGCGGTGACCATGCGCTGGGGCGGCCTGTTCGTGATCGGCTACCCGGCCTTCGCGTACCTGCTCTTCTGGCTCGCCATCCGGCTGCCCCGGCCGTTCCAGCGGATCGGGCGCAACCGGGACTTCTCCTACGGCATCTACATCTACGGCTTCACCGTGGAGCAGGCGCTGGCGATGCTCGGATTCGTGAAGTACGGGAAGCTCGGCTACTTCGCCTGCGCGCTGGCGGGCACCGTGGTGCTCGCCGCGATCTCCTGGTACCTGATCGAGTCGCCGGCGATGCGGCTGAAGGACTGGACGCCCGGGCCGATCGCCCGGCTCAAGGCCCGCCGCGGCGGGCCCGGTGCCCAGGGACCGGCCGCCGACCGGTCCGGCGCCACCGCTGCCGACCCCCAGCAGCCGACCACCGCGCCCCGGGTCAGGGCCTGACCCGGTAGGGACGTCGGAACGGGCCGTGGGGGGGGGGGTGGCCCCACGGGTCACTGTCCCCTTCCCTCTTCCCCCCCCACACC
>NZ_JBXQQB010000008.1:114937-141460 GCF_057220535.1 Kitasatospora sp. NEAU-CNBT7 | reverse complement strand
GTTTGCTTGGGGGGGGCGGTTGGGTTTTTTTTGTCTCTTTTCCCCCCCCCCCCCCCCCACGGCCCGTTCCCGTCTCCTCCCCCGGCGCCGCTCAGCCCTGCAGCGGGGCGTCCAGGATGGTGATCTGCTTGTCGGTGGAGCGGGGCAGCTCGCGGCGCAGCCGCTCGGCGATCCCGTGGTCGCCGACCAGCAGGGTCACCCTGGGACCGGGCACCCGGCCGATCACCCGGGTCAGCGGGGCGAACGAACTCTGGTACTGGTCCTCACCGACCGGGTCACCGCCGAGCCAGACCACCAGCAGCTCGTCGTAGGCCGCGGCCACACCGCTGTCGCCCATCAGCGTGGTGGCGAAGAAGCTCGCCCGCCAGTTCATGTAGCCGTTGCTGGAGTACAGGGCGATCACCGGCTCGCCCGGGGTGACCCGCTTGAGGTCGCGCCGGACCAGGGTGCGGATCGGCGGGCCCAGGTCACCGGGCTTGACCTTGCTCCACTGCACCAGGTCACTGCTCTGGAAGCTGGTCGGCGCCCGGTCCACCGAGGGAACACCCCACTGGAAGCCGCCGAACAGGCTCAGCGCCGCGGCGACGGCGAGCACCGAGGCGGTGCCCTCGGTCCACCACCGCCGGCTGAGCGCCCTCGCCCAGCCGCCGAACGGCCGCAGCAGGGTGCCGGCCGCACCGAGCGCCATCAGCGCGATGACCAGGACACCGGTGGCGAGCTTCTCGAAGTAGTACGACAACGCGTCGATGGTGTGCAGCTGCCAGGCGCCGAACAGGCTCAGCACGACGGCGGAGCCGACGACGGTGGCGAGCAGGGCGCGGGAGACACCGGTCCTGCGGTTGGCGGGCAGCAGGCACACCGCGACCGCGAGCAGGACCAGGCCGACCAGCTGGGAGCGGTCGAACAGCAGGTATATCCCCGGGGCCTGGGTCTGCGCCGCGACGTCGAACTTGGCCGTCAGCGACAGCACGCTCGGGATCGCGGCGACCGCGGCACCGGCCAGCTGCGCGGCGTACAGCCACCGGCGGTGCCCGCGCTGGCGCCCGCGGTGGACCACCGCCGAGGCGATCAGCGCGACACCCACGAAGGCGCAGAGGATGTTGTACGAGAACGCGACCGCGACCAGGGCGGCGGCGGCGACCAGGGCGTAGGTGCCCCGGCCGAGGGCGGGGCGGATGATCAGCGGCAGGGCCGCGGTCATGAAGACCAGGCCGATGATCTGCGAGTCGAACCCGGCCTTGACCATCCCGGCCAGCGGGCTGACCAGGACGATGCCGGCCACCGTGCTGCACACCACGGCCGTGCGCCAGCCGGTCAGCCGCGGGCCGCCGATCCAGCGGGCGGCCCAGACTATGAGCGCGCAGAGCACCGCGAACGCGGCGAGCACGTAGGTGTAGTACCGGGTGTAGGCGCCGACCGGGTCCCCGAGGTCGGTGGTGGAGCGCACGAAGGCGTCGAACCAGGCCAGCAGGAAGTGCGACCCCTGCGGGTACACGGCCTCGGTCGGGGTCTTCATCAGGAGCTTGGCGGCCGCCTGGTCCATGAAGGGGTAGCTGCCGAGCCGGTGCACGGCGTCGAAGATCGAGAAGTGGATGAAGCGGTCCTCGACCGACAGGATGTACGGCAGCTGCTCGGTGGTGGAACGCCCGGCGACCGGCCGGTGGATGTAGTGCCAGACCACGGCGCCGGTGCCCAGGATCACCAGGTCCGAGGTGCGGAAGCGGAGCGGCAGGCGAGGCCGGCGTCCGGTCAGCCAGGCCGCCACCGACACCCCGGAGAGCAGTACTCCCGCGGTCGGGACGGGTATCAGGCCCCAGTGCCAGACGGACATCACCAGGCCCAGCGCGAGCACGGCGCCGCAGAGCACCAGGGAGGCCACGACGAGACGGTCCAGCAGTCCGCCGCCGACCCGCAGCACCGAGGCGATGGCCAGGACGAACACCGGGATGAGGACGATGTCCAGCTTGAGCGCGTCCAAGGCCGCCGGGAGGACCCAGGACAGCGCGAGCGCCGCCCCCAGGACCCACCAGCGGCGCCCGCGCTCCGGCGCCGACGGGCCGCTGGGCGGTCTGTTGGACGGGGGAGCGTCCGGAAGCGCTCTCGTCCCCGATAGCTGGGCTGTCATTTCCTACCGTCTCCTCATACTTTCCGACACCCGGAGGAGAGACCCCCGTGCAATGTTCACATCGGCCGATGCCGCCCCGCCCCAGGTAAACCGCGCACCATGAAACGCCCGGCGCGCCGCCGGTCATGCTAATGCAGCCCCCCGGCCCGCCCGAGGGCAGGGGCTTCGGACCGGAACGACCGGTGCCCGACCGGCCCGGGAGCCCGGCCGGATCCGCGAACGCCGAAGGCCCCGCAACGCCTGACGACGTTGCGAGGCCTTCGGATCGCCTGTTCGGTACAGGCAGGTCAGACCGTCAAATTACTTGAGGATCTTGGTGACCTGGCCGGCGCCGACGGTCCGGCCACCCTCACGGATGGCGAACTTGAGGCCCTCCTCCATGGCGATGGGCTGGATCAGCTGGACGGTCATGCCGGTGTTGTCACCGGGCATCACCATCTCGGTGCCCTCGGGGAGGGTCACCACGCCGGTCACGTCCGTGGTACGGAAGTAGAACTGCGGACGGTAGTTGTTGAAGAACGGGGTGTGACGGCCACCCTCGTCCTTCGACAGGATGTAGGACTGGGCCTCGAACTCGGTGTGCGGGGTGACCGAACCGGGCTTGATGATGACCTGGCCGCGCTCGACGTCCTCGCGCTTGATGCCACGGAGGAGCAGACCGACGTTCTCACCGGCCTGGCCCTCGTCGAGCAGCTTGCGGAACATCTCGATGCCGGTGACCGTGGTGGTGGTCTTGGTCTCCTTGATGCCGATGATGTCGACAGTCTCGTTGACCTTGAGGACACCGCGCTCGATGCGGCCGGTGACGACGGTGCCACGACCGGTGATCGTGAAGACGTCCTCGATCGGCATCAGGAACGGCTGGTCCACGGCACGGGCCGGGGTCGGGATGGACTCGTCCACGGCCTCCATCAGGCCGAGGAGCTTCTGGCCCCACTCGGCGTCGCCCTCGAGCGCCTTCAGCGCCGAGACGCGCACGACCGGCAGGTCGTCGCCCGGGAACTCGTACTCGGAGAGGAGCTCACGGACCTCGAGCTCGACGAGCTCCAGGATCTCCTCGTCGTCCACCATGTCGGACTTGTTCAGCGCGACGACGATGTAGGGGACGCCGACCTGGCGGGCCAGGAGGACGTGCTCCTTGGTCTGCGGCATCGGGCCGTCGGTGGCGGCGACGACGAGGATCGCACCGTCCATCTGGGCCGCACCGGTGATCATGTTCTTGATGTAGTCCGCGTGACCCGGGCAGTCAACGTGGGCGTAGTGACGCGCCTCGGTCTGGTACTCGACGTGCGCGATCGAGATGGTGATACCGCGCTGACGCTCCTCCGGAGCCTTGTCGATCTGGTCGAACGGCGTGAAGGGGTTGATCTCCGGGTACGCGTCGTGCAGCACCTTGGTGATGGCCGCGGTAAGGGTCGTCTTACCGTGGTCGATGTGACCGATGGTGCCGATGTTGACGTGGGGCTTCGTCCGCTCGAACTTCGCCTTCGCCACTGCAGTCCTCCTGAGGACAGTTCTGTACGCCGTACGACGTCAGTTGGTCTTTGATCGGGTTGGGTACGGAGCACTGGTTTGCGCTCCATGCCGTCCCGCGGGTGGGGGCGGAGGAGACCGGGGGGATCTGCGAGGATCCCCCCGGTTCGCCTCCTAATAGCCTAAGGGGTCTGGTACGTCCCGATTGCGGGAGCGCCCAGCGCCCGGGCAGGGAACCGGCGGACCGGTTCCTTACTCGCCCTTGGCCTTGGCGATGATGTCGTCCGCCACGTTCCGCGGAACCTCGGCGTACGAGTCGAACTGCATCGAGTAGCTTGCGCGACCAGAGGTCTTGCTGCGCAGGTCACCGACGTAGCCGAACATCTCGGAGAGCGGCACCAGCGCCGTGACGACGCGGGCACCGTGACGCTCGTCCATGGACCGGATCTGGCCACGGCGAGAGTTGATGTCGCCGATCACATCGCCCATGTAGTCCTCGGGCGTGGTGACCTCGACGGCCATCATCGGCTCGAGCAGAGCGGGGGACGCCTTGCGGGCGCCCTCCTTGAAGGCCATCGAACCGGCGATCTTGAACGCGAGCTCGGAGGAGTCGACGTCGTGCGAGGCACCGTCGAGCAGCGTCACGCGGACACCCTGCAGGGCGTAACCCGCGAGGACACCGAACTCCATGGCCTCCTGGCAGCCGGCGTCGACCGAAGGGATGTACTCCTTCGGCACGCGGCCACCGGTGACCTTGTTCACGAACTCGTAGCCCTCGCCGGACTCGAGCGGCTCGATCGCGATCTGGATCTTCGCGAACTGGCCGGAACCACCGGTCTGCTTCTTGTGCGTGTAGTCGATGCGCTCGACGGCCTTGCGGATCGTCTCGCGGTACGCGACCTGCGGCTTGCCGACGTTGGCCTCGACCTTGAACTCACGGCGCATACGGTCGACCAGCACCTCGAGGTGCAGCTCGCCCATACCCGCGATGATGGTCTGGCCGGTCTCCTCGTCCGTGTTGACCTGGAAGGAGGGGTCCTCCTCCGCGAGACGCTGAATGGCGACACCCAGCTTCTCCTGGTCACCCTTGGACTTGGGCTCGATCGCGACGCGGATGACCGGGGCCGGGAAGTCCATGGACTCCAGGATGACCTGGTTCTTCTCGTCGCTCAGCGTCTCACCGGTGGTGGTCTGCTTCAGGCCCATGACGGCGACGATGTCGCCGGCGCCCACCGACTCGATCTCCTCACGCTTGTTCGCGTGCATGCGGTAGATCTTGCCGATGCGCTCCTTCTTGCCCTTGACGGAGTTCAGCACCGAGGTGCCGGACTCCAGGCGGCCCGAGTAGACCCGGACGAAGGTGAGCTTGCCCAGGTGCGGGTCGGACATGATCTTGAACGCGAGCGCGGCGAGCGGCTCGTCGTCCGAGGCCTTGCGGGTGATCTCGACCGACTCGTCGCCGGGCTTGTGGCCCTTGATGGACTCGATGTCCAGCGGCGACGGGAGGTAGTTCACCACGGCGTCGAGCAGGGGCTGAACGCCCTTGTTCTTGAACGCGGTGCCACAGAAGATCGGGGTGAAGTCCGAGTTCAGGGTGCCCTTGCGGATCGCGGCGATCAGCAGCTCCTCGGGGATGTCCTCGCCCTCCAGGGCGAGCTCCATCACCTCGTCGCTGACGTTCGACACGGTGTCCAGGAGCGCCTCGCGGTACTCGTTGGCCTGGTCGACCAGGTCGGCCGGGATGTCGACGACGTCGTACATCTCGCCCTTGGTGGCCTCGGGGGACCAGACCAGCGCCTTCATCCGGACCAGGTCCACGACACCGACGAAGTCGGACTCGGCACCGATCGGCAGCTGCATCACCAGCGGGGTCGCGCCGAGGCGGTCCACGATGGTCTTGACGCAGAAGAAGAAGTTGGCGCCCGTGCGGTCCAGCTTGTTGATGAAGCAGATGCGCGGGACGCCGTAGCGGTCAGCCTGCCGCCACACGGTCTCGGACTGGGGCTCGACACCGGCGACGCCGTCGAACACCGTCACCGCACCGTCGAGCACGCGCAGCGAGCGCTCCACCTCGACGGTGAAGTCGACGTGGCCCGGGGTGTCGATGATGTTGATGGTGTTGTCAACGCCGTCGAGGGTCCAGTGACAGGTCGTCGCGGCCGACGTGATCGTGATGCCGCGCTCCTGCTCCTGCTCCATCCAGTCCATGGTGGCAGCGCCATCGTGGACCTCACCGATCTTGTACGAGACACCGGTGTAGAACAGGATCCGCTCGGTGGTGGTGGTCTTGCCCGCGTCGATGTGCGCCATGATCCCGATGTTGCGGACCTTGGCGAGGTCAAGGGAGGTTGCAGCCATGGTGGCTCGTTCTCTCTCTGTCTAGTGACGGGGTTCGGACTACCAGCGGTAGTGCGCGAAGGCCTTGTTGGACTCGGCCATCTTGTGCGTGTCCTCGCGGCGCTTCACGGAAGCACCCAGGCCGTTGCTGGCGTCGAGGATCTCGTTGAGCAGACGCTCGGTCATGGTCTTCTCGCGACGGGCGCGGGAGTACCCGACCAGCCAGCGCAGCGCCAGGGTGTTGGCGCGGCCCGGACGGACCTCGACCGGCACCTGGTAGGTGGCGCCACCGACGCGGCGGGACTTGACCTCGAGGGTCGGCTTGACGTTCTCCAGCGCGCGCTTGAGCGCGATCACCGGGTCGGCGCCGGTCTTCTCACGGACGCCCTCGAGGGCGCCGTAGACGATCCGCTCGGCGGTGGAGCGCTTGCCGTGCAGCAGGATCTTGTTGACCAGCGAGGTCACCAGCGGGGAGCCGTAAACCGGGTCGATGATGACCGGGCGCTTCGGGGCGGGGCCCTTACGAGGCATTCTTACTTCTCCTTCTTGGCGCCGTAGCGGCTGCGGGCCTGCTTGCGGTTCTTGACACCCTGGGTGTCGAGCGAACCGCGGATGATCTTGTAGCGGACACCAGGAAGGTCCTTCACACGACCACCGCGCACCAGCACGATGGAGTGCTCCTGCAGGTTGTGGCCCTCGCCCGGGATGTAAGCGGTGACCTCGATCCCGCTGGTGAGGCGCACACGGGCGACCTTACGAAGCGCCGAGTTCGGCTTCTTCGGGGTGGTCGTGTACACACGCGTGCAGACCCCACGGCGCTGCGGGGAGCCCTTCAGCGCGGGAGTCTTGTTCTTCTCGACCTTGTCCTGCCGGCCCTTTCGGACCAGCTGCTGGATCGTAGGCACCGTTTCTCCGTTTTCTGTGTGCCAAGGCTGGGTGTAACTAACCTGCGGTGTTCCCTCCACTCACCGACCCACGCGGTCGGGTGTGTTGGGCCTCTTCGGGGGAAGAATCGCGGAATCCCATGAGCTGATGTGCAGCGACGGCGCGGGCGAAGCGGGACGAACCACTCCGCTGCAGCAGCCGGTGTGCTGGCACGCACAAGGACCCGGGGACACCCCAGGCACAAGGTCAGAGCCTACCTAGCGCATCCGCGACGGTCAAAACAAATGCATCACCGCAGGTCGCAGGAGGTTCCGGGGTCGGCACCACCCTCTCTGGGATGCCTACCACAGATCGGCCCGGCCCGCATCCGGACGCGCCGGGCCCCGGGCCCGCGGGCCGGCCGCGGTCAGCCGCCCGCCGAGACCAGGGCGAGCAGCAGGAACACCCAGCCCGCGATGCAGGCCCAGCCGATCACCAGACCGGCGCCCGCCATCCCGGAGCCCTCCTCGCCCGAGTCCCGCAGCTGGTTCTTGGCCAGGTGGCCGGTGATCACGGCGGGCACCGCGGTGCTGCCCATCGACACCAGGCAGAACAGTCCGAGCGCCAGCGAGGCGACCGCCAGCCGGTTGGTCCGGCGCTGCACCGGGAACACCGGCGGCGGCAGGAAGGTCTGCGGCACCACCTGGACCACCGGCGCCGCCGCGTACGGGACCGGCATCGGCCCCGCCGGCAGGTCCGCCACCAGCCGGCTGAGCTGGCCGTACGTCTGCGCCTGGTGCACCGCGTCGAAGCGCTGCGAGTACTCCTCGGCCGAGAGCCGGCCCTCGGCGTACGCCGCCTTGAGGACGTCCACGGTGCGCTCGCGGTCCGCGTGCGAGGCGCGCATCGCGGCCTGCAGGTCGGCCGGCGAGGCCGGCTGGTACACCGGCGGGTGGGCGGCCACCGGGCGCCCCTGCGGGTACCCGGCCGGGCCGGCCGGGCGGTACGGCGCCGGCTCCACCGGCGGCCCGAACTGTCCGTACACCTGGGGCTGGGCCGGCTGCTGCTGCCCCCACGGCTGTCCGGTCATCCGGCACCTCCCGAAGCCCCGGGCGCGTGTCGGCGCCCCCGTCGCGCGGCTGTCGCGCTCCCTCAGCATGCAGGACGATCGGGCGGGCCAACTAGTTCGCCGCGGACGGCGCCGTCCGCTCCGGAGCCCCGAATCCCCCCGGGACACCGCCCGCTGACGGGCGGTGAGAGGCTGAAACCGTGCCGCCCGCGACGCGGGCCCCGCCACCGGAGGAGACCCGCCATGCAGGCGTCCGCACCACCGCCGTCCGTCGCCGTCGCCCTGCACGGCCTGTGGAAGCGCTTCGGCGCCCAGACCGCGGTGGCCGGCCTCACCCTCGACCTGCCGGCCGGCTCGTTCGTCGGCCTGGTCGGGCCGAACGGCGCCGGCAAGACCACCACGCTCTCGATGGCGACCGGCCTGCTGCGGCCGGACCAGGGCAGCGTGCTGATCCACGGTGAGGACGTGTGGCGCGACCCGGTCGCGGCCAAGGCCAGGATCGGCATCCTGCCCGAGGGGCTGCGGATGTTCGAGCGGCTGAGCGGGCGCGAGCTGCTGCAGTACAACGGCCGGCTGCGCGGCCTGCCCGGCGCCGAGGTCGACCGCCGGGCCGAGGAACTGCTGGCCGTGCTCGACCTGCTGACGGCCGGCGACAAGCTGGTCGCCGACTACTCCACCGGCATGCGCAAGAAGATCGGACTGGCCTCGGCCCTGCTGCACAACCCCGACGTGCTCTTCCTCGACGAGCCGTTCGAGGGCGTCGACCCGGTCTCCGCGCAGACCATCCGGGGCGTCCTCGCCCGGTACGCGGCCTCCGGGTCCACCGTGGTCTTCTCCAGCCACGTGATGGAGCTGGTGGAGCAGCTGTGCGACTGGGTGGCGGTGGTCAACGCCGGCCGGGTGATCGCCCAGGGCCCGCTGGACACCGTGCGCGGCGGCCGCTCGCTGCACGCCGCCTTCCTGGAGCTGATCGGGGTCCGCGAGGACGGCGGGCAGTCCCTCGACTGGCTGGGCGGTGCCCGGTGAGCCGGACCGTCCCCGCGGACCGGGCCGTGGTGCGCACCCTGGTCTCGCTCAAGCTCCGGCTGCTGCGCAACGGCCTGCGGCGCAGCCCCGAGCGGCGGGCCGTCTACCTGATCGGCTCGCTGCTGGGGCTGCTGTTCACGGCCGCCCTCGCCACCGGGCTCGCCGTCCTGCACGGCCACGCCGGTGCCGCCGACGCCGCCCTGGTGCTGACCACCTCGCTGACCATCGGCTGGGCGGCGCTGCCGCTGTTCCTGTTCAGCGGGGACGAGAGCGCCGACCCGACCCGGCTGACCATGCTGCCGCTGGCGCCCGGTCCGCTGCTGCGCGGCTCGGTGCTGGCCGCGCTGATCGGCCCCGGGCCGGTGCTGTCGCTGCTGCTGCTGGCGGGCGCCGCGGTGGCCGCCGCGGACGGCGCCGGCTCCGCGGTGGCGGCCGTGGTGGGCGTGCCGCTGGCGGTGCTCACCCTGGTGGTGCTGTCCCGGGCGGTGGCGGCCGCGAACGCCCGGATGCTGTCCAGTCGGCGCGGCAAGGACTTCGCGATCTTCGGCGGGCTGCTGTTCGCGGTGCTGATCCAGGTCGGGAACCTGGTCTTCCAGAGCACCTTCGGCCGGCCCGGCGCGCAGCAGCTCGACCTGTCCCCGCTCCAGCCGTACGGCGCGGTGCTGCGCTGGATCCCGCCGGTCAGCGCGCTGGGCGCGGTGCACAGCGCCGGCGCGTGGGGCGCGGCGCTGACGCAGCTGGCGCTCGCCGCCGGGCTGCTGCTGGTGCTGGTGCGCTGGTGGCACGGCAGTCTGCGGCAGCTGATGGTGACCGCGGACGCCTCGACCCAGGTGGCCACCCGCGGGGTCGGCAGCTCGCGGGCCTGGCGGCTGCTGCCGCCGGGGCGGACGGGCGCGGTGATGCAGCGTCACCTGCGCTACGCCTGGCGGGAGCCGCGGGCGAAGGCGGCGATCTTCACCAGCGTGGGGATGGTGCTGGTGTTCTGCGCGCTGTCGGTGATCCAGGGCTGGGCTTCGGTGTACGTGGTGGCGCTCGGCGGGCTGATGCTCGGGCTGCAGATGGTGAACGTGTTCGGGATGGACGGCTCCGCGTTCTGGACGGTCGCCTCGACCCTGGGCACCCCGGCGCAGGCCCGCGAGGAGCTGCGCGGCCGGGCGGCGGCGGTGCTCTCGTACGCGCTGCCGCTGGTGGTGGTGCTGGGGCTGGTGCTGGCGGCGGCCACCGGGCAGTGGGGGGCGCTGGCGCCCGCGCTGGGGCTGACGCTGGCGGGGCTCGGTGCGGGTGTCGGGCTGGGTGCGGTGCTGAGCGTGCTGGCGCCGTACGCGATGCCGGCGGACGGCAATCCGATGCGGGGTGCGGCGCCGGGGCAGAGCGGGGTGGTGCTGCTGAACAGCTTCGGTTCGATGGTCGGGGTGGCGGTGCTCGCCTCTCCGGTCGGAGCGCTGCTGCTGTGGCTGCTCGCGGACGGCGGCCCGGCCTGGACGGTGCTGGTGGCCGGGCCGCTGTACGGGGCGCTGGTGGCGGCGGTCGGGGTGCGGATCGCGGCCGGGCGGCTGGTGGGGCGGCTGCCGGAGATCCTGGCGGTGGTGGTCGAGCGCTGAGCCCGGGTGCTCCGGTACCGGGGGTCGCGCGGCCGGCTGCGGCATCATGGCTGGGGTGCCCGGGTCCGGGCACCGGGGCGAGCAGAGGCGAAGACACCGTGGGCGAGCGCAGCAGGGACGACCAGGAAGCGGCCGTCGCCGGACTGCTGGCACAGGCGGTGCAGCAGGTGGTGGCGGCCCCGGCGGACCGGCTCGACCGGGCGCTGGACGGCGGGGCGTCGGTGCTGGCCGCCTCCGCCGAGCAGTGGCCGCAGGTCAGCCGGGCCGTGCTGGCCCACGCCGATCTGGCCGTCGGGAGCCGCTGGGCGGCGGGCTGGCGGCCGGCCGACCTGGTCCGGGTGGTCCGGCGCTCGCTCGGGCCGGTGCACCTGGCGCTGGCCGTGGACCTGATCGCGGCCGAGGGCCGGCGGCACCCGGCGGCGACGCTGGACCGGCGGTGGCAGGAGCAGCTGCGCGAGCTGGCGGCCGAGGTGTGGTGGGCGGGCGACGAGGCGTACCTGGGGGCGTTCGCCGAGCGGCACCGGCTGGACCGGTTCGCGCTGGCGACGGCGCTGCTGGAGCTGGTGCGGGCGTGGGCGCTGCTGCCGCCGGTCGCGCCGGTCGGGCCGGTGCCCGGGCAGTCGCCGGTGCGGGCGTCCGGCCCGGTGGCCGGTGAGCCGCGGATGCTCGGGCGGATCCGGGCGCTGCTGGCGAAGGCGGAGTCGACGGAGTACCCGGAGGAGGCCGAGGCGCTGAGCGCCAAGGCGCAGCAGCTGATGGCCCAGCACTCGATCGACGAGGTGCTGCTGGCGGCCGGCGCGCCCGGGAAGGACACCCCGGCGGCGCTGCGGCTGGGCGTCGACAACCCGTACGAGAGTCCGAAGGCGATGCTGCTGGACGCGGTGGCGGCGGCGAACCGGGCGCGGGTGGTGTGGGCCAAGGAGTTCGGCTTCTGCACGATCATCGGGTTCGACGCCGACCTGGACGCGGTGGAGCTGCTGTACACCTCGCTGCTGGTGCAGGCGACCGCCGCGATGCACCGGGCGGGCAGCCGCAAGCACCAGGACGGTGCGCCGCGCACCAAGGCGTTCCGGCAGTCGTTCCTAATCGCGTACGCGGCGCGGATCCGGGAGCGGCTGACGGCGGCCACCGAGCGGACGGTGGAGGAGGCCGCGGCCGGCCGGCACCTGCGCGAGGACGGCAGCTCGCAGCAGCTGGCGCCGGACGAGCGGCTGCTGCCCGCGTTGAAGGCCCGGGCGGAGGCGGTCGACGACACGGTGGGCAAGATGTTCCCGAAGCTCGTCTCGCAGCGGGTGCGGGTGAGCGACGGCGAGGGCTGGGCGGCGGGCCGGGCGGCCGCGGACCGGGCGGCCCTGCACCAGCGGGCCGGGGAGATCCGGCACTGACGACGATGTGGGGGGATGGCGAATGACCACGTATCAGGACCGGGTGCGCGGGGCGCTGCTGGGCGGGGCGGTCGGTGACGCGCTGGGCTGGCCGGTGGAGTTCGAGCGGCTGGACCGGATCAGGGACCGCTTCGGTCCCGCCGGGGTGACCGGGCTCAACGGGACGGACGTCACCGACGACACCCAGATGACCCTGTTCACCGCCGAGGGCCTGCTGCGCGGCGGCCACCCGGCCGCGCTGAAGCAGGCGTACCAGCGCTGGCTGCTGACCCAGCGGCTGTCCGGTCCCGAGCGGGAGCCGGACGGCTGGCTGCTGGGCCACCCGTTCCTGTACGCCTCGCGGGCGCCCGGCAACGCCTGCCTGAGCGGGCTGTCCGGCTGGCCGCGGTACGAGAAGGCGGCGCCGCTGGGCGAGGTCGGTCCGATCAACGGGAACTCCAAGGGCTGCGGCACGGTGATGCGCTCGGCGCCGTTCGGGCTGCTGCGGCTCGGTGCGGCCGACGCGTTCGGGCTGGCCGCTGAGTGCGCCCAGCTGACCCACGGCCACCCGACGGGGTATCTGGCGGCCGGGGCGTTCGCGGCGCTGGTCGAGCGGCTGGCGGGCGGCGCCGCGCCGCGGGACGCGGTGGCGGACACCATCGACCAGACCGCGGGGCATCCGGCGGCCGGGGAGTGCGTGGCGGCGCTGCGGCGGGCGGTGCGGATCGCGGACGAGGGGCCGGGCTCGGCGGAGGCGGTGGAGCGGGTCGGGCTCGGCTGGATCGCCGAGGAGTGCCTGGCCATCGCGGTGTACGCGCTGCTGGCGGGCGCGGATGCCCGCGAGGCGCTGCTGCTGTCGGTCAACCACTCCGGTGACAGCGACTCCACCGGCGCGGTCTGCGGCAACCTGGCCGGCGCCGCGTACGGCCTCGCCGGGCTGCCCGCCGAGTGGACGGACGCGGTGGAGGGCCGGGCGACGCTGCTGCAGGTCGCCGACGACCTGGCGGCCGTGGCCGGCGGCGCCGACCCGGCGGGGCTGGGCGGGCGGTACCCCGCGTGGGTCTGAGCCTGGAGAAGGTGACGGCCCGGGCGCCGGGCCTGGTCAAGAGCTTCGAGTCCGCGCGGGTCAGCCTGGACAAGGCCGGGCTGGCCGGTGTCCGGGCCGCCGTCCACCTGGTGCTGGACCGCTCGGGTTCGATGCGGCCGCTCTACCGGGACGGCACCGTCCAGGACTTCGCCGAGCGGGTGCTCGCGCTGTCCGCCCGGCTGGACGACGACGGCCGGGTGCCGGTGGTGTTCTTCTCCACCGGGGTGGACGGTGTCGCCGACCTCACCCTGGCGGACCACCGGGGCCGGATCGCGGCCCTGCACGAGTCGTACGGGCACATGGGCCGCACCAACTACCACCTGGCGATGAAGGCGGTGATCCGGCACCACCAGCTGTCGGGCACCGACGCGCCCGCGCTGGTGGTGTTCCAGACCGACGGCGGCCCGAGTGCCAGGGGTGCGGCGCAGGAGATGCTGTGCCTGGCCGCGGAGCTGCCGGTGTACTGGCAGTTCGTCGGCTTCGGCGACCCGGACGACCGGGAGTTCGCGGTGCTGCGCCGGCTGGACGAGCTCCCGGTGCCCGCGCGGCGGCCGGTGGACAACGCGGGGTTCTTCGCGGCCGGCCGCGACCCGCGTGCGCTGGCCGACGCCGAGCTGTACGACCGGCTGCTGACCGGGTTCCCGCAGTGGCTGGAGGCGGCGCGCGCCGCCGGGATCCTGGCCGGGCCCGGGGCGGAGGGGCCGGGCGCTTGAACAGCACCGCGGCGGCGGCCGCCCGGCCGGTGCCGCCGCAGCGGGCCGTGCTGTCCCGGGCCGTTGCCGCCGGCCGGGGCTCAGTCCCAGAGCGCGCCGAACGCCAGTAGCTCCTCGCGGTACTCGATCCGCGCGACCCACTCCTCGGGCCAGGCCGCCGCGCCGTGGTGCGCGCCGGCGAAGGCTCCGGTCAGGCAGGCCAGCGAGTCCGAGTCGCCGGAGGAGAAGGCGGCCCGGCGGACCGCCGCGACCGGGTCGTCGGGCAGCAGCAGGAAGCAGAGCAGCGCGGTGCCGAGGGCCTCCTCGGCGATCCAGCCGGCGCCGGTGATCTCGCACGGGTCGGTGTCGAGCGAGGGCCGGGCGAGCGCCGCGTCCAGCCGGTCCAGCTCCAGCAGGCACTCGTCCCAGCCGCGGGCCGTGAAGCTCTCCGGCGAGGGGTCCTGGGCGTGCGCGGCCAGGTCGCCGAGCCAGAACTCGTCGTAGCGGGTCCGGTTGGCCTGCGCGTGCGCCCGCAGCAGGCCGGGCAGCTCGCCCGGGGCGGTGCCGGTGGCGAGCAGCCGGACGGCGAGGGCGGTCAGCTCGCTGGCGGCCAGCGCCGTCGGGTGCCCGTGGGTGAGGGCGGACTGGAGCTGCGCCGTGCCCGAGAACTGGCGGTCGGTCAGGCCGGGCAGCAGGCCGACCGGGGCGACCCGCATGTTGGCGCCGCAGCCCTTGGAGCCGAGGTCGCTCGCCTCCTGCCAGCGCAGCTTGTCCCGGCTGAGCCGCCGGCAGGCGCGCAGGCAGGTCATGCCGGGGGCGCGGTTGTTCTGCGGGGAGCGCCACCAGTCGACGTACTCCTCGCGGACCGGCCGTTCGACCCGCAGCGGGGTGAGCGGCCCGCGCTCCTGCGCGGTGCGCAGGCCGCGGGCCAGCGCCAGCGTCATCTGGGTGTCGTCGGTGACCAGGGCCTTCTTCGGCAGCGGGAGCCGGCGCCAGTCGGGGCACGAGCGGGCGATCTCCTCGTACGTCAGGAACTCGGTCGGGTGCCCCAGCGCGTCCCCGATCGCCAGGCCCAGCAGGGTGCCCGTCGCCCGCCCCGTCATCGTCGCTCCCTCAGATCTCGACCGTCAGCTCGGCGAGCCCGCGGATCACGTACCCCGGGCGCCACTCGGGCTCGCGGACCGCCCGCAGCCCGGGCGCCCGGCGCAGCAGCGCGCCGAACGACTCGTTGAGCTCCAGTCTGGCGAGCGGGGCGCCGAGACAGAAGTGGATTCCGGCGCCGAAGGTGATGTGCGGGTTGTCGGTGCGGCCGAGGTCCAGGCGGTCGGGGTCGGTGAAGCGGGCGGGGTCGCGGTTGGCGGAGCCGAACAGCAGGGCGACCTCGGAGCCGCGCGGGATGGTGACCCCGGCCACCTCGATGTCCTCCAGCACCCAGCGCTCGAACATCTGCAGCGGGGTGTCCCAGCGCATCAGTTCCTCGACGGCGGTGGGCAGCAGGCCGTCCACGTCGGCGCGCAGCCGGGCGAGTTCACCGGGGTTGCGCAGCAGGGCCCACCAGCCGTTGCCGGTGGTGTTGACGGTGGCCTCGTGGCCGGCGTTGAGCAGCAGGACGCAGGTGGAGACCATCTCCTGCTCGCTGAGGGCGTCGGCGCCCTCCTGGGCCTGGATCAGCGCGCTGATCAGGTCGGTGCCGGGGGCGGTGCGGCGTTCGCGGATCAGGGCGCGCAGGTAGTCCGAGAACTCGGTGCTGGCGCGGACGGCCCGCTCGGCCGTCTCCTTCGACGGGTTGAGCTCGAACATGCCGGTGATGTCGGCGGACCAGGGCCGCAGCAGGTGCCGGTCGGACTCCGGGACGCCCAGCATCTCGGCGATCACGGCGACCGGCAGCGGTTCGGCGACGGTGGCGATCAGGTCCCCGCCGCCGTCCGCGATCAGCGCGCCGACCAGTTCGTCGGCGAGCCGGGCGACGGTGGGGCGCAGCGACTCGACCATCCTCGGGGTGAAGGCCTTGGAGACCAGCCGCCGGATCCGGGTGTGGTCGGGGGCCTCCAGGTCCAGCAGCCCGTGGTCGTTGAGGGTGTGGAAGGGCTCGTACGCCGGGTCGGGGGCCGGGCGGCCGAACTCCTCGTGGGTGTGGCGGTGGGTGTAGGTGCGGCCGAGGCGGCGGTCCCGCAGCAGGGCGCTGACGTCGGCGTACCGGGAGACCAGCCACTGTCCGGTGGGGGCGTAGTGGCTGACCGGGGCGTGCTCGCGCAGGTGGGCGTACGCCTCGTAGGGGTGCGCCACGAACGCGGCGGACCACGGGTCGAAGGTGTCGATCGCCATTGATCACTCCTGCTCGTCGGGGTGCCATCGTAATGACTCGGTCACCATCCCGGTCGATCATGATTTGAATGATCATCAGGCTGGTATCTTCGCGCTTCCGCGCCAACGACCAGGGGGAGAAAGACATGCCGCGATCCGCCGGACGGTACCTCGCCGGACACCTCGGCCACCTCGCGGCGGCCGCCGCCGTCCTCGCCGTCCCCGCCTGCACCGGCCTCGGCGCCGGCCCGGCGCCGAAGCCCGCCACCGCTCCCGCGGCGGCGCCGCTGGCCGGGCCGGGCAGCATCGTGGTCGCCCGCTGCGACCGCTTCGCCGCCGAGTCGGACACCCCCGGCGCCAAGGACCACCGGGTCACCGTCACCGCGTACGCGGCCGCCGACGGCGCCCGGCTCGACGGGCGGACCACGGTCCTGCCGGACGGCGCCGTGGTCGAACCGCTCTGCGGGCAGCCCCGGGACACCTCCGCCGAAGCCGACCGGCAGCTCTTCGACACCGGCTTCGGCCGGCTCGCCGGCACCCTCCCGGGCCCCGGCGGTTCCGGCACCGTCGCCACCGCCTTCAGCCTGACCGACGGCTCGCCCGTCGCCGGGCCGGCCGTCGAGGGCCGCGCCCCCGCCTTCCAGGCGGGCACCTCCGTGCTCTGGTACGAGAGCGCGGACCGGCGGCTCGCCACCCGGGACCTCGCCCACCCCGAGGCCGCCCCCGGCGCCCACGGCGCCGCCGCCGGGGCCGACTTCACCCTCTCCGGCGGCCAGGCCTGGCCGACCCGGCCGTTCGACAGCACCCCCGACCAGGTGGTGCCCGCCCCCGACGGCACCGCCGCGGCGGGCAGCGGGCCCACCCTCTGGCAGCGCGGGGACGTCGCCGCGTACGACGCCCGGTACGTGGAACCGGCCACGCTCGGCCCGAACGGCAACGGCCGGGCGGTGGTGCCCGGTTCGGAGTCGGTCCCGCGCTGCAGCCCGCGGCTGTGGACGGACCCGGCCACCCTGCTCTGCGTGTCCCGCGACGACCTGCTGCTGATCCACTTCACGGCCGGCCACGCCGCGGTGGACGGGGTCACCGGGCTGCTGCCGCGCGACCCGTACCGGCACCTGGACAGCGTCGTGGCGGCACCCGACGGCCGGTCGCTGGCCTACCTGGCGGTCGAGAGCGGCACCGCGCCGACGCTCTACCGGATCGGCCTGGACACCGGCGCCCTGCCGGTCAGGGTCGGCCGGCTGGACGCCCCCGACGCCGACCCGCAGACCGCGGGCACCGCGCACCTGGTCGGCTGGCAGTAACCCGGCAGCTCCGGCGGCGCCGTCACTCCCCCGCGACCAGCCGCCGCACCAGCGCCGGCAGCGCCGTCGAGATCGGCTCGCGCACCACCTCGGCGGCCGCCGGGTCGTACGGGGTGGGCTCGGCGTTCACCACCACCAGCCGGGCGCCGTGCTCCAGCGCGATCTGCGGCAGCGCCGCCACCGGGTGCACCCGCAGCGTGCTGCCGACCGCGATGAACAGGTCGCAGGCCTTGGCGATGGCCTCGGCCTGTGCCAGCACCACCGGGTCGAGCAGCTCGCCGAACATCACCGTGCAGGGCTTCAGCACCCCGCCGCAGGCCGTGCACGCCGGGTCCGGCTCACCCGCCTCGACCCGCGCCAGCGCATCCGCCATCGCGCCGCGCTCCCCGCAGCCGACGCACTCCACCCGGTGCGCGGTGCCGTGCAGTTCGAGCACCTTGCGCTCGGGCAGGCCGGAACGCTGGTGCAGGCCGTCGACGTTCTGGGTCAGCACCCGCACCGGCAGCCCGCTGCGCTCCAGCTCGACCAGCGCGAGGTGGCCCGCGTTGGGCTCGGCCGCGAGCGCGCCGGTCCGCGCCCGCATCAGCCAGGCCCGGCGGCGCACCAGGGGATCGGCCAGGTACGGGCCGATCGTGACCAGTTCCCGCGCGGCCGGGTCGCGCTGCCACAGGCCGTTCGGGCCGCGG
The DNA here is from genome assembly GCF_057220535.1 of Kitasatospora sp. NEAU-CNBT7. Lineage (NCBI taxonomy): Bacteria > Bacillati > Actinomycetota > Actinomycetes > Kitasatosporales > Streptomycetaceae > Kitasatospora > Kitasatospora sp. NEAU-CNBT7. The sequence continues at coordinate 123,528 of NZ_JBXQQB010000008.1, read as the reverse complement.
TAGTCGGGGATGCCGGAGTCGGTCGAGATGCCCGCGCCGGTCAGCACGGCGATCAGGGGGCGCTTGGCGTTCACACCTTCCGACGGTACGGGCCGAACACCCGCCCGCGCGAGCGGGTTTGCGCCCGCCGCAGCCGCCTCGGCTAGCGTGGACGGGTGACCAGTGCCCGAGCCCTGAAGTCCTGGCTGACCAGCCGCACCCCCGCCCAGCTGACCGAACTGCTGGAGCAGCGGCGGCTGCCGTACGCGGGCGGCGCCGGCCTGGAGGACCCGGCCCGGCTCGCCGAGCACCTGCTCACCGCGAACTCCGCCCTGATCGGGATGGTCTCCATCGACCGGTCCGAACTCCAGGCCCTCACCGCCACCCTGGAGCTCGCCGAGGAACTGCACGGTCCGCTCCCGGTGCAGGCGGCCGGCGCCGCACCGGCGGGCTTCACCGGCGGGCGGCCCTCGTACCGGCCGGCCGGGTACGCCGTCCGGCCGCCCGACCCGGCCGAACGCGCCGTCCCCAGGGCCACGTTGGTCGACCGGCTCGGCCCGCGCGTGATCCCCGCCCTGGACCGCCTGGCCGAACGGGCGCTGCTGCTGCCGCCGCACGGCAGCCGGCTCACCGTTCCGGCCGTCCTGCACCAGCGCGTCGGCGAGCTGCGCGGACTGGGCCGGCCCCTCGCGGTGCTGCTCACCGCGGCCTACAAGGCCGCCGAGGTACGCATCGTCGAGGACGCCCTCGGCCTGCCGCGGGCACCGCACCGGGACGCCGCGCAGCAGCAGATCGTCGACCTGCTGCAGGACGGAGCCGCCGTCCGCCGGCTGGTCGCGGACGCCCCGGCCGCCGTGCTGGAGCTGCTCGGCCCGCTGCTGGCGGGGGCGCCGCGGCTGCGCACGGACTGCTTCGTCCAGGAGGCCGCGAACTCCTACAGCAGTGCGCCCGGCTGGTTCCACTTCCGGGAGGGCGGCTCGGGCGGGACGGCGACGGACTGGCTGGCCGTCCGCGGCCTGCTCGTCCCGTGCGGCCCCGGCCTCGCCGAACTGCCGTACGAGATCGGCTCCGCCCTGCGCGTCACCCCCACCGAGCCGGACCTCGCCGCCGACCCGCCGGTCACCGGCCCGGCCCCCGCGCTGCCGGCCTTCTCCGCCGGGGAGGCCCAGGCCGCCGCCACCGCGGCCGTCTCCCAGGTGGAGCAGGTGCTCAGGGCGGTCGCGGCGGCCCCGCTCGCCGTCCGCCGCGCCGGCGGCGTCGCGGTCCGCGACACCCGGCGGCTGGCGAAGAGCGTCGGCACCGACGAGGTGCGCACCCGCCTGTGGCTGGACCTCGCCGCCAACGCCGGCCTGATCGCCCCGCACCGCGGCGCCCCGCCGGCCACCCGCGGCCGCAAGCCGGCCCCGCCCCCGCCCGCCCGGATCCTGCCCACCGAGCGGTACGACCGGTGGCTGGCGGCCCCGCCCGCCGACCGCCTGGTGCCGCTGATCGCGACCTGGGCGGCCACCCCCGAGGTGTTCAGCCACTGGCCGGACCCGGACGACACCCCGGTCGCCCTGGTCACCCCGCAGGACCCGCACTGCACGTCGCTGCGCCGGGCCGTGCTGGAGGCGCTGGCGGTGCTGCCCGCGGGCCACGGACTGGGAGCGGCGGCCGGTCTCGACCCCGCACTCCTCGAGAGACTGGTCGAGGCCGCCCGCTGGCACCTGCCCGTGGCCGTCGAGCAGATCGCCGACCCCGTCGCCCTGACGCTGGCCACCCTGCACGAGGCCGAGGCGCTCGGGGTGGTCGCCCACGGCGCGCTCACCCCCGCCGGACACGCCGTCCTCGGGCTGCTGCGGGCCGGCGCCGACCGCTGGTTCCCCGCGGTGCCCGGCACCGGGCCCTCGCTCGACGGGCACCCCGCCCTGGCGAGCGCCGTCGGCGCGCTGCGGGACGCCTTGGCGGAACTGGTGCCGGCGCCGCTCACCACCGCCCGGTTCCAGGCCGACCTGACCGTCGTGGTGCCCGGCCAGGCCGCGCCCGAACTCGCCGACCTGCTCCAGTCGGTGGCCGACCGCGAGTCCGACGGGCACGCCGTGGTCTGGCGGATCGGCGCGGCCTCGGTCCGCCGGGCCCTGGACGCGGGGGCCGACGCCGCCGACCTGCTGGCCCGCCTCACCGAGGCGTCCGAGGGTGCGCTGCCCCTGCCGCAGACCCTGGACTACCTGGTCAAGGACACCGCCAGGACGCACGGCCGGGTCCGGGTGGTGCGCTCCACCTGCTGCCTGCGCTCCGACGACGAGGCGCTCGTCCTGGAACTCTCCAGGGCCCGGGCCCTCACCGGGCTCGGACTGCGCCGGATCGCCCCCACCGTGCTGATCAGCACCGCCTCCCCGGCCGACACCCTGACCGCGCTGCGACGGGCGGGCTACGCCCCGGTCCTGGAGGCGGAGACCGGCACCACCGTGGTCGAGCGGGCCCCCGAGGAACGGGCCGCCACCGAGATGCCCGAACTCGATGCCGCCCGCCGCCACCTCGTCACCGGGCCGGGCACGCCGGCGGCGCTCGCCGCGGCCGTGCTCGGCTGAGCCCGCGCGTCCGGCAGGGAGGCCGGGGCAGGAGAAAACCGGATGCGGCCGGGCCGGGCGGCCCGCACACTGCACGGGAATCCACGTACCGAAGGAGTCCCGTGCAGGGTGCCGTCACCGTCTCACCGTCCGAGGTCCCCGAGCTGCTGCTCGGGCTGGCCACCGTCCGGCCGGTGTTCCTGTGGGGCGCACCGGGGATCGGGAAGTCCTCGCTGGTACGGGAGTTCGCGGACTCGCTGGGGCTGGAGTGCGTGAGCCTGATCGGCACCCAGCTGGCGCCGGAGGACCTGGTGGGCGTCCCGCAGATCACCGCCGACGGCCGGTCCCGGTTCTGCCCGCCGGAGTCGATCGCCCGCGACCAGCCGTACTGCCTGTTCCTGGACGAGCTCAACGCAGCCGCCCCGGACGTGCAGAAGGCCTTCTACTCGCTCATCCTCGACCGGCGGATCGGCTCCTACGAACTGCCGCCCGGCTCCATCGTGATCGGCGCGGGCAACCGCGCCACCGACGGCGCACTGGCCCGCCCGATGGCATCCGCCCTGGTCAACCGCCTGGTCCACGTGCACCTGCGGGCCAGCGCCACCGACTGGCTCGGCTGGGCGGCGGGCAACGGCATCCACCCCTGGGTGACCGACTACCTCACCGACCGCCCGGACCACCTGTGGTCGGCGCCGCCGAAGACCGAGGAGGCGTTCTCCACCCCGCGCGCCTGGCACATGCTCTCCGACGCCCTGCACTCCTTCGGCCCGTCCCTCCCGGAGCCCACCCTCAAGGTGCTGGCACACGGCCTGCTCACCCCGCAGCACGCGGTGGCCTTCTGCGGGTACGCGAAGATCGTCCGCAACTCCTACGGCCTGGACGCCATCCTCAAGGGCGACGCCCGCTGGCCGCACCGCCCGGAGGACCGGGACCTGCTGTACTACCTGGCGGACGCCTTCCGCACCCGGCTGGTCAAGGAGCTGCCGGCCCGCAAGGAGCACGTCTCCAACACCCTGCGGCAGACCGCGTTCCGGGCCAAGTCGCTGCTGATCCAGCTCGCCGAGATCTCCGTCGAGGTGGCCCAGACCGTGATCGCCGACGGCCCCGACGGCAACCCGGAACTGCCCGCCTGGTTCCTGGTCGAAGCCGCCCGCGACATGCCCCGCCTGGTCGAGGCCCGCCGGTGAGCGGCCGGACGGTGAGCGGCCGGACGGGCCGGGGCGCGAAGGCCAAGGACCCGGCCCCCGACCCCGCCGCGGAGGCATTCGACGAAGGCATCCGGCTGCTGCGCGGCAACCACGCGCTCACCTCGGTGGGCCGGATCTGCCGCTCCGCCGACTGCGCCGAGTGCCCCGCCGACGGCTGGGCGGTGGCCGACTCCAACGGCACCGTGCACGCCAACCCCCGCCGCCGCGCCGAACCCGCCGAATGGGCCTGGGTGCTGGCGCACTGTCTGCTCCACCTCGGCCTCGGCCACCTCCCCGCGGCCGAGGGCCGCCGCACCCCGCCCGACGCCCACGACCTGGCCGCCCGCTGCGCGGTGGTCATCCGCTTCCAGCGCACCTTCGTCACCGGCCGGCCGCCGTTCGACCTCCCCGCCGTCCTGCCCGCCGGCGACGAGGAGGAGCTGGCCGCCCGCTGGCGCCGCGACGGCCTTCCGAAGCTGCCCGCCGTCGGCGGCGGCGGGCCCGACCAGCTGCTGCTGCCCTGGACCGGGCACACCCCGCCCGAGGACTGGACCCTGGCCTTCGCCGCCGCCCTCACCCGGACCATGTCCGCCGCGATGGACGTGGCCGGCGGCCGCCGTGACCGGCTCACCGGCGAACGCACCCCCGAACGCCCCTGGACCAGGGCGCTCAACTGGTTCATCTCCTCGTACCCGCTGCTCGGCGGCCTCGCGGCGGGCATCACCCTGGTCGCCGACGCCGAACTCGCCCGCGCCCACGGCATCGCCGTCGCCGCCGTCGACGCCCGGGCCGGCGAGATCTACCTCAACCCGCTGCGCCGGTACAGCGACGAGGAGTGGCGCTTCATCCTCGCCCACGAGATGCTGCACGCCGCCCTGCGGCACCAGGACCGCCGCGGGGCCCGCGACCCGTACCTGTTCAACGTCGCCGCGGACTACGTGATCAACGGCTGGCTGCTGGAGATGGGCGTCGGCGAGATGCCCGAAGGGCTGCTGCACGACCCGGAGCTGCGCGGTCTGTCGGCGGAGGAGGTCTACGACCGGATCGTCCGCGACCAGCGCCGGATCCGCCGCCTGGCCACCCTGGCGGGCAAGGGGCACGCCGACATCCTCGGCGAGCCGCTCGGCCCCCCGCGCGACCACGTCGACCTGGACGACTTCTACCGCCGCGGCCTGCAGCAGGGCTTCGAACTGCACTCCCGCGGCCGCGGCCTGCTCCCGGCCGGCCTGGTCGAGGAGATCCGCGCGCTCGACCACCCGCCGGTGCCCTGGGACGCCCGCCTGGCCCGCTGGTTCGACGAGTTCGTCCCCGCCCCGACCGCACACCGCAGCTACGCCAGGCCCTCCCGCCGGCAGGCCTCCACCCCGGACATCCCGCGGGCCGGCCGCTCCTTCCCGCCCGAGGAGGTCGCCCGCTGCACCTTCGGCGTCGTCCTCGACACCTCCGGCTCGATGGACCGCCGGCTGCTCGGCAAGGCCCTGGGCGCCATCGCCTCGTACGCGGCGGCCCGCGAGGTCCCCGCCGCCCGGGTGGTGTTCTGCGACGCGGCCCCGTACGACGCCGGTTTCCTGCCGCCGCAGGAGATCGCCGGCCGGGTCCGGGTGCGCGGCCGCGGCGGCACCGTCCTGCAGCCCGGCATCGACCTGCTGGACCGGGCCGAGGACTTCCCGGCCGCGGCACCGGTCCTGGTCATCACCGACGGCGCGTGCGACGTCCTGCGGCTGCGCCGCGACCACGCCTACCTGGTCCCGCGGGACGCGGCCCTCCCGTTCACCCCCCGCGGGCCCGTCTTCCACGTCCGCTGACGGGACCGGGCCGGCTCCGCGACGGGCTCAGAGCACCCGCTTGATCTCGCCCCGGGCGCGGTAGAAGCCGCCCCGCTCGGAGGCGTGCAGTTCGGCCACCAGGTACCGCGCGCCCGCGATCCGGATGTCCTTGGGGAACTGCACCCGCCAGCTCGGGTCGAAGCCCGCCGAGGTGACCCGCACCCGCAGCCGCCCGCCGTCCTGCACGCACTCCACCTCGACCCCGCCGAGGCTCCCCGCCTGGGCGACGGACACCGTCTCCAGCTCCGCGCCCGGCGCGATCCGCTCCCAGCCCGCCGCCTTGACGTCGGTGGTCTGCGGCAGCCGCCCGCCCTCGGCCTCCCGCACGGCCGCCTCGCTGGCGTCGATGCAGGCCAGCGAACCATCGGTGGTCACGATGTACAGCCGCTCGTCGCGGTACTGCATGCTGTACGCCGAGCCGCAGCCGGTGCCGAGCTTCCACAGCCGGGTGCCGTCCGCCGCGAAGCAGTACACCGACGAGGAGTTGTCACCGGCGAACACGTACCGGCCGTCGGGCGAGGCCGCGCAGGAGAACACCGCGGCGTCACAGCGGTACCGGGCCTGCTGCGCGCCGTCCGCCTTCGCCAGCCGGTAGACCCAGCCCCGGCTGGTGCCGGCGAACACCTCCGCGCGCTCCTGCCAGCCGAACAGCACCGCGCCCTCGGTCCTGGTGTGCCACAGCTCCTCGCCGCCGCGCGCCGAGTAGCGCGAGACACCGGACGAGTAGCCGTGGTAGACGCCGTCCGCGTCGCAGCGCACCATCCAGCCGGCGGTGCCGGCCGCGGAGCGCCGCCACTGGAACTCGTCCTCGTGGTCGACGGTGGTGATCCCGCCCGCGGCGTCGGCGACCCCGAGCACGCCGTCGTGGATGTCCAGCCAGTAGATGTCGACGTCCGCGGCGATCTCGTACGCCACCCGCGGGACCTTGCCGCCGAGGTCGTAGACCCGGCCGTCGTCGCAGCCCGCGTAGATCCAGTAGTCGTCGGCGACGATGCACTTCACGCCGTCCGGCAGGCCGAACCGGCCGGTCACCTCGCCGTCGTGGGTGAGGGTGTAGACGTCACCGGCCTGGTTGCCGACCCAGGCGTGCTCCTCGCCGATGAAGATGCCGAACGCGTCCGCGCCGGACCTGAACCGCCACAGCACCGGTGCCTGACGCGCCGTCGAACGGGTCGACACGATCTGCCGCCGGGTCACGGCCCGCCGCTGCCGCACCCCGCGGACGGCCGGCGCGTACCCCTTGCGGATCTTCTCGCCGAGCTTCTTGGCGGCGGTGGCGGCCGCCTTCTCGACGGTCGGGAAGGTGGTGGTCCTGGCCTGACCGGGCTCGCCGATCCGCCCGTAGGTGATGGTCAGCTCCACGCCCGACTGCCGCACCTCGTAGAACTTGTGCGCCCCGCCGCCCTCCTCGGACAGCTCCAGGTAGGTGATCTGCTCGCCGGTGGCAGCGGACATGGCGGGGCCCCTTTCGGGCAGCGACGGGGAGGGCGTCGGCGGGCCCGAACGGCCTCGCCCGACACCCCTCAACCTAGGCCGCGGCACTGACAGCGGCAATGACGGCGGCAATGACGGCGGCCGACGGGATCGACGGGCCGTCAGCCCTCGCCCGCCACCACCGCGCCGGACTCGTAGGCGAAGACCACCGCGTGCACCCGGTCGCGCAGCCCGAGCTTGCCCAGCACGTTGCTGACGTGCGTCTTGACGGTGTGTTCGCTGACCACCAGCTCGGCCGCGATCTCGGCGTTGGACAGCCCCCGGGCGAGCAGCCGCAGGGTCTCCCGCTCGCGCGCCGTCAGCTGCTCCAGCAGCCTGGACGGCGGCCGGGCCGGCCCGTTCCCCCCGCCCGGCGGCCGGCGGGCCGCGAACTCGCCGATCAGCCGCCGGGTCACGGACGGCGCCAGCAGCGCCTCGCCGGAGGCGACCATCCGCACCCCGTGCGCCAGGTCGTCGCGGCGGACGTCCTTCAGCAGGAAGCCGCTGGCGCCCGCGTACAGCGCGTCGTAGACGTAGTCGTCGATGTCGAAGGTGGTCAGCATGATCACCTTGCAGTCCGGGAACCCGGCGCAGACCCGCCGGGCCGCCTCCAGCCCGTCCATCACCGGCATCCGGACGTCCAGCAGCAGCACGTCCGGGCGGTGCTCGCGGACGGCCTCGACCGCCTGCGCGCCGTCCGCCGCCTCGCCCACCACCACGATGTCCGGCTGCGCGTCCAGGATCATGCCGAACCCGGCCCGCACCAGCTCCTGGTCGTCCGCGACCACCACCCTGATCGGGCCCATGCTCTCCCCCACCGTCCCGGTCCGCCCGTTCTCCGTGCTCACAGCCGCTGCGCCCCCACCGGGAACCGGGCCCGCACCACGAATCCCCGGCCGTCCGGCCCGGGACCGGCCTCGGCCCGGCCGCCGCAGGCCGCCGCCCGCTCGCGGATGCCCACCAGGCCCCGCCCGCCGGACCAGCCGCTCACCACCGCGCCCGCGGTCACCGGCACGCCCCGGCCGTCGTCCGACACCACCACCTCCAGCACCTCCCCCGCCCGCTCGACCCGGACCACGGCCGCGCCGCCCGCCGAGTGCTTCACCACGTTGGTCAGCGCCTCCTGCACGATCCGGTACGCCGCCGCCTGGACGTCCGCCGGCACCGCCGGGCCCGGCCCGGCCGGGACCAGCTCGACCCGCAGCCCGGACTCCCGGACCCGCTCGGCCAGCGCCGGCACCTCGGCCAGGGTCGGCTGCGGGGCCAGCTCCCGGCCGGCGCCCTCCTCCTTCAGCACACCGAGCACCCGGCGCAGCTGCACCATGGCGTCCCGTCCGGAGTCGGCGATGGTGTCGAAGGTGCGGATCGCCCGGTCCGGGTCGCTGCGCACCACCAGCGGGCCGGCCTCGGCCTGGATCACCATCAGCGAGACGGCGTGCGCCAGGATGTCGTGCATCTCCCGGGCGATCCGGGAGCGTTCCTCGGCGACCGCGCGGGCCGCGTCGGCCCCCCCCCCCCCCCCCCCCTTTTTTGCCCACTTTTCGGTCTAAACAGACCCACCCCCACGCTCTCTCCCC
>NZ_JBXQQB010000008.1:0-114927 GCF_057220535.1 Kitasatospora sp. NEAU-CNBT7 | reverse complement strand
CGCGCGGGCCGCGTCGGCCGCCGCCCTCATCCCCGTCTGGTGCGCCCGTTCGGCGGCCGACGCGGCCCGCCCGCGCAGCTCGCGCACCAGCGAGCCGACGATGAACGAGCCGACCGAGGTCAGCAGGCTGAACAGCATTCCGTTGGGCGAGTGGGTGCCGAGGATGTTGGCGGGCACCAGGATCGCCAGGATCAGCCAGCGCTGCCAGTCCCGGCCGCGATCGGCGACGGTGTACGTGACCAGCACGGTGTGCAGCGGGATCTGCGGGGCCACCGAGTGCGCGACGATCGACTGCACCAGCGAGAGGACCCCGACCACCAGCCAGACCGTGAACGGCGCCCGGCGCCGCCACGGCAGTGGCGCCGCGGCCGCCAGCACCAGCAGGTAGACCCACGCCGGCCAGTTCTTGTCGTCGTAGACCACCGCCCAGACCGCGATCGCGGCCGCGGCCAGCGCGAGGAAGCCGTCGAGCAGGTACGGGCTCGCCCCGCCGGGCCCGGCGCCCCACCGGGCGAGGACCGCGCCGAGCCGGCCGCGCAGCCGCGCCGCCCGCTCCCGGACGTCTCCGTTCACCTCAGCCACTCCCCCCGTGGGCCGACCCGGGACGATCATGCCCTACCCGGGCGGGCTCAGGCACCGGCGACCGTGACGTCACCGGTGCCGGTGTGCGCCGTGATGGTCCGCGGCGCCGCGTCCCGGCGGGGCACCGAGACGCGGACGCGGCCCGTCCCGGTGGCGGCGGTCACCGCGTACTCCTCGCCCCCGGGCACCTTGACGCTGACGCTGCCGGTGTCGGACCGCGCCTCGACGCCGGTCGGGTCGGCCGCGAACTGCGCCCGCACGTCGCCGGTGTCGGTGCTCAGCCGCACGTGCGGTCCGGCCAGCGCCTCGGCCTCGATCGAACCGGTCGAGGTCTCGGCGTCGACGGCCGCGGTGAGCCCGGCCAGCCGCACCCCGCCGGTGGAGTTGACCACCCGGACCTCGGTCCCGGCGGGCACCCGCACCTCGTAGCCGACCGCGCAGCCGCCGTCCGGGCAGTGGTAGCCGAGGGTCAGGGTGCCGTCGGCGAGCGCGTGGGTCGCCTCCGGCTCCCGGTCCCGGTACGACCGGTGCTCGGTGACCTGGACGCCGCCGGCGCCGCCGACCACCCGGATGTCCCCGGTGTGCCCCTCGATCACCAGCACCCGGACCGGCTCCGCGACGGAGTACGCCACGTCCCGGTGCTCGTCGTCCTCCAGGAAGCACCCCGACATCCCCCCGACCACCGCGGCCGTCACCACCCCGTACAGCAGCGCACGCTTCATCACGGACTCCCCCGTTCCCCGGCTCGGCCACCCCGACCCGACACCCCCAGCCTGCCGGTCCGGGCCCCGCGCCGGATCACCCGTCCGAGCGGTCTTCCCGCCTCCCCCGCACGGGGGACGGGCCCGGGAACGCCGCAGGGCGGCCACCCCGTGTGGGGTGACCGCCCTGCGATCAGGTACCGCGACCTCAGCCGGTGTACGGGCCGTAGTCGTAGTCGTCCAGCGGGACCGCCTGGCCGGAGCCGGCGCCGAAGGGCGACAGGTCGTAGTCGTCGTAGCCGACGGCCGAGTACATCGCGGCCTTGGCCTCCTCGGTCGGCTCGACCCGGATGTTGCGGTAGCGGGGCAGACCCGTACCGGCCGGGATGAGCTTACCGAGGATGACGTTCTCCTTGAGGCCCAGCAGCGGGTCCGACTTGGCGTGGATCGCCGCGTCGGTGAGCACCCGGGTCGTCTCCTGGAAGGAGGCGGCCGACAGCCAGGACTCGGTGGCCAGCGAGGCCTTGGTGATACCCATCAGCTGCGGACGGCCGGAGGCGGGGTGACCGCCCTCGGAGACCACGCGACGGTTCTCGGTCTCGAAGCGGCCGCGCTCGACGAGCTCGCCCGGGAGCAGCTCGGCGTCGCCCGACTCGATGATCGTCACGCGGCGGAGCATCTGCCGGATGATGATCTCGATGTGCTTGTCGTGGATCGACACACCCTGCGAGTTGTAGACCTTCTGGACCTCGGCCACCAGGTGGATCTGGACGGCACGCTGGCCCATGATGCGCAGGACGTCGTGCGGGTTCATCGTGCCGGCCGTCAGCTTCTGGCCGACGGAGACCGCCTCGCCCTCGCTGACCAGCAGCTTGATGCGCTTCGAGATCGGGTAGGCGATCTCGTCGGTGCCGTCGTCGGGGGTGACGACGATCTTGCGGGTCTTCTCGGTGTCCTCGATGCGGACCCGGCCGTCGGCCTCGGAGACCGGGGCGACACCCTTCGGGGTACGCGCCTCGAAGAGCTCGACGACACGCGGCAGACCCTGGGTGATGTCGTCACCGGCCACACCACCGGTGTGGAAGGTACGCATGGTCAGCTGGGTACCGGGCTCACCGATGGACTGGGCGGCGATGATGCCGACCGCCTCACCGATGTCGACCAGCTTGCCGGTGGCCAGCGAACGGCCGTAGCACATGGCGCAGGTGCCGACCGCGGACTCACAGGTGAGGATCGAGCGGGTCTTGACCTCGGCGATGTTGTGCCGGATCAGCTCGTCGATCAGCACGTCACCGAGGTCGGTGTTGGCGGTGGCGAGGAGCTTGCCGTCCACCGTGATGTCCTCGGCCAGCATGCGGGCGTAGACGCTGGTCTCGACGTCGTCGGCCTTGCGCAGGACGCCGTCCGCACCCACGGAACCGATCGGCAGCTTGAGGCCGCGCTCGGTGCCGCAGTCCTCCTCGCGAATGATGACGTCCTGGGAGACGTCGACCAGACGACGGGTGAGGTAGCCGGAGTCGGCGGTACGCAGGGCGGTGTCGGCCAGACCCTTACGGGCACCGTGGGTGGAGATGAAGTACTCCAGCACGGACAGGCCCTCACGGAACGAGGCCTTGATGGGACGCGGGATGGTCTCGTTCTTGGCGTTCGACACCAGACCACGCATACCGGCGATCTGACGCATCTGCATCATGTTTCCACGGGCACCCGAGTCCACCATCATGAAGATGGGGTTGGTCTTCGGGAAGTTCGCGGACATGGCCTCGGCGACCTCGTTGGTCGCGCGGGTCCAGATGCCGATGAGCTCGCTCTTGCGCTCGTCGTTGGTGATCAGACCGCGCTCGTACTGCTTCTGGACCTTCTCGGCCTGCGCCTCGTAGCCCTCGAGGATCTGGGGCTTGCTCGGCGGGACGATGACGTCCGAGATCGAGACGGTGACACCCGAGCGGGTCGACCAGTGGAAACCGGCCGCCTTCAGGTTGTCCAGCGTCGCGGCGACGACGACCTTGGGGTAGCGCTCGGCCAGGTCGTTGACGATCGCGGAGAGCTGCTTCTTGCCCACCTCGTAGTCGACGAACGGGTAGTTCTCCGGCAGCAGCTCGTTGAAGAGCGCGCGGCCGAGGGTGGTCTGCAGGCGGAAGGACTCGCCCTCGAACCAGGCCGGCTGACCGTCCTCGTCCACCGGCACGGTCCAGCCGCGCGGCGGCACGGTGCCGGCCGGCAGGCGCAGGTCGATCGGGGCCTGGACGTCCAGCTCGCGGGCGTCGAAGGCCATGATCGCCTCGGCGGTGGAGGAGAAGGAGCGGCCACCGCCCTTCACCTCCTCACGGTCCGAGGTGAGGAAGAACAGACCGAGCACCATGTCCTGGGTCGGCATGGTGACGGGGCGACCGTCGGCCGGCTTCAGGATGTTGTTCGAGGACAGCATCAGGATGCGGGCCTCGGCCTGCGCCTCTGCGGACAGGGGCAGGTGGACGGCCATCTGGTCACCGTCGAAGTCCGCGTTGAACGCGGTGCAGACGAGCGGGTGGATCTGGATGGCCTTGCCCTCGACCAGCTGCGGCTCGAAGGCCTGGATGCCGAGGCGGTGCAGGGTGGGCGCACGGTTCAGCAGCACCGGGTGCTCGGCGATGACCTCTTCGAGGACGTCCCACACCACCGGGCGGGCGCGCTCGACCATGCGCTTGGCCGACTTGATGTTCTGCGCGTGGTTCAGGTCGACCAGGCGCTTCATCACGAACGGCTTGAAGAGCTCCAGCGCCATGGCCTTGGGCAGACCGCACTGGTGCAGCTTGAGCTGCGGGCCGACGACGATGACCGAACGGGCCGAGTAGTCGACGCGCTTGCCGAGCAGGTTCTGACGGAAACGACCCTGCTTGCCCTTGAGCATGTCGGACAGCGACTTCAGCGGACGGTTGCCGGGGCCCGTCACCGGGCGGCCACGACGGCCGTTGTCGAAGAGCGCGTCGACGGCCTCCTGGAGCATGCGCTTCTCGTTGTTCACGATGATCTCGGGCGCGCCGAGGTCGAGAAGCCGCTTCAGGCGGTTGTTGCGGTTGATCACGCGGCGGTACAGGTCGTTCAGGTCGGAGGTCGCGAAGCGGCCACCGTCCAGCTGCACCATCGGACGCAGGTCCGGCGGGATGACCGGGACGCAGTCGAGCACCATGCCCTTGGGCTTGTTGCTGGTCTGCAGGAACGCGGAGACGACCTTGAGGCGCTTGAGCGCACGGGTCTTCTTCTGGCCCTTGCCGGTGCGGATGATCTCGCGGAGGCGCTCGGCCTCCTCGGCGAGGTCGAAGCTCTCCAGGCGGTCCTTGAGCGCCGCGGCGCCCATCGAGCCGGAGAAGTAGGTGCCGAAGCGGTCGCGCAGCTCGCGGTAGAGCAGCTCGTCGCCCTCCAGGTCCTGGACCTTGAGGTTCTTGAAGCGGGCCCACACCTCGTCGAGGCGGTCCAGCTCGCGCTGGGCGCGGTCGCGCAGCTGCTTCATCTCGCGCTCGGCGCCCTCGCGCACCTTGCGGCGCACGTCGGCCTTGGCGCCCTCGGCCTCGAGCTCGGCCAGGTCGGTCTCGGCCTTCTTGGCCCGGCCTTCCAGGTCGGCGTCGCGGCGGTTCTCGATCTGCTGGCGCTCGACCGAGATGTGCGCCTCGAGGGACGGCAGGTCGCGCTGGCGGCGCTCGTCGTCCACCCAGGTGATCATGTAGGCGGCGAAGTAGATGACCTTCTCGAGGTCCTTCGGCGCCAGGTCCAGCAGGTAGCCCAGGCGGGACGGGACACCCTTGAAGTACCAGATGTGGGTGACCGGGGCGGCCAGCTCGATGTGGCCCATCCGCTCACGGCGCACCTTGGCGCGGGTCACCTCGACGCCGCAGCGCTCGCAGATGATGCCCTTGAAGCGGACACGCTTGTACTTACCGCAGTAGCACTCCCAGTCCCGGGTGGGACCGAAGATCTTCTCGCAGAAAAGGCCGTCCTTTTCCGGCTTCAGCGTGCGGTAGTTGATGGTCTCCGGCTTCTTGACCTCGCCGTGGGACCACTGGCGGATGTCGTCGGCGGTGGCCAGGCCGATGCGGAGCTCGTCGAAGAAGTTGACGTCAAGCACTGGTCGTCAAGCCCTCTTTCGTAATTCGAGAGTTTGTCTGTGGTCTGAGGGGGGCCTGGGGGCGGGCCGGCTGCCGTGTGGGGCAGCCGGCCCGGCCTCCGTCAGACCTCTTCGACGCTGCTCGGCTCGCGCCGGGACAGGTCAATACCGAGCTCCTCCGCGGCGCGGAACACGTCCTCGTCGGAGTCCCGCATCTCGATGGACTGGCCGTCCGAGGACAGCACCTCCACGTTGAGGCAGAGCGACTGCATTTCCTTGATGAGCACCTTGAAGGACTCGGGAATGCCGGGCTCGGGGATGTTCTCGCCCTTGACGATGGCCTCGTAGACCTTCACGCGGCCGAGGACGTCGTCGGACTTGATGGTGAGCAGCTCCTGCAGGGCGTACGCGGCGCCGTACGCCTCGAGGGCCCACACCTCCATCTCACCGAAGCGCTGACCACCGAACTGCGCCTTACCACCGAGCGGCTGCTGGGTGATCATGGAGTACGGGCCGGTCGAACGGGCGTGCAGCTTGTCGTCGACCAGGTGGTGCAGCTTGAGGATGTACATGTAGCCGACCGAGACCGGCATCGGGAACGGCTCGCCGGAGCGGCCGTCGAAGAGCCGGGCCTTGCCGGTGGAGTTCACCAGGCGGTCACCGTCGCGGGTGAGCGTGGTGTGGTCCAGCATGCCGGTGATCTCGTCCTCGCGGGCGCCGTCGAAGACGGGGGTGGCGAGGTTGGTGCCGCCCTCCACGTTGTCGGCGCCGATCGCCTGCAGGCGCTTGGCCCACTCGTCGGCGAGGCCGGAGACGTCCCAGCCCTGCTTGGCGAGCCACCCGAGGTGGATCTCCAGGACCTGTCCCGGGTTCATTCGGGACGGGACACCCAGCGGGTTGAGGATGATGTCGACCGGGGTGCCGTCGGCGAGGAACGGCATGTCCTCGACCGGCAGGATCTTGGAGATGACACCCTTGTTGCCGTGGCGGCCGGCCAGCTTGTCACCGTTGGTGATCTTGCGCTTCTGGGCCACGTAGACCCGGACCAGCTGGTTGACGCCGGGCGGGAGCTCGTCGCCCTCCTCGCGGTCGAAGACGCGGACGCCGATGACCTTGCCGGACTCACCGTGCGGCACCTTCAGCGAGGTGTCGCGGACCTCACGGGCCTTCTCGCCGAAGATCGCGCGGAGCAGGCGCTCCTCCGGGGTCAGCTCGGTCTCACCCTTGGGCGTGACCTTGCCGACCAGGATGTCGCCGGTGACGACGTCGGCGCCGATCCGGATGATGCCGCGCTCGTCGAGGTCGGCGAGGACCTCCTCGGAGACGTTCGGGATGTCCCGGGTGATCTCCTCGGGGCCCAGCTTGGTGTCACGGGCGTCGACCTCGTGCTCCTCGATGTGGATCGAGGAGAGGACGTCGTCCTGCACGAGGCGCTGCGACAGGATGATCGCGTCCTCGTAGTTGTGACCCTCCCAGGACATGAACGCCACGAGCAGGTTCTTGCCGAGGGCCATCTCGCCCTCGTCGGTGCAGGGGCCGTCGGCCAGCACCTGGTTGACCTCGACCCGGGAGCCCTCGTCCACGAGCACCTTCTGGTTGAAGGCGGTGCCCTGGTTGGAGCGGGTGAACTTGGCGGCCCGGTACGTGGTGTAGGTGCCGTCGTCGTTGGCCACGGTGACGTAGTCGGCCGAGACCTCCTGGACCACGCCCGACTTCTCGGCGGTGATCACGTCGGCGGCGTCGACCGCGCAGCGGTACTCCATGCCGGTGCCGACCAGCGGGGCCTCGCTCTTCAGCAGCGGCACCGCCTGGCGCATCATGTTGGAGCCCATGAGCGCGCGGTTGGCGTCGTCGTGCTCGAGGAACGGGATCATGGCGGTCGCGACCGACACCATCTGGCGCGGCGAGACGTCCATGTAGTCGATCTCGGTGCCCGGGATGTAGTCGATCTCGCCGCCGCGGCGGCGGACCAGCACGCGGGGCTCGGCGAAGTGGAGGTCGTCCGTCAGCGGGGCGTTGGCCTGCGCGATGACGAAGCGGTCCTCCTCGTCGGCGGTGAGGTAGTCGACCTGCTCGGTGACGACACCGTCGATCACCTTGCGGTACGGGGTCTCGATGAAACCGAACGCGTTGACCCGGCCGTAGGAGGCGAGCGAGCCGATCAGACCGATGTTCGGGCCTTCGGGGGTCTCGATCGGACACATGCGGCCGTAGTGCGACGGGTGCACGTCTCGGACCTCGAAGCCGGCCCGCTCACGGGACAGACCACCGGGGCCGAGGGCGGACAGACGGCGCTTGTGGGTCAGGCCCGACAGCGGGTTGGTCTGGTCCATGAACTGCGACAGCTGGCTGGTGCCGAAGAACTCCTTGATGGAGGCGACGACCGGCCGGATGTTGATCAGGGTCTGCGGCGTGATCGCCTCGACGTCCTGGGTGGTCATGCGCTCGCGCACGACGCGCTCCATACGGGCGAGACCCGTACGGACCTGGTTCTGGATCAGCTCGCCGACGTTGCGCAGGCGACGGTTGCCGAAGTGGTCGATGTCATCGACCTCGATGACGATGTCGCGACCGTCCTCGTCCCGCCACTCGACCTCGCCCGCGTGCAGCTTCACCAGGTACTTGATCGCACCGATGATGTCGGGCTCGGTGAGCACGCCGGAGTCCAGCGACTCCGCGTTGCCGAGCTTGCGGTTGACCTTGTAGCGGCCGACCTTCGCGAGGTCGTAGCGCTTCGGGTTGAAGTAGAGGTTCTCCAGCAGGGTCTGGGCGGCCTCACGCGTCGGCGGCTCGCCCGGACGCAGCTTGCGGTAGATGTCCAGCAGCGCGTCGTCCTGGCCCTGGGTGTGGTCCTTCTCCAGGGTGGCGCGCATCGACTCGTACTCGCCGAACTCCTCGAGAATCATCTCGTTGGTCCAGCCGAGGGCCTTGAGCAGAACGGTGACCGACTGCTTGCGCTTGCGGTCGATGCGGACACCGACCATGTCGCGCTTGTCGATCTCCATCTCCAGCCAGGCACCACGCGAGGGGATGACCTTGCAGGAGAAGATGTCCTTGTCGGACACCTTGTCCAGGCTGGAGTCGAAGTAGACGCCGGGAGAGCGCACCAGCTGGGACACGACGACACGCTCGGTGCCGTTGATGATGAACGTGCCCTTGTTGGTCATGAGCGGGAAGTCGCCCATGAAGACCGTCTGGGACTTGATCTCACCGGTCTCGTTGTTGGTGAACTCGGCGGTGACGAAGAGCGGGGCCGCGTAGGTGAAGTCGCGGTCCTTGCACTCGTCGATGGAGTTCTTCGGCGGCTCGAAACGGTGGTCGCGGAAGGTCAGCGACATCGAACCGGAGAAGTCCTCGATCGGAGAGATCTCCTCGAAGATCTCCTCCAGACCGGACTTGGTCGGGACGTCCTGACCACTGTCCAGGGCCGCCTCGACCCGGGACTTCCAGGCCGCATTGCCGAGCAGCCAGTCAAAGCTCTCGGTCTGCAGGGCCAGGAGGTTCGGGACCTCAAGAGGCTCCTTGATCTTCGCGAACGAGACGCGGAGCGGGGCGGTGGATGCGGCGGAATTGTTCGAGGCGTTGCGCGGCGCGGCCAAGAGGGGGGTCCTTCCGAGGGCTCGGAGCTCACTACGCGCATACCGGCCGGACCTTAGACGAGCCAGGATCCACCTCCGGCCGCCGGTCCCGCCGGGGGTGAATCCCCAGGTCAGAGCCGCTGTACGGAGGCGGTGCCAGGCCCCTTCAGGGCAACGCCGACTCCGGGCGACGAGTCACGGAGCAGCTAACAGGCAGCGCAAAGGGACAGTGTAGCCAAAAGGCACACTGCTGACAAGCCCTGATTCGGAGACCGAATCGGACGCTCCCTCCGGTCGCGACCCGAGCGCCGGCCGCCCCTGTCAAGAGGCACCGCCGCAGGGGTTGCCCTGCCCTCGTACAACCGGACGACCCGGGACTCCCGGGCCGTCGCACCTCACATGTAGTCAGTTCCCAGCCGGGCCCTTGTATAACCATCCGGGGCTCTCCGGCCGACGGTGAACCGCCTGCCACGCAGCGGCGCGCGCCTCGAGAATCGCGCGCCGGGTGCCGTTCGTCAAGGCCCCCACCACAGTGCGGACCTCGCACGGACCATCGCTTCCGGGCCCCCGCGCGTTACACATCGCCCGAGGCCGGGGCGGGTGGCCACGACAGCGATCACCATACCGGCCCGCACCGACAGCGGCCGAGCGCGCAGTGGGCCACACCGGCGAAGCCGTTCGGGGGACCCGGTGCGACGGGTACGCACCCAGGGACGGAAAAAGGCCGGGCCGACCACCCACAGGGGTGATCGGCCCGGCCTCCGCGCCCCCTCAGAGGGGGCAGGAAGTCACTTGACGGTGACCTTGGCGCCGGCGCCCTCGAGAGCGGCCTTGGCCTTCTCGGCAGCGTCCTTGGCAACCTTCTCCAGGACGGTGGCGGGGGTGCCGTCAACGAGGTCCTTGGCCTCCTTCAGGCCGAGGGAGGTCAGGGCGCGCACCTCCTTGATGACCTGGATCTTCTTGTCACCGGCGGACTCGAGGATGACGTCGAACTCGTCCTGCTCCTCGACGGCCTCGGCCGGGGCGGCCGGACCGGCAACGCCGGCGACGGCGACCGGGGCGGCGGCGGTGACGTCGAACTTCTCCTCGAACGCCTTCACGAACTCGGAGAGCTCGATGAGGGTCATCTCCTCGAACTGCGCGAGCAGGTCGTCCTGGGACAGCTTCGCCATGATGGCGTCCTTCCACTAAATCGGCAGGTGGTGCCGGATGTACGGGTTGGCGGGCGTACGGGCCCGCAGCGAGGGCTGGTGCCCGCCGAATTACTCGGCGGCAGCGTCCTCGGCGGCGGGAGCCGGCGTACCGGCACCGCCCTGCTCGACCTTGTCGCGAAGCGCGTCCACGGTGCGGACGAGCTTCGACGGCAGGGCCTGGAAGACCGCGGCAGCCTGCGAGGGCTTGGCCTTCATGGCACCCGCCAGCTTGGCGAGCAGAACCTCGCGGGACTCGAGGTCCGCGAGCTTCTTGATCTCATCGGCGGTCAGCGCCTTACCGTCAAGGACACCGCCCTTGATGATGAGAGCGGGGTTCTCCTTGGCGAAGTCACGCAGAGCCTTCGCCGACTCCACCGGGTCACCGGTGACGAAGGCGACAGCCGTCGGACCGGCGAACAGGTCGTCCAGCGCAGAGATCCCGGCCTCGTTCGCCGCGATCTTGGTCAGCGTGTTCTTCACCACGGCGTACTGGGCGTTGTCCCCCAGCGAGCGACGCAGATTCTTCATCTGCTTCACCGTCAGACCGCGGTACTCGGTCAGCACGGCCGCGTTCGAGGCACGGAACCTGTCCGTGATCTCGGCAACGTCGGTAGCCTTGTCGGGCCTTGCCATAGGCTTACGCCTCCTTCCGTGATGTCGAAGTCGGGCCGACCTTGGGAGTCGACCATCGATCACCTCGGACACACCGGCCGGAAGGAAGAGGCCCTGCGGAATGCTCCGCAAAAACAAATCGAGCCCCAGTGCGCAGTCGCACGGGGCCCATGACGACCTCGACAGCCACACGGAAAACCGTGAGGACCGGAAGTCAAAGCTCCAAACACTCCTGCGCGGGCCGTCTGCGCTGTGCGCAGATCCTTCGGTCACCCGGCACCTGTGAAGGCGCACGGCGACAACCAGCGGTCTTTGGCGATCCCCACGGTACTCGACGCCTGCCGAACGGGGCAAATCCGTCCCGCGGGCCTGCGACTCGCAGGACGTGGCGGCCTGGCCGCCGGACCGGACCTAGCCGCCCGGCACCGGCGGCGGGGTCGCCTCGCCCCGGTCCAGGGTGTCGGCCTCGGCCGGGGCCTGCAGCGACAGCGGCCCGGCGATCTCGCTGTACACCACGGTGGCGGCCCGCGCCCCGGCCTGGCCGGTCCGGCTGAGCTGGACCAGCTGGTCGCTGTCGTTGAGCCACAGGTCGAGGGTGAGCACCCGGCCGGGGTCGGCGCCGAGGCTCTGGCGCAGGGCCTCCCGGCGCTCCGGGCCCAGCTGGGTCTGAGCCGCCACGTAGGCGTCGACCCCGAGGGTCAGCCGGTAGTGGGCGACCGAGGTCTCCTGGAGCTGCTCCTGGCCGACCAGCTCGGGATCCTCGGCGGCGCAGGCCGCGGTGAGCGCCACCATCGGGTTGAGCTGGTCGACCAGTGCGGAGTACGGGACGTCCTTGCCCCCCGGACGGCCGCTGAACTTCTGCCAGTGCCGGCCGCCCTGCCGCGCCGCGGTGTCCGGGTCGCCGCCCAGGTAGGCGGCGGTGTCCAGGACGATCAGCTGCTCGGACGTGCCCGGCCGGTCGAACCGCAGCCCGGTCTTGGGCGCCCAGAAGATCATTCCGCCGGCGCCCTCCTGCGGCAGCTTGAACCGCGCCCGGCGGGCGTCCCGCATGGCCAGCTGGGCGGAGAGCAGCACGCCGTGCGGCGAGCGGTCGGTGGGGGTGGCGAGTGCCGAGCTCGGCGCCGAGGTGCCGGTCGCCGGACCCGGGCCGGCGGTGGCGTTCCCGCCGCACGCGGCCGCGCCCGCCAGCAGGAGGGCCAGGACCGCGGTGGCGGCCTTGCGCCGGACCGGCATGCTGACTCTCCCTGCTTCGGTAACTCGCTCCCCCACCATGCCATGCCCCGGTTCGGGCCGCCGGGGCGGCTCCGCCCCGGCGGCCGCCCGGTCAGCTGGCGGTCTGCGCGCCCTGCAGCAGCTTGGCGAAGTCCACCGTGTCGGTCGCGCTCGGGGCGGCGGCCGCCACCGAGGTGCCGTAGTCGGTGTACGTCGCCGTCGAGGTGACCGCGCCGGCCTTGGTCTGGAGCTGCTCGACCTTCTTCACCAGCAGGTTGTCACCGGTGACCCAGATCTCGATGTGCTCGGTGGTGATCCCGGCGGCGGTGAACTGCTGCTGGAGGCCGTCCGCCTGCTCCTTGGTCAGCCCCTGGGTGGTGGCCTGCGCGAGGTCGGCCGTGGAGAGGTCGCCCGCGTACTTGGTGGCCTGGGTGCCGTTCACGCTCTCGGAGCCGGCCTTGGCGACCTTGCCGGAGGCGATCAGGGCCCGCACCGAGGAGACCGGGTCGGCGCTCTGCAGCTGCTGCTTGAGGCTGTCGCCGGCCGGGCCCATCAGCTTGGCCAGGTCCGCGTAGCCGTACTTGATCCAGTGCGCGCCGCCGAGCTGGCCGGCCATCGCCTCACCCATGTTGATGTACATGGCGTCGGTGAGGTAGCGGGCGGTGAAGGTGCCGTCGCCGCCGGCCTTGGCCAGGGTCTCGGCCATCGCGCCGCCGGCGTTGCCGGTCAGCTCGCCCTGGAGGCCGTGGTCCCAGGAGATGGCGCCCTTCATGCTGGTCTTCCCGGTGGGCAGCTCGGTGACGGCCTCGACCTTGGCGGACTTGGCCGCGCTGGTCTTCTCCCCGACCAGCTTCAGCAGCGCGGCGGGCGCCACCTCGGCGGCCGGCGAGGACGGCGCCGCGCTGCTGCCCGCGGCGCTCGGGGCGGCCGGGGCGGCGTCGCCGCCGGAGCTCTTGCTGTTGCAGCCGGTCGCGGTCAGCGCGAGCACGACGGCGGTGGCGGCGAGGAACGTACGTCCGGTCCTGAACATCTGGTGTCTCCCCCTGGTGACGGCCCGGGCGCGGAGTCTCCGCGCCCGGTGGCACCGGGCCCGGTCGTCCACCGGGCCCGGCGGTGCCTCAGCTGGTGCCGAGGCTCTTCAGCAGCTCGGCCATGTCGGCCACCTCGGCCGCCGCGGGGGCGGCCGGCGCGACGGCCGTACCGAGCTCGGTGTACTTGACGGTGCCGGTGGCGGACGCGGCGCCCTTGCCCGGGTTGAGCTGGTTGCCGCCCAGCTGGACCAGTTCGTTCTTCCCGTTGATCCAGAAGTCGAAGGTCGGCTCGCCGGTGAGCTCCTTGAGCAGGCTCGCCTTGCTCGCCTCGCTCGCCCCGCTCATCGCGGCGACCAGGTCCTTGGCGGCGATCGTGCTGCGGTAGTGCACGGTGTCGACCCCGTCGACCTTCTCCGCGCCGACCTTGCTCACCTTGCCGGCCTGCGCGTTCGCGGCCAGCTCGACGGCCGGGTCGAGGGTGGCCAGCATGCCGCTGAAGGCGCCCGCGTCGGCCGCGCCGGGCGCGGAGCCCGGGGCGGCGCCGGGGTCGACCTTCATCCACTTCTTGCCGGCGAACAGCTGGCCCATCTCGGCGTTCAGCCCGAGGTACATCACGTCACCGACGAAGAGCATCTTGACCTCCTCGCCGTCCTCGGTGGTGGAGATCTGCAGCGCCTGCGGGGACTTCCAGGACAGCACCCCGGAGGTCACGTCCTCGGGCTTGTCCCCGGTCAGGACCAGCTTGGCGGTGCCGGCCTTCGCCATCACGGCGGCGGCGGCGGTCAGCGCCTCCTTGGGCGCCTGCTCCTTGCCGCCCGCGGGCGCCGAGGCCCCGGCCGCGGCACCGTCCGCGGCGGCGGAGGCACCGCCCGGGGCAGCGCCCGAGGCCGTACCGGCGGAGGCCGAAGCCGCCGCACCGGCCGCCGCGCCACCCGGCTTCGCACTGCTCCCGCAGGCCGACAGGGCGCCGATGAGGGCGGTCGAGACGACCACCGCGGACGCGATTCGCAAGGTACGCAAGATTCCCCCACTCAGACCATTCTCATACTCCGTGCCGGACTCTAGTCGATGGCACCGACGGCCCGGCAACGGGTCAGCCCCCGTTCAGTACCAAGGTGTCGACGGCGTCCGGGGCCTGCGCCGCCACCTCGGTGCCCGGCTCGGCGACCAGCTCGACCACCGTGTCGGTGCCCCCCGAACCCCGGGTGGTCTCCTGCGACTTGAGCAGCCGCCCGGCCTGGTCCAGCCAGTAGTCGTGGTCGACCACGCTCATCCCCTGGCGCTGGTAGTAGGCCAGCGTCGCGGCCCGCTCCTGCTCGGACAGGCCCTGGTCGGCGGCGTGGTACGCGGCGACCGAGGCGGTGCCCCGGTAGTGGGTGACCGTCGCGCCGTCCAGCTGCTCCTGGCCGACCTCGGTGATCTGTCCCGCCTCGGCCATCAGCCGCAGCGGCGCCGCCGGACCCGCGGTGATGCCGGTCAGCCAGATCCCGGTGAAGCTCGCCGGGATGCGGCCCGGGGTGGCACCGGAGTCCAGCTCCTCGGCCGTCTCGCGCTCGGCCCGCGCCCAGTGCTTGCCCTTGAGGTCGGGGGCCAGCCAGTCGTACGAGGCGTAGTGGACGCCGTCGACCAGCCGGAGCCGGCCCTTGCCGCGGCCCTCGGTGACGGTCAGGTCGGCGTCGCCGGAGGTCCAGGAGACGGCGCCCTCGACGGTGCTGTGGCCGTACTGGTGGTTGTCCTCCTCCACCCGCAGCCGGGCGCTGCCCGCCTTGTCCAGCGCGTCCGCGGCGGCCTCGACCACGGCCTTCGGCGTGCTCGGGCGGGCGCTGCTCGCGGACCCGGGGTCGGCCGGCCCGTCGCCCGCGGCGGCGCCGCCCCCGACGCTGCTGCAGCCGGCCGCACCGCCGAGCACCAGGACGGCGGCGGCCAGGACGGCGATCCGATCGATACGCACGGCGTACTCCGCGGGGAGAGAGGTGGTGGGTGCGCAGAGCCTAACCGCCCGGGTACGCCGACGGGCCCGCACCCCCTCGTGCAGGGGGTGCGGGCCCGTCGGACCTGACTTCAGTCGCGCCCAGGACGCGGCCGGTCGGAGCCGGTGGCTCAGACGGCGGCCGGGTCCTCCTCGACCAGGAGGTTGCGGGTGCGGTTCGGGTCCACCTGGATGCCGGGGCCGATCGTGGTGGAGACGGCGGTCTTCTTGATGTAGCGGCCCTTGGCGGCGGCCGGCTTGGCCCGGAGGACCTCCTCGAGCGCGGCGCCGTAGTTCTCGACCAGCTGCTCATCGGTGAAGGAGACCTTGCCGATGATGAAGTGCAGGTTCGAGTGCTTGTCGACGCGGAACTCGATCTTGCCGCCCTTGATGTCGTTGACAGCCTTGGTGACATCGGGGGTGACGGTGCCGGTCTTGGGGTTCGGCATCAGGCCACGGGGACCGAGCACGCGGCCGAGGCGGCCGACCTTGCCCATCAGGTCCGGGGTGGCGACGACGGCGTCGAAGTCCAGACGGCCCTTGGCGACCTCGTCGATGAGCTCGTCGGAGCCCACGATGTCGGCGCCCGCAGCACGCGCGGCCTCGGCACGGTCACCGGTCGCGAAGACCAGGACCCGGGCGGTCTTACCGGTGCCGTGCGGGAGGATCACGGTGCTGCGGACCATCTGGTCGGCCTTGCGCGGGTCGACGCCCAGACGCATGGCGACCTCGACGGTGCCGTCGAACTTGGTGGTGGAGGTCTCCTTCGCGAGGCGGATGGCCTCGAGGGGAGCGTAGATCCGGCTGCGGTCGACCTTGGCGTCCGCGGCCTTGAGAGCCTTGCTGCGCTTCACTGCTTCTCCTGAAGGTGAATGAGGAGTCGTGGTCATGCGGGCCGCGCGGGCCCTACCACGGTGGACTACGGGGCTGATCAGCCCTCGACGGTGATGCCCATCGACCGGGCGGTGCCGGCGATGATCTTCGCCGCGGCGTCCAGGTCGTTGGCGTTCAGGTCGGGGAGCTTGACCGTGGCGATCTCGCGGACCTGGGCGCTGGTGAGCTTGGCGACCTTGGTCTTGTGCGGCTCGGCCGAGCCCTTGTCCACACCAGCGGCCTTCAGGATCAGGCGGGCGGCCGGCGGGGTCTTCGTGATGAAGGTGAAGGAACGGTCCTCGTAGACCGTGATCTCCACCGGCACGATCATGCCGCGCTGCGACTCGGTCGCGGCGTTGTAGGCCTTGCAGAACTCCATGATGTTGACGCCGTGCTGACCCAGCGCGGGGCCGACCGGCGGGGCCGGGTTGGCGGCACCGGCGTTGATCTGGAGCTTGATGAGCCCCGTGATCTTCTTCTTCTTGGGAGGCATTTCTCTCCGGGTCCTTCCGAGAGGTGATTGCTGGTGTGTCCGTGACGGGCGCGACAGCCCACCGGGCGGACACACATCGGACCAGGCTAACGCGGATGCGCCGCTGGACCAAAACGGGTTCGGGGGCGGGGCCGAAGCCCCGCCCCCGAACCCGGAGACCGTGCTAGTTCTTCTGGATCTGGTCGAACGACAGCTCGACCGGGGTCTCCCGGCCGAAGATCTCGACCAGGCCCTTGACCTTCTTCGAGTCCGGGTTGATCTCGTTGATGGTCGCCTGCAGGGTGGCGAACGGACCGTCGGTGACGGTGACCGAGTCGCCGACCTCGAAGTCGAGCACCTGGACCTCGACCGGGCGGACCGGGGAGGCCTTGCCGGCGTCCTTGGCCGCCTGGCGCTCGACGTCCGGGGCGAGCATCTTGACGACCTCGTCCAGGGTCAGCGGGTACGGGTCGTAGGCGTTGCCGACGAAGCCGGTGACGCCGGGGGTGTTGCGGACCACGTTCCAGGACTCGGCGTCCAGCTGCATGCGGACCAGCACGTAGCCGGGGAGCTTGTTCTGCCGGATGGTCTTGCGGTCGCCGTTCTTGATCTGGACGACCTCTTCCTGCGGCACGGCCGACTCGAAGATGCGGTCCTCGACGTTGAGCGAGACCGAGCGCTGCTCCAGGTTCTGCTTCACGCGGTTCTCGTAGCCGGCGTAGGTGTGGATGACGTACCACTCGCCCGGCGCGCGGCGCAGCGTCTCGCGGAACTCGGCGACCGGGTCGCTCTCGCCGGCCGGCTCCTGCTCGGCCTCGTCGGCCTCGGCGGAGGTCTCCTCGGTGCCGGTCTCCTCGGCGGCGGTCTCGTCCGCGGCCTCCTCGGCGGCGGCCTCGTCCTCGGCCACCTCGTGCAGCGCGTCGAGCTCGGCCGGGACACCCGCCTCGGCCTCGTCGGCAGACTCGACCTGGTCCTCGTCGGCGTCGGCGGCGTCCAGGATGTCCTCGGCAGCCTCGGCGTCAGCAGCCTCGGCCGCGACATCCGCCTCGCGGACGGTCTCGTCGGCGTCGTACAGGGGGGACTCAGACACGGTCGCTGCTTCTTTCCTGGTTGTGGAGATGGAACGGCTCCGGGCCGCCCGGCCGCCCTGGGGCGTACGGGCGGGAAAGTCTCGGATACCTCAACAGTACCGAGTCAACGGTAGCGGGCTCGTCCGGTCGGTGCAGACAGCTCGACCCGGGCGGCCCCCTTCCGTGTGGAGGGGGCCGACCCGGGTCGGGTGTCGCTGGCTGCCGAGCCGGTCAGCCGAAGATCCACAAGCTGAGCTTGGAGAAGCCGTAGTCCACGCCGTAGACCAGCATCATCATCACGATGACGAAGGTGACCACGACGGTGGTGTACTGCACCAGCTCGCTGCGGGTCGGCCAGACGACCTTGCGGAGCTCGGCGATGATCTGGCGGTAGAAGACGGCGATCCGGGCGAACAGGCCCTTCTTGGCCCGCTTGCCGGGGCGCTTCGCGCCGTCGCCGCCGGCGGCCTTGTTGGCACGCCTGCGCTCGCGCCGGGAGAGCGACTTGTCGTCGGCAGGCGTGGTTTCGTCCGCCGCGCCGTCGGCCCCCTCGGGGTTGCCGCTCTCAGGCGTTGCGGTGGAGCCCGTGGTCTCCGTCACTCGTCCTCACCTGAATCCGGGTCCTGCCGAGCGCGTCCCGCGTGTGTAGCCACGCAGGCGATCCGGCGAAAGCAGTGCTTGGTGGGGCCCTCTCCGCATCAAGCCCGCTCGCTCTGTGGAGCGAACGGGCTCGGTACGGATCAAGCTGCAGGGCACGAGGGACTCGAACCCCCAACCGCCGGTTTTGGAGACCGGTGCTCTACCAATTGAGCTAGTGCCCTTCGGTACCTCGCGGCACCGGACTGCGCCCAAACCTACCGCATCCGAGCCGCTGCGTGGTGTACGCCTTGGCGGATCCGCACTTCGGGAGCCATCGAGCAGTGAGTGTACGTGTTCTTGAGCGTTTGGTCGAACCTCATTCACCTGGGCACCACTCCCGCTCCGGCGGGGACACATCGTGGACGGCACCGTACGCATACTGAAACCGTCGTGCCCGCGGGCCGCCGTCTCTGGGACGATGCAGGCATGAGCGCTCCCACCCCCGCCAACCGTCCTGCCGACCGCCGGGTCTCCGCCCGGGTCGGCGCCATCGCCGAGTCCGCCACCCTCGCCGTGGACGCCAAGGCCAAGGCCCTCAAGGCGGCCGGCCGTCCCGTGATCGGCTTCGGCGCCGGCGAGCCGGACTTCCCGACCCCCGGCTACATCGTCGAGGCCGCCGCAGCCGCCTGCCACGACCCGAAGAACCACCGCTACACGCCGGCCGGCGGGCTGCCCGAGCTCAAGGCCGCGATCGTCGCCAAGACCCTGCGCGACTCCGGCTACCGGGTGGACGCCTCCCAGGTGCTGGTGACCAACGGCGGCAAGCAGGCCATCTACGAGGCCTTCGCCGCGATCCTCGACCCGGGCGACGAGGTGATCATCCCGGCGCCGTACTGGACCACCTACCCGGAGGCCGTGAAGCTGGCCGGCGGTGTGCCGGTCGAGGTGGTGGCCGACGAGACCACCGGCTACAAGGTCTCGGTCGAGCAGCTGGAGGCCGCCCGCACCGAGAACACCAAGGTGGTGCTGTTCGTCTCGCCGTCCAACCCGACCGGCGCCGTCTACACCGCCGCCGAGGCGGAGGCGATCGGCCGCTGGGTGCTGGAGCACGGCCTGTGGGTGCTCACCGACGAGATCTACGAGCACCTGGTCTACGGCGGCGCGGAGTTCACCTCGCTGCCGGCCCTGCTGCCCGAGCTGGCCGACAAGTGCCTGGTGGTCAACGGCGTCGCCAAGACGTACGCCATGACCGGCTGGCGGGTGGGGTGGCTGATCGGCCCGAAGGACGTGGTGGGCGCCGCCGCCAACCTGCAGTCGCACGCCACCTCCAACGTCTCCAACGTGGCCCAGCAGGCCGCGCTGGCCGCGGTGGCCGGCGACCTGGCCGCGGTCGACGAGATGCGGACCGCCTTCGACCGGCGCCGCCGGACCATCGTGAAGATGCTCAACGAGATCGACGGGGTGCTCTGCCCCGAGCCCGAGGGCGCGTTCTACGCCTACCCGTCGGTCAAGGGCCTGCTGGGCAAGGAGATCCGCGGCAGGCGCCCGGCGACCTCCGCCGAGCTGGCCGCGCTGATCCTGGACGAGGCCGAGGTCGCGGTCGTCCCCGGTGAGGCCTTCGGCACCCCCGGCTACCTGCGCCTGTCGTACGCGCTCGGCGACGCCGACCTGGTCGAGGGCGTCAGCCGGCTGCAGAAGCTGCTGGGCGAGGCCCGGGACTGATCCCGGCCCCGGACACCGCCGCCCCTCGTCACCCCTTCGGGGGATGTACGGGGGGCGGTTCCCGTTCGGGGTGGTGATGCGGCAGGATCGGTGAATGGATCGCCTGCGTGATGTCCGAAGCCTGCCCAAGGCCCACCTGCACCTGCACTTCACCGGTTCGATGCGCCCCGCCACGCTGTTGGAGCTGGCCGACCGGCACGGGGTGCGGCTGCCCGAGGCGCTCAGCTCCGGCGAGCCGCCGCAGCTGCGGGCCACCGACGAGCGCGGCTGGTTCCGCTTCCAGCGGCTGTACGACACGGCGCGCTCGGTGCTGCGGGACGAGTCGGACATCCGGCGGCTGGTCCTGGAGACCGCCGAGGACGAGCGGCGGGACGGCTCCCGCTGGCTGGAGATCCAGGTCGACCCGACCTCGTACGCGCCGCGGCTCGGCGGGCTGACCCCGGCGCTGGAGCTGATCCTGGACGCGGTCGAGCAGGCCTCCGACTCCACCGGGGTCGGGATCCGGGTGCTGGTGGCGGCCAACCGGATGAAGTCGCCGATGGACGCCCGCACGCTGGCCCGGCTGGCGGTCCGGTACGCCGACCGGGGGGTGGTCGGGTTCGGGCTGTCCAACGACGAGCGGCGCGGGATGGCGCGGGACTTCGACCGGGCGTTCAAGATCGCCCGGGACGGCGGGCTGCTGGCCGCGCCGCACGGCGGCGAGCTGGCCGGGCCGGAGTCGGTCCGCGACTGCCTGGACGACCTGGGGGCCGGCCGGATCGGGCACGGCGTGCGGGCCGCCGAGGACCCGCGGCTGATGCAGCGGCTGGCGGACCGGCAGATCACCTGCGAGGTCTGCCCGTCCTCCAACGTCTCGCTGGGCGTCTACGAGCAGGCCGCGCTGGTGCCGATGCGCACCCTGTTCGACGCCGGGGTGCCGATGGCGCTGGGCGCGGACGACCCGCTGCTGTTCGGCTCCCGGCTGGCCGACCAGTACCGGCTGGTGCGCGAGGTGCACGGCTTCTCGGACGCCGAACTGGCCGAGCTGGCCCGGCAGTCGGTGCGCGGCTCGCAGGCGCCGGAGGCGGTCCGCAAGGAGCTGCTGGCCGACATCGACGCCTGGCTGGCCGGCTGACGCAGCCCGTCCTACAGGCGGACGCCGACCATCACCGGCTCGTTGACGAGCTCCACGCCGAAGGCGGCGTGGACGCCGTCGCGGACCTCGCGGGCGAGCGCGAGCAGGTCCTCGGTGGTGGCGCCGCCGCGGTTGGTGAGCGCCAGGGTGTGCTTGGTGGAGAGGGTGGCCGGGCCGGTGCCGTGGCCCTTGCGGAAGCCGGCGTGGTCGATCAGCCAGGCCGCCGAGGTCTTGGTCCGGCCGTCGGGCGCCGGGTAGGCGGGGGCGGTGCGGTCGCCGAGCCGGGCGGTGAAGGCCGCGTACTGCTCGGGGTCGAGGACCGGGTTGGTGAAGAAGGAGCCCGCCGACCAGGTGTCGTGGTCGGCCTCGTCCAGCACCATGCCCTTGCCGGCCCGCAGCTTCAGCACGGTGTCGTGGGCGAGCCGCAGGTCCACCCGCTGCTCGGCCTCCACCCCGAGGGTGCGGGCCACCTCGGCGTACTTGACCGGGGAGGACTGCCCGGCGGCGTCCTCCAGGGCGAAGGCGACCCGGAGCACCACGTAGCGGTCGGGGTCGGCCTTGAAGCGGCTGTGCCGGTAGGAGAAGCCGCACTCTTCGTTGGTCAGGGTGACGCGCTCGCCGGCGGTCCGGTCGTAGGCGAGGACCTCGGTGATGACCCCGGCGACCTCCTGGCCGTAGGCGCCGACGTTCTGCACCGGGGTGGCGCCGGCCGAGCCGGGGATGCCGGCCAGGAACTCGATGCCGGCCAGGCCCCGGTCGACCGAGCGGGTGACCGCGTCGGCCCAGACCTCGCCGGCGGCCAGCTCCAGCCGGGTGCCCCGGAGGTCGAAGCCGGTGGTGGCGATCCGCAGCACGGTGCCGTCGAAGCCGGCGTCGCCGATGACCAGGTTGGAGCCGCCGCCGAGGACCAGCAGCGGCTCGCCCGCGGCGTCGGCCGCGCGGACGGCCTCGACGACCTCGTCGTCGGTCCTGGCGGTGACCAGGCGGCGGGCGGGGCCGCCGAGCCGGAGGGTGGTCAGCGGGGCGAGCGGCGCGTTTTCGAGTACCTGCACGCCCACCACGGTATACGGGCGCGGAGCGTGGTCGGCACAGCCCCGGAAGGAACTTGGAGAGATACACTATCCATATGGCCGATCCGGGCCTGTCGGCTTTCGGGACGGGGATGCGATGCGCATCGGGGAGCTGAGCAAGCGGGCCGGCGTGCCGGTGCCCACCATCAAGTACTACGTGCGGGAGGGCCTCATCCCGGGCGGCGAACGGATCGGCCCGAACCAGGCCAGGTACGGCGAGGAGCACATCCACCGGCTGAAGCTGGTGCGGGCGATGGTCGACGTCGGCAAGCTCTCGGTGGCCGCCACCCGGGAGGTGCTCAGCGCGATCGACTCCCCCGGCAGCAGCCTGCACGACGTCCTCGGGATCGCCCAGGCGGCGGTCACCCCGCAGGTGACGGCCGTCGACCGGGCCGCCTGGGCGGCCGCCGAGCACGAGGTGGCCGAGCTGGTGCGGCGGCGCGGCTGGGTGGTCAAGGAGAGCAACCCGGCCCGGCAGGCACTGGCCCAGCTGGTGCTGACCTTCCGCGACCTCGGACAGCAGGACCTGCTCGCCATCCTGGACGACTACGCGAGCGTGGCCGAGCGGCTGGCCGCCGCCGAACTGGCCGCCATCGGGCACCGGGAGGGCGTGGACAGCAAGGTCGAGGGCGCGGTGCTGGGCACCGTGCTCGGCGACGCGCTGATCGGTGCGATGCGCAGGCTGGCCCAGGCGGACGCCTCGCACCGGGCGTTCCACACGGCCGTACCCGGCTGAGCCGCGGACGGTACCGGCAAGGACGGGGGCGGACGACCGGCTGGTCGTCCGCCCCCGTGGTTCGCCCCCGCCCTGCGGGCCGGCGGGCGCCGTCAGACGCCGGCGGGGGCCGGCTCGTCGGCCGGGGACGGCTCGGCGGGCAGCTCGGCCGGGCGCGGCGGGCGCGGGATGAACAGCGCGCAGACCCCGCCGAACAGCACCACCGCGACGCCGACCCAGACCGCCGGGTGCAGGCCCTGCACGAAGTCGGCGGCGCTGGCCTCGCTGCCGTGCGCCAGGAAGACGCTGCTCAGCACCGCGATGCCGAAGGCGCCGCCGATCTCCCGGACGGTGGTGTTGGCGCCCGAGGCCTTGCCGCGGTGCTCCGGGCCGACCGCGCCGAGCACCACGGCGGCGGTCGGCGCGATGGCGAAGCCCATGCCCGCGCCGGCCACCAGCATGGCGCCGACCAGGTGGGAGTACGGGGTGTCGGCGGTGGCCGCCAGGTTGATCCAGGCCAGGCCGGCGGCCTGGAGGAAGAGGCCGAGCGCCATCAGCCGTCCGCCGCCGACCTTGTCGGTGAGGGCGCCGGCCACCGGGGCGATGAACATCGGCATCAGGGTCCAGGCCAGGGTGAGCACCCCGGCGTGCAGCGGGGTGCGGTACGGGGCGATCTGGAGGTACTGGGAGAGGAAGAAGATCGACCCGAAGACGCCGAAGTACATCGTCGCGGAGACGATGTTGGTGAGGGTGAAGGCGCGGATCCGGTAGAAGGAGAGCGGCAGCAGCGGGTGGGTCTGGCGGCGCTCCCACAGGACGAACGCGGCCAGCAGCACGGCGCCGGCCACGAAGGCGGAGACGATCTTCGTCGAGGTCCAGCCGTCGGTGCTGCCGTTGACGATGCCCCAGACCACGGCGAGCAGGCCGGCGGCGGCCAGCAGCATGCCGATCAGGTCGAGGCCGGCCCGTTCGCCCTTGCTCTCCTTCAGCACCTTGAAGATCAGCGGGATGGCCACGATGCCGACCGGCACGTTGATCCAGAAGATCCACTCCCAGGCCAGGCCGTCCACCACGGCGCCGCCCACCACCGGGCCGAGCGCGATGGCGAGACCGCTGACCGCGCCCCACAGGCCGAGCGCGAGGCTGCGCATCTTCTCCGGGACGGCCTGCGAGAGCAGGGTCAGCGAGAGCGGCATGACGGCGGCCGCGCCGAAGCCCTGGACCGTGCGGGCGGTGATCAGCTCGCCGCTGGTGTCCGCCAGGCCGCAGGCGATCGAGGACAGGGTGAAGATCGCGATGCCGATGGTGAAGACCTTCCGGCGGCCGAACCGGTCACCGAGCGCGGCGCCGATCAGCAGCAGGCAGGAGAAGCTCAGCACGTAGGCGTTGACGAACCACTGCAGGTCCTTGGTGTCGGCCTTGAGGTCGACGGCCAGGGTGCGCAGGGCGGTGGAGACCACCAGGTTGTCCAGCGCCACCATGAACATCGGCACGCTGCACGCGACGATAGACAGCCAGAGCGGGACCCTGGGCCCCTGCGCGGCGGGGCTCGGGGAGCCGGCCGCGGTCGGATCGGACGAAGCCATGACTTCTCTCCTTCGGGGGTGCTTCGGAAGCGGTGCGGGGTCAGGCGCCGGTGTCCGCGGCGCCCGCGGCGGTGTCCGCGGCGTCGGCCAGCGCCTGGTCGGCGAGGTGCTGCTTGGCGTCGGCCCAGGTGATCGGGAGCTGCTCGACCGGGACCTCCCAGAAGGTGAAGGTGGAGTCCTTCATGGTCGGCCGCAGCGAGGTCATCACGGAGTAGTGCGGTTCGGTCTTGGCGTAGGTGTAGAGGTCCTGGCGGGTCTCCCAGGCCGAGAGGGTCCAGAAGGTCCGCTTGAGCGGCTGGGCGATCAGCGAGGCGCCGAGCGCGCCGGGGGCGGTGCGCACCTGCTTCCAGGCGGCGAGGGACTTGAGGAAGAACCGCGGCACGTCCTTGAACGAGCGGACCTCCAGCCGGGAGGCCATGACCAGCGCCCGGGTCTGCGGCCGGGCCGGGTTGGGGGTGGTCCAGGGGAGCGTGGGCATGGCGGCCTTCCTCTCTCGTCGGCTCGGCGCGCGGCGGAGCCGGTACCGCCCGAGCCGGTGGCGCCCGAGCCGATAGTGGAACCTAGCGCTATCCATTATAGGGAGCGGTGAGACCTGATCGCCAGTGACAAAACGGGCGGGGCCGGCCCGCTCCGGCCGACCCCGCCCCCCGCCCGTCCCGGGCTCAGGCGCCGAGCTCCCGGAGCAGCTGCTCGGCCGCCTCCAGGCCGGAGGAGAACGCGGCCTCGTGCGAGCCGATCTGGTCGTGGTGCAGCTGCTTGGAGTGGAAGTACGAGCCGGCCAGCTTCACCCGGGTGCCCTCGTTGACCTG
Source organism: Kitasatospora sp. NEAU-CNBT7 (assembly GCF_057220535.1). Taxonomy (NCBI): domain Bacteria; kingdom Bacillati; phylum Actinomycetota; class Actinomycetes; order Kitasatosporales; family Streptomycetaceae; genus Kitasatospora; species Kitasatospora sp. NEAU-CNBT7. The sequence continues at coordinate 89,958 of NZ_JBXQQB010000008.1, read as the reverse complement.
GTAGATGGTCTTCTGCAGGGTGCGCAGGTCCATGTCGATGACCGGGTGCTCGTACGGCAGCTCCTTGATCACCAGCTCCTGGCGCAGCGAACGCGGGTAGTCCAGGGTGACGAAGTAGTCCCGCTCGGACTCGAAGCCGTGCAGCCGGTTCATGTAGTAGACGACGTACGGGCGGACCTCGCCGTCGACCTCGACCTTGCCGTAGTTCCAGTTCTCCCAGCGGGAGCGGTCCTCGGGCATCACCGAGGCGTCGGTGTGCAGCACCACGTTGGAGGCGTTGTAGCGGATCTTCGCCAGGGTCCGCCGCTGCAGCTCGGTCGGGTCCGCCAGCAGCGCCCTGGCCTGGTCGCCGTGGACGGCGAGCACGGCGTGGTCGAAGCGCTCGGTGCCGGCCGCGGTGGTGACCGCGACCCCGTCGGGCAGCTCCCGGACCTCGGTGACCTTCTCGGTCAGCCGCAGCTTGGGGTCGATCGCGGCCAGCGCCTTGCGGACGTAGGTGATCGAGCCGCCGCCCACCGTCCGCCAGTCCACCTTGGCGCCGCCGAGGCCGCCCTCGTCGTGCGCCATGAAGAAGGCGATCACGGTGGTGGCGGGCATCTCCCAGATCAGCTCGGCCGGCACCGACCAGACCGCGGTGCACAGCAGGATCACGTAGCCGTGCCGGAACTCCTGGCTGTAGCCGCCGCGGTCGAGGTACTCGCCGAGCGGCAGGTCGGTGCGCTTGCGCAGGAAGTCCTTGCGGCCCTCCTCGTGGAAGCGGCGGGCCTCGCGCCGGATGGTGAGGAACTCCTGCGGGTAGCGGCCGGCCACCTCCTCCTCGGGCAGGGCCATCTCCTCGGTCCCGAACTGCAGCCCGGAGTCCAGGTCGAAGAAGTTGAAGCCGCCTCGGTGCTGGCGGAACGGCACGTCGAGTTCGTCGAAGAAGCGGCTGAGGTTGGGGTAGCTGGGCCGGTTGAAGATCACGAACGCGGTGTCGATGCCCAGGATCCGACCGTCGTCCTCCACCTCGACGGTGTTGGCGTGGCCGCCGGGCCGGTCGTCCTGCTCGAAGACGGTGAGCTCGGCGTGCTCGCGCAGGCGGTAGGCGGCGGAGAGGCCGGAGACACCGGCGCCGATGACCGCGACCCGGGGCTTGATCGGTGCTGACATGGCAGAGTCCTTAGCTGGCTGGGGCGATGGGGAGGTCGGGGCGGGAGCCGGTCTCCAGGACCGGTCCGAGGACGGCGAGGCCGGCCAGCTGCTGGAGCCAGGCGCAGGTGCCCCGGCGCAGCTCCTGCCGGCAGGCGGGGCAGACCTTCAGGTCCCGGTCGAGGTGGTGCGCGGGGACCTCGGTGCGGCAGTTCGGGCAGGGCAGGCGGCGGGTGGCGGACGGCGCGGCGGTGGGTCTCGGCATGGCTCGACTCCTGGCTGGTCCGGAGTTCGGTGCTGGTGTCGGTACGCGGCCCGGCGGGCTCAGGTCTCGGCGAGGCTGAGGTCACCGCGCTCGGCGAGGCGGAACTGCCAGTGCGAGAACAGCCGGTTCTCCCGGTACAGCTGCTGCAGCACGGCCATCACCTCGTCCACCACCCGGCTGTCGGTGACCGCCTCGTGCGGGCGCAACTGCTTGCGCAGCCGCTCCAGTTGGAGCAGCAGCAGGGCCGGGCTGGGCAGCGGGTCGGCCATCGCGCCGGCCGAGTGCACGTAGGTGTGCAGGCAGGCCGCGACGGCGTGCAGCAGGCAGTACTGCTTTGCCAGGTCGAAGAGTTCGGCCGACTGGCCGTACTCGCGGCCGAGTTCGGCCCGCAGTGCGGCGCAGCCGTCGCGCAGCACGGCGGTGTGGTCGAGCAGTTCGCCCGCCACGTCGGCGGCGCGGGTCAGCCGGTCGCGTTCGTCGCCCTTGGCGGCCGCGGCCAGCACCCGCAGTTGGGCGAGGGCGGCCGGGGCGGCGAGCAGCGCGTCGTCCCGGCCGCGGCTGAACAGCTGCTGGTCCCAGGGCCGGTAGAGCGGCAGTTCGCGGTCCATCCCGTAGAGCGTGGCGACCCGTTCCTCGGCGGCGGCGCGGGCCTCGGGCGAGGGGTCGGCGGCCGTGGCGAGCAGGCCGTCGAGCTGGAGCGCGAGGTTCTTGAGGTTGACCACGGTGTTGCCGTCGGCGAAGTTGGCCACCAGCATGTCGCGGAGCATCTTCTGGTGGATGCCGTAGTGCGGTTCGGCGCGCAGGTAGAAGCGGGCGCCCAGCACGATGTTGAGCTGGGACATGGTGCTCTCCAGCACGGTCGGCACGAAGTACTTCACCGCCGAGGACCAGACGCTGGCCTGCTCGGGCACCAGCTGGAGGCTGCGCACCGCCCCCAGGCTGACCGCGTCGGCGGTCATCAGGTCGGCGAAGCACTCGGCCAGCTGCCGCCGGGAGTACGGGATCTCGCTGACCGTGCGGCCGAAGATGACCCGGCGCTCGGTGAAGTCCAGGGTGATCCGCAGTGCGGTGTCGACCGCCGAGAGCGCGATCGAGCCGATCAGGGTGCGGGCCACCTGGGAGGTCTGCAGGGCGATCTCCAGGCCGGCGCCCTCGGCGCCGAGCCGGGCGGAGTCGGGGACGAAGACCCGGTCCAGCCGGATGCCGCTCATGTCCAGGGCGCGCAGGCCGTGCAGGCGCTCGTTGGGGAGCTCCTCGACCGCGCCGGCCGGGGTGCGGCGCTTCTCCAGCAGGAAGATGGAGTAGCCGGCCGGGCCGCCGGTGTCCTTGGTGCGGGCGAAGACGCTGAGGCCGTCGGCCACCCGGGCGTTGCCGATCAGCCACTTCTCGCCGGTGAGCAGGTAGCCGCCGGGGACCTTCTCGGCCTTGAGCTCGTTGCTGAGCACGTCGCTGCCGTGGCTGCGCTCGGACAGGCCCCAGGCGTACCGGCTGCCCTGCTTCATGGCGTCGCTGAGGTACTGCTTCTGCTCGTCGGTGCCGGCGATCCAGGCGGGCAGGAAGGCCAGGCTGGTGATGATCAGCGCGGTGGCGGTGGTGGGGTCGCGGCGGGCGATCAGGCGGAGCAGGTTGAAGCCGGTCTCCACGTCGCCGGCCCGGCCGCCCTGGGCCTCGGGGATGTTGTACTCGTGCACGCCCCAGCGCTGGAGCAGGTTGACGAAGCCGTACGGGTACTCCTCGCGTTCGTCGTGGTCGAGGACGGCCGCGAACGGCATCCGGGCGTCGGCGTCGTGCGGGTCGCCCAGGTACTCCTCCAGTTCGGCGGCGAGGGCGGGCAGATCGGTGCTGTTCACCGGGCCTCCGGTTCGGGATGGCTGCATCGGTCACACCCCCGGGCGGGCGAGCGGTACGGGCGCCGCGGCGAACATCCGGTGGTCGCGGCGCAGGTCGAGCACGACGTCGAGGGCGGGCAGCAGGTGTTCGGCGGCGCGCCGGACCGGCTGCTGGTCGGCCCGGGCCAGCAGGTAGCCGAGGCAGGCGCCGAGCCAGTCGGCGGAGCCGGGCTTCTGCCCGTACAGCGGCAGGTGCCGGCCGGCCCACCAGAGCTGGAGGCAGCAGGCGGCGGCGTGCAGCCAGGCGAACCGCTCCGCCAGGTCGGCGGGGCCGGTGCCGCCGGGGGCGCCGGCGGCCTCGGCGGCCTCCGCGGGCAGGCCCCGGACGGCGGTCAGCAGCCGCTCGGCCAGCGCGGCGACCGCCGGGGAGCCGGCCTCGGCGAGCGCCCGGGCCGCGGGGGCGGCGACCGCGGCCAGGGTGCCGGTGGGCAGGTCCCGGCCGCGGGCGCTGAGGTCGAGCCGGCCGGGGTCGTACGGCGGGAGTTCCCGGTCCAGGGCGAAGACGGTCCGGGCGGCCTGCTCGTCCCCGGCGCCGGCTTCGGCGGCCGCGGCGAGCGCGGGCAGCTGGCCGGCGAAGGAGCGCAGGTTGGCCAGGGTGCTGGTGTCGACCACCCGGACCAGCGCGGCGTCGCGCTGGAGCTTCTGGAACAGCCCGCCGCCGGGGCCCTCGGTGCGCAGCACCGAGCGGGTCGCCAGGGTGGCGCCGCAGCGGGCGATGGCGTCCTCGACCGCCTCGGCCACCACGTGCTTGGCCGCGCAGCCCCAGACGCTGAACTGCTCGGGTGCGACGTGGATGCCGCGGGCGGCCGCCAGCGCGACCGCGTCGGCGGACAGCAGGGCGGCCGCGGCGACGGCCAGTTCGCGCCGCTGGTAGGGCGAGTCGATCAGGAGGGTGCGGCCGGTGCGGCGTTCGGCGGCGAAGTCCAGGGTGAGCCGCAGGGCGGTGTCGGCGCAGCCCAGGCTGCCGGCGGTGCTCATCAGCCGGACCACCTGCTGGGCCTTGACCGCGACCTCCAGCGCCTGGCCGGGGCGGCCGACCAGCTGGTCGCGGGTGACCGGCAGGCCGTCGAACCGCGGGTGGGCGAAGTCGATCCCGCGCATCCCGCCGGTGGCCACCGGCGCGCCGCGCCGCAGCCCGTCGGCGGCGGTGGTGAGGTCGAGCAGGACGGCGGAGAAGGCGCCCGGTCCGCGCCCGCCGGTGCGGGCGACCACGTACATCGCCTCGCAGCGCTGTCCGAGGCCGACCATCCACTTGCGGCCGGTCAGCCGCCAGCCGTCGCCGTCCGGTTCCAGCCGGGCCTCGTTGGCCAGCAGGTCGCTGCCGTGCCCGGCCTCGGAGAGCGCGAAGCCCACCGCGCCGCCGCGCCGCAGCAGGCCGGCCAGCCACTGCTGCTGCCCGGGTGTGCCGTGCAGCCGCACGCAGGTGGCGGCGGTGATGGAGAACATGGTGGCGGGCATGGTGTTGAGGTCGCGCCGGGCCGCCGCGCGGACCAGCAGCAGGCTGCGGTCGAAGGACTCGAAGCCGCCGCCCCACTCGGCCGGGAGGTGGTCCAGGTGGAAGCCGGCCTCCCGGAGCACCCCGGCCAGTTCGTCCGGGAACTCCCCGCGCTCGTCCCGGCGGACCGCCGCGGCGAAGCCGTACGGGCCCGAGGGGTCCGCCGGGTCGCCGAGCAGCAGCTCCAACTCGGCTGCCTTGCGTACCAGTTGCTCGATCACAGGGCACCGCCCAGGGCTGCCACCGGGGTCTCCAGCGGCACCGGCCGGTAGTCGGCGACGGCGGCCGGCAGGTGCACCCCGGCGGTGCGCAGCGCGGCCACCCGGGTGTGGAAGGCGGCGCCGCGCATCAGGTGGTGGGCGACGTCGGCGACCCGGCGGTTGCCGGGTGCCTTGAGGTAGCTGGCGGTCACCCAGTCGTTGAAGCTGCCCATCGCCGGGCCGCACCAGATCTGGTAGTCGAGGGTGCGGTCCGGGTCGCCGACGGTGGACCAGCGCGAGGACATCCCCAGGTACCAGCGGAACACCAGCGCCATCCGGCGCTTGGGGCTGTCCTGGGCGCGGGCCAGCTGCTCGGGGTCGCGGCGGCTGAAGTAGCCGACGCACTCCTGCCAGACGTCGGCCAGCGGGCGGCGGAAGACCTGCGCCTCCAGCCGGGCGCGCTCCTCCTCGGGCAGCGACTCCAGGCTGTCGTGGGCCTGGTAGAGCTCGTACAGCTTCTTGGCCCGCATCGGGAACAGCGTGCCCTTCTTGAGCACCTGGAGCTCGACGCCCAGTTCGAACATGTCGGCCGCCGGGGCCATCTCGCAGTCCGCGATGCCGGCCTCGGCCAGCAGCGTCTTGGTCGCCTTGGAGGCGCCCGACTCGACGCAGGACTGGTTGACCGAGCCGGTGACCACGTACGCCGCGCCCATCGCGAAGGCCGCGGCGACCGCGATCGGGGTGCCGAGCCCGCCGGCCGCGCCGACCCGGATCGGCTGCGGGTAGCGGTGTTCGCGCTGCACGCCGTCGCGCAGCCGCAGGATGCTGGGCAGCAGCGCGGGCAGCGGGCGGCGGTCGGTGTGGCCGCCGGAGTCCGCCTCCACGGTGATGTCGTCGGCCATCGGCACGTACTTGGCCAGCTCGGCCTGGAGCGGGGTGATCAGGCCCTGGGCGAGCAGGGCGCTGACGGTCGCGGCGGGCGCCGGTCTCATGAAGCGCTCGGCGGTCTCGGTCCGGGAGATCTTGGCGATCACCCGGTGCTCGGCGACCACCTGGCCGCCCTCGCCCTGCCGCAGGCCGGCCAGCCGGTAGCGGACGATGTGCGGGCTGAGCGCCATGAACGCGGACGCCTCCACGCAGCGCACGCCGTGCCGCAGGAACAGGTCGACGGCCTCGCGCTCCAGCCGTTCCTCGCTGGGGCTGTGGATCAGGTTGACGGCGTACGGCAGGCCGGGGATCTCGGCGGCGAACCGGCCGAGCGCCTTCGCGATGCTCTCCGGCAGCAGGCCGGCCGCACCGAAGGAGGCGAGGAAGCCCTCCCGGGCGAGCGCGATCACCAGGTCGGCGGAGGCGATGCCGCCGGCCATCGCGCCGGCCAGGTACGGCTGGCGGACGCCGTGCGCGGCCAGGAAGGCGGCCGAGCCGAGCCGCTGCGGCGGCAGCGCGGCGACCGCCGCCAGCAGCGGCAGGCCGTCCCCGGCGCCGGCCGCGACCGGGCGGCCCTCGCCGGCGGCGCCGATGCCGCGCGGGGTGCGGACCACGAAACAGGGCCGTTCCAGGTCGGCCAGCACCTGGTAGACGCCGGCCGGGTCGGTACTGGGGTACTGCTCCCCCTGCCAGAGCAGTGGTGTCTGCGGGTGGTTCATGTCGGTTCGCTCTCCTCGGACAGGGGTGGTCAGGCGGTTTCCGCAACGACCTCGATCGCCACGCCGGTGAGCTCGTAGATCCGCAGGCCGGGCTTCCACAGGTCGGCGTCGGCGATCACGACGACCCGGCCGGCCTCCCGGCGGACCTCGCGCACGTGCACGTCGAAGCGCAGCTCCCGGTCGTGGCGCAGGATCTGGCCGCGGTACTTCCAGGCGGTCTCCACGTCGGTGGCGAGCGCGAAGCGCGGGCGCTCGATCCCCTCGGCCAGGCCCTGCTCCAGCACGAACAGCCGCAGCGCCTGCAGCACCGCCTCGACGCCGAGCGAGCCGGGCATCACCGGGTCGCGGTGGAAGTGGCAGTCGAAGTACCACTCGTCGGGTCGGACCTCGCGGTGGCCGTGCAGGTAGCCGAGACCGTGCCGGCCGCCGTCGGCGACCAGGTCGACCCGGTCGACCAGGTCGAAGTGCCCGCCCGGCAGGTGCAGCCGGCCGCCCGCCGGGTCGGTGAACGCGGCCGCGCCGCCGCCGAGTTCGATCCGGCGGACCCGGTCGGCGGCGGGCTGCTCCCGGTCGATCCAGGGGACGACGTACTTCCCGGCGTCCAGGCCCGCCTGGTTGGCCAGCGCCGCCTCGCTGAAGTAGCCGAACAGCGACTCGCCGGTGTAGAACACCTCGCCGTCGGCGGAGAGTTCGTAGCTGAAGTTCTGCAGCACGGCGCCCTGGACGGCACTGGTCATCAGCAGCTTGGAGTGGTGGCGGATGGTCTTGCCGCGCAGGTCGAGGTCCTTGACCAGGGTGGCCCGGCCGTCCAGGTTGCGGATCGCGTACTCGGTCTGCGGCTGCTTGAGGGTGGCGCCGAGGTAGTAGCCGAGCAGGATGGCGGCCTGCAGCGAGGTCTCCATCAGGACCGCGTTGGGCACGTGCGGGTGGGAGTTGTGGGTGTAGTACCAGGCGTCGTCCGGGGAGTCGTACTCGGTGACCATCTCCGAGCCGGGGCCGAGCTCGCCGCGGGTGCCCTGCAGCGACATGATCCGGTCGACGAACTGGAAGTCCCCGTTGGGGATGTAGGGCGCCCGGTGGTCGGCGTAGACGTCGAACTCCGGCCCCATCGCGGTGCCCAGGTCGCCCTTGGCGGCGTGCGCCAGGTGCAGCTCGTTGATCATCGCGGGTTCGCCGGAGCGGTTGCGCCGGCCCAGGAAGGCGGGCACGCCGCCGGCCTCGGGACGGTACGGGGTGCCGTCCTTCTCGCGGATCTGGATGCCGAAGTTGCGCATCCGGATCACCGGCTTGTCGCCCAGGTACACCAGGATGTCCGCGATCACCGAGGGGCGCGGGAGCATGGTCAGCTCCATCACCTCGATCTCGTACCGGATCTCCCGGTGCGCCGGGGTGATCTGGCCGCGCACCTGGACCTCGGTCTGCAGGCCGATGATGGTCTGGAAGCGGGCGTCCGGCAGCACCAGGTGCATGCCCTGGTGCAGCAGGTACGCCTGCAGCGCCTGCACCGCGCCCTCGGCGACCATCGAGCCGGCCAGCACCGGGTCGTCCGGGAAGTGGCACTCGAAGTACCAGGCGTCCGGCTGGAGTTGCTTGCGTGCGGTGAGCGCGCCGAGGCCGCGCGGGCCGCCGGTGCGGTCGATCCGCAGCTCGTCGATCATCCGCAGCCGGGCGTCCGGCAGCCGCAGCGCCGGGTTGAGGCCCTCGTCCTGGGCGTGCTCGGGGCCGAACACCTCGCCGGGGCGGCCCTGGGCGAGCAGTTCCAGGTCGGTGGCGTCCAGGTGGTTCTTCGCGGTCCTGGCCAGAGGCTTGAACCAGGTCCGGGTGAGCGCGGCCCGGGCGGCCTTCTCCTTCTCGGTGATCACCACGCCGAGCGGGGTGTCCAGCTCGGCCTGGCTGAAGAACCCGGCCGAGGCGTCCTTCAGCTCCAGGATCAGCTCGCCGTCGGCGTAGCAGAGGTAGCTGAAGAAGAAGAGCGTGGTGTCGCCCTGGGTGACGAAACGGTTGATCGAGATGTCGTAGCGCAGGGTCTGCCCGGCCCGCGGCAGGTCGCCGTGGAAGACCAGGGTGGAGTCCAGCAGCCGGTAGACCCGCTCGCCCTTGTTGCGGAAGTCGATGCCGAGGTAGCTGATCAGCAGCAGGTCGCACTGGCCGGCCTCGATCGCGACCGCCGGCGGCACGCCGTCGTCGACGGTGTACCAGGCGTCCTTCGGCACGTCGTACTCGGTGCGGATGAAGGACGGCCGGTACACGCCGGTCTCCGCCCGCAGGTCGGTGACCCGGGTGACGAAGTGGTACGGCGGCGCGGGCAGCCGCACCCGCTTGCCGTAGCCGTCGATCTCGGCGAAGGCCGGGCCGAAGACCGCGGCCAGCGAGCCGGTGGCGAACTCCAGCAGGTCCGCCTCGTCCCAGATCACCCCGTCGGCCCTGGCCTCGGCCGGGGCGGGCCCGGGCGCGGGCACCGGGGCGGGAGCCGGGGCGGGTGCCGGGGCGGGAGCCGGGGCGGGTGCCGGGGCGGGCGGGAGTTCCGCCCGCGGGGTGAACCCGACCGCCTCCGGCGCGGGCGCGGGCGGCAGGCCGGGGTGCTGCGCGGGCGGCCCGTCGAGCAGCGCCTCGGTCCGGGCCAGGGTGCTCTCCTGGAGGACGCGCTGGGTCTCCATCACCACCGAGTGGGTGGCCACCATCTGCCGGCGCAGCTCGCGCACCAGGTCGCGGGCGCGGTCGCCGTCGGCGGGCGCCGGGTCCGGCCCGGCGGCGGTCCTGGCGGCGGACGGCGCCGCCGGACCGGGTCCGGCCGGCGCCGGACGGCGGGCGGCCGCGGGGGTCGGTGCCGGGGCCGGCTCGGCCCAGGGCAGGAAGGCGATCGGCTCACCGTCGAAGGTGATGACCTCGGGATCGGCGAGGGTCGGGTCTGCGGGCATCTGGTCCTCCGGCGGAACGGGACCGGCTGGTCCGGAAGGGCCGGCCGGGGCGGGGCCGGCCGGGAGGGGGCGGGCGGCGGCCGGGCCGCCGGGACCCGCGCCGAGCGCGGCCAGGACCGGCGCGGCGAACGCGGGCGGCGCGCTCACGGGCAGGGCGGCGGCGGCAACCGGGCGGGCCTCGGCCGCGGCCGGGTCGGCCTGCGCCAGCAGCGCGGCCGTCGCGGCGGCGACCGTGGCGGGGATGGACGGGCCGCCGCCGACCGGGAAGGCCACCCGGGCCGCCCGGGCGGGCGCGGCGGGCGCCGGTCCGAGCAGGCCCACCAGGTCCAGCGGCACCCCGTGCACGATCAGCCGGGCGGCCACCTGGGCGACCGAACGGGCCGCCGGCACACCCCGGCGGTCGACCGACACCGCCACGTGCGGCGCCCCGCCGAGGGTCTCGCGCACCCAGCGGGTGCAGGTGGCACCCGGGCCGACCTCCACGAAGTATCGGAACCCCCGGTCGTACGCGGTGCGCACCAGCCGCGGGAAGTCGATCGTGGAGCGCAGCGTGTGGGCGATCCGGTCCGCGACCCGCTGCTGGTCGAGGTCCTCGACCGGGCCGTAGTCGTAGGCGCTGAGCAGTTCCAGGCCGCCGGTGGAGCCGGTGGGGTGGCTGTTGAGCTCGGCCAGGCCGGCCACCTCGCCGTCCACCACCGGGCAGTGCATCACGCCGTTGACCGGGGAGCGGGCCGCCGGGCAGCCGAGCTCCTCGATCAGCTGCCGGCACTGCGCCGGATCGCCGGCCACCACCAGTTCGCCGGGGGTGTTGACGTGGGTGAGGAACACCCGGTCGTAGCGGGTCAGCGCGGCCCGGACGGTCTCCGGGTCGGCGAGCAGCACATGACCGGCCCAGACCTGCGCGTCCGGGGTGTCGGCGGGCAGGTCCCACAGCTCGCGGACGGTGTCGCGCGGGCCGTTGAGCCGGTGCTTGAACAGCGGGGTGGCGCTGATCCGGTCGTCCCGGCGGGCCGAGCGCCGCCAGCCGCCGGTGGCGAACAGCATGCTGCTCTCACCGAGGCTGTAGCCGAACGCGCCGTGCACCGGTACGCCCAGCAGGTCCCGCACCAGGTCGGTGTTGAGGATCGCGAAGGTGGTCCCGGTGGCGAGCATGAACGGCAGGTCGTCGGCGAGTTCGGCCTCCAGCGCCATCAGCTCCCGGCGCCCGGGGGTGACCTGGGTGCGGGGGTGGAGCCGGGCGGTGCGGAAGGTCCGGTCCGGTTCGGCCACCTCCGCCTCGAAGCGTTCCAGCAGGCCGGGGAAGGCCCGGAACAGGTCGCGGCCCAGGCCCGGGTACGAGTTGACGGCGCCCGGGTAGACCAGCGCGACCTTGCCGTCGGGGCCGATCGGGTGCGGGGTGTAGCAGCTGCCCGCCGGGGTCGCCCAGTCCTCGCCGCGCTCCTGCGTGCCGGGCAGGTCCCGGGCGGCCAGGTCGAGCTGGCGGGCCAGCTCGTCCGCGTCCCGCCCGACCAGCACCACCCGGGGCGTGCCGGCCGGCAGTCGGACGGCCGCCGCCCTGGCCAGCGCGTACGGGTCGGCGCCGTCGGCGAGCAGCGCGCGGTGGCGCTCGACCTCGGCGAGCAGGGCGGCGGGCTCCGCCGCGCCGAGGGCGAGCAGGACCGGGCCGCCGGCCCGCTGCCAGTCGCGTTCCTCGGTGCGGCCCCGGGTGCGGTCGGCGGACAGCACCAGGTGGCCGTGGGCACCGCCGCCGCCGATGAAGGAGACCGCCGCGTACCGGCGCCCGCCCTGCTCCTCGCGCAGCCAGGGACGGGAGGAGTCCGGCAGGTAGCAGCCGGTGGCGGCCAGCTGCCCGGCCCGTTCGGCGGCCGGACGCTGCCAGCCCGGCACGCCGGGCAGGTAGCCGTGGTGCAGGGCGAACACCGCGCGCAGCAGCCCGGCCATCGCCGCGGCGCCCTGGGCGTCGCCGAGCTGCGCCTTGGCGCTGCCGAGGGCGGGGCCCGGGGTGCCGGCCGGGTGGACGGCGGCCAGCGCGGCGAGTTCCGCGCCGTCCTGGGCGTCGGTGCCGCCCGCGTGCAGTTCCAGGTAGCCGAGCCGCTCGGGCCCGATGCCGGCCTCGGCGAGCGCCCGGCGGGCCGCGTCGGCCAGCGCACCGGCGTCGGCCTCGGGCAGTTCGCCGTCGACCGGGACGGCGTGCCGCAAGGCGACGGCGTCCAGCCGGGCGTAGGCGGGGCGGGCGCCCTCGCCGGGCCGGGTGAGCACCACGGCGCCGGCGCCCTCGCCGATCCGCCAGCCCTGGGTGCCCTCTCCGAAGGTCAGCCCGGGGCCGGCCACCGGCGCGCCGTCGGTGCCGTTGATCCGCAGCAACAGGCTCTCCGGGGAGCCGGCCAGGTCGACGGCGCCGACCAGGACCGCCTCGACGGTGTCGTCCAGCAGCAGCAGCCGGGCCAGTTCCAGGGCCTGGGCGGTGCCGGCGGCCTCGGCGGAGATGGTGAAGGAGGGGCCGGTGAGGTTCCACAGCGAGGAGATCCGGCTGGCCATGATGTTGCCGATGTAGCTGAGCACCTCGTTGGCGACGATCGGCTCGTGCACGCCGTCGCGGGCCAGCTCGGTCAGCCGGACCCGCTGCGCCTCGGTGAGGTCGAGCCCGGCCCGGTCGAAGAGCTCGTGCAGGTGGGCGCCGAGCCGGTGGCGGGCCAGGTGCAGGTGGGCGCTGGGCTCGATCTCCATCGCCACCACCACGGCGACCCGGCGCGGCGCCGGTCCGCCCTGGCCCGGGTCGCTGTCGCGGCGGTACCCGGCGTCGCCGAGCGCCTCGTCGGCGACCTCGGACATCAGGGCGTGCTGCAGGTTGTAGTTGCGCAGGTCGGCGGGCGGGATCCGGTGGTCGACCGGGTCGACGCCGACGGTGTCCACGAAGCCGCCCTCGGGCAGCGCGTCGCGGGTGAGCCCGGCGGCGGCGAGCGCGCCGTCCGCGGTCTGCTCCAGGCCGCGCCAGCGGCGCTCGGGCAGCGGCCCGAAGGCGTCCAGGCCGTCGTGCACGGCCCGTTCGAACGCGGCGGCGGTGGTCAGTGAGCCGAAGTGGGCGCCGACGCCGACCACGTCGAGCGCGGGCGGCGCAACCGGCTCGGGCGCCTGCGCGCGGGCGGTGGCCGCGTCGGAGAGCACCACGTGCGCGTTGGTGCCGCCGAAGCCGAACGCCGACACCGCGCCCCGGCGCTCCCCCGGCCCGGCGGGCCAGGCGCGGCCGGTGCGCACCAGTGCGCCGGCGACCGGGCCGTCGGGGCCGGCGACCGGTTCGGTGACGCCGATGGTCGGCGGGAGCTGGCCGTGCCGCATCGCCAGCACCACCTTGAGCATGCTGCTCAGCCCGGCGACGGTCAGCAGGTGGCCGATGTTGCCCTTGACCGATCCGAGCAGCGGCACCTTGCCGGCCGGGCCGAAGAAGGCGGCCACCGAGGCCGCCTCGGTGGCGTCGCCGATCGGGGTGCCGGTGGCGTGGCACTCCAGGTAGTCGATCTCCTGCGGCGCCACGGCCGCGTCGGCGTAGGCGAGTTGGTACGCCCGGTGCTGGCCGGCCTCGCCCGGTACCAGCAGGTGGCGGCCGGCGCCGTCGTTGGACAGGCCGATGCCGTCGATCACGGCGTGGATCCGGTCGCCGTCGCGCTGCGCGTCGGCGAGCCGCCGCACCGCGAACATCCCGGCGCCCTGGCCGGTCAGGATGCCCGCCGACCGGCTGTCGAAGGGCTGGCTGAACCCGTTCTGCGGGTAGGCGTGCAGGTCCGAGAAGGACAGGTGGATCAGCGTCGGGTCCGGTGCGCAGACCCCGCCGGCCAGCACCAGGTCCGCCTGGCCGGCCGCCAGGTGGTCGCAGGCCAGCTTCAGCGCGTACAGCGCCGAGGAGCAGGCCGCGTCCAGCGCGTACCGGGGGCCGCCGAGGCCGAGCGCGGCACCGACGATCCGGGCCGGGGCGCCGCTGACCCGGGCGTCGGCCGGGTCGGCGGCGGGCCCGGCCGGCGGCGGGCCGAACGGGCCGAGGCCGCCGGCGGCCAGGCCGTCGCGGACCGCCTGCTCGACCAGCGGAAGGCTGATCCGGGCCGAACCGGGCGTCGGGAAGGAGTAGTTGCCGAGCACCAGGCCGGTGCGGCCGAGCAGTTCGGGCCGCTCCAGGTGGCCGCTGTCGCGCAGCGCCTCGCGGGCCACGTACAGCGACCAGTGGAACACCCGGTCCAGCCGGGCCAGCCGGTCGGCGGCCAGCCGGTAGCCGGTCGGGTCGAACGTGAAGTCGCGGACGAAGCCGCCCCTGGTGTTGGTGATCCGGTGCTGCGGGTCGGCGGTACCGGGATCGGCGGGCGCACCGAAGATCTCGGGGCCGCCCTCGGTGCGGCTGTCCGCACCCGCGCTGAGGTTCTGCCAGAACTCCTCGGGGGTGGCCGCACCCGGGAAGAGGCAGGAAAGTCCGACGATGGCGTACTTGGTCATGGAAGCCGGGTCCCTCCGGGCTGTGGGCGGTCCGGCCGGCCGCGCTGGGCGGCCGGCCGGACCAACCGGGTCGGGTACGTCAGCTGCTGACGAACTTGGCGGCCAGCTGCGGGGTGGAGACCAGGCTGACGCCGCCCAGCCGGGCCAGCACCCGGCCGTCGGGGCCGACCGCGGTGACCGTCAGGCTCGCCGAGGTGCCGTTCACGGCCCCGGGTTCGACCACCGTCAGGAAGGTGCCGTGGTCCGGCAGCGGCTGGTGGAACTCGGCCCGGGCCACCGACAGCGGCAGGCTCGCGGTGGACCGGAACAGCCGCATCCACACCAGGCCGGCCTGCAGCAGCAGGTCCGCGGCGCCGGGCCGGTAGAGCCGCCCGGCGAACGCCCCGCCGGCCGGGCGCGGCCCGTCCAGCGAGCACTCCAGCACCAGCCGGCCCTCCTCCTCGGCCAGCACCCGGCGCACCCCTTGCAGCGCCGGGCCGTGGAACAGCGTCCCGTCGGTGTAGAACCCGGCCGCGTCCCGGCCGTGGCCGGGGGCCGGCAGCGCGGCCATCGCCGGGTGGTTCAGCTCGGACGCCGGGTCCGCGCCCAGCACCACCCCGGCCGCGTAGTGCGGCCGGACCGTCCCGTCCGCGGCCACCGAGCGGATCACCACCTCGGTGGTCGCCTGGTCGCCCGCGGGCGTCGCCGCCAGCTGCAGCCGGGCCGGCTCGGAGCCGTCCAGCACCAGGCCCTTGTGCACCGCGAAGTCGCGCACCTGGCGGACCGTACCGCCGCTGAGCCGCTCCACCGCGCCGATCGCCCAGCCGAGCGCGAGCGCCGCCGGGAGCACCGGGACCCCGCCGATCAGGTGGTCGGCGACGATCGGTTCGGCCGCCAGCGGGGCGGTCTCCCGCTCCAGCACCACGGCGGCGGGCGCCGCGGGCCGCCGGACGGACAGCGGGGTCGTCGGGCCGAGCACCGCCACCGTGTCGTGGCCGTGCTGCGGGGCGAACTGGCCGGTGAACAGGGCGGTTCCGGTCTTCTCGGGGATCAGCGTGATGCCGCGCTCCTGGAACACCGCCTTGATCTGCGGCGAGACCATCCCGCTGTCCCAGGCGCCCCAGTTCAGCGCGGTGACCCGGGCGTTCGGGTGCCGCCGCTTGAACGAGCTCGCCCAGGCGTTCAGCACCTCGTTGGCCATCGCGTAGTCGGACTGCCCCTGGTTGCCGAAGAACCCGGCCACCGAGGAGAACAGCAGCACGTGCCGCAGCCGGTCGGCCGGCAGCGCCTCCACCACCGCGCGCAGCCCGCCGAGCTTGGGCGCGAACACCCGCTCGATCTCGGACGCCCGCTTGTTGGCGATCAGCTGGTCGGCCAGCACCCCGGCACCGTGCACCAGCCCGGTGACCCGCCCGGCGTACGGCGCGAGCGCGTCGGCGGTGGCCGCCGCGTCGGTGATGTCCACCGCCAGGTACTCCGCCGGGGACCCGGCCGCGCGCAGCTCGGCCAGCGTCTGCCGGATCTCCCGCTCACCGACCACCGCGCGGTACAGCTGCTCCACCCGCTTGGGGGTCGGCTTCTCCCCCGCCGTGCGCAGCTGCGCGACGGCGGCGGCCTTCAGTTCGGCCTCGGCCGTCACCCCGGCCGCCCACGCGGGCTCCTCACCGAGCGCGGTCCGGCCGAGCAGCAGCAGCCCGGGACGGTACGCGGCGGCCAGGTCGATCACGCAGCGGGCGGTGATGCCGCGCCCGCCGCCGGTGACCACCAGCAGGTCGTCCGGGCCGATCTCGGCCACCGGGGCGGCCGGGTCGGCGGCCAGCGCGGTCGGCGCCTGGCCGAGCGTCAGGCCCACCCGGCGGTTCGCGTCCCGGGCCACCTGGACCGGCTCCGCGGAGGCGTCGTTGACCTCGGCGAGCAGCAGCTCCGCCGCCGTCCGGGGGTCGAGTCCGGGGGCCAGGTCCACGGCCCGGCAGAACAGCTCCGGCGCCTCGACCGCCAGCGTCTTCACCAGCCCGCCGAAACCGCCCGCCGGCACCCGCTCCTCGGCGACCCCGGTGAGGCCGAACGCACCGTCCAGCCGGGTCAGCGTGAGGAACCCGGCCCGCGCGGTGGCGGCCTCCTTGGTCAGCGGCTCGACCAGGTGCTTGGCCACCAGCAGGGCGTGCGAGAGCCTGCGCACGCCGTCCGCCCAGTCGCCGTCCTGCCGGGTCGCGAAGTTCACCACCAGCCGGACCGGGGTGGCCAGGATCTGCTCGACCCGCTCGGTCAGCTCGGTCACGCCCCAGCCGGCCAGCGCGAAGTCGGCCGCGCCGTCGACCGTCCGGGCCACCGACGGCAGCCGCAGCACCCGTACGTCCCAGCCGCCGGCCTGCAGCCGGGCCGCGACCAGCGGCGTCAGCTCACCGCCGTCGTCCACCAGCAGCGCGGCCGAGCCCGCCGGGTAGGCGCCCACCAGCGCGTCCGGGGAGGGGAGTTCGACCAGCGCGGCCTGCGCGCAGCCGATCGCGCCGCGCGGCGCCGGGGCGGGGGCGGGAGCGGCGGCCTGCGGCTGCTTCTCGGCCGGCGGTTCCGCTCTGGGAGCGGTGGTGGCGGTGTCCGCGGCACCGGTCATGAAGTCGACGATCTGGCCGAGCGTCCGCAGCTCACCGAGCTGCTCCGGACCCACCGGTGTGTCACTCGGGAACCGCTCCGACAGCACACCCAGGATCTCGACCCGCTTGATCGAATCGATCCCCAGATCCGCCTCGACGTCCATCCCCAACTCGAGCATCTCCACCGGGTAACCGGTCTTCTGCGCCACCACCTCCAACAGCGCAGCCGACACCTCACCCGCACCGAAACCCGGCACCGCAGCAGCAGGAGCAGGCCCGGCCACACTGGACATGAAGTCCACGATCTGACCCAGCGTCCGCAGCTCACCCAACTGCTCAGGACCCACCGGCGTGTCACTCGGGAACCGCTCCGACAGCACACCCAGGATCTCGACCCGCTTGATCGAATCGATCCCCAGATCCGCCTCGACGTCCATCCCCAACTCGAGCATCTCCACCGGATAGCCCGTCTTCTGCGCCACCACCTCCAACAGCGCAGCCGACACCTCACCCGCACCGGGACCGGCCACGGCCGCGGGCGCTGCCGCCTGGGGCACGGCCACCGGCTCGGGGGTCCGGGGAGCGGGGGCCGGGGCGGCAGGCAGCGCGGCCGGCACCGGGGCCGGGGCCACCTGCGCGGGAGCCGCCGGTACGGCCGGCGCCGCCGCAGCGGTGACCTGGGCGGTGACGTGAGCGGGCGCCGGCGCCTGGGCCACCTGGGCCGGGGCCGCCTGCGCCGGAGCAGCAGCGGGCGCAGCGGGCGCCGCCGTGCCGGAGCCGAGCTCCAGCGCGGCCAGGTCCCGGAGGATCTCGTTGGCCCGCAGGTGGGTCCGGCCGATGGCCAGGCCGTGCTCCTTGACGGCGGTCACACCGGCCAGGACGTCGTCCACCCGGCCCTGGTCGGCCGCGTGCTCCAGCAGTCCGGCGAGCCGCTCGGCGCTCTGCAGCTGTCCGCTGAGGTAGTCGTCGTGCAGGGCGAGGTGATCGGCGATCAGCTCGGGCAGCCGGTCCGAGGCCGGCGCGGGGTTGGCTTCGTGGTCCACGGGCTCGCTCTCCATCACGACGGGCAGGGCAGGACGTTCGGGCGCCACCGGTGCCGCGGCCACCGGAGCGGTCACCGCCGGGGCGACCGCCACCGGTTCCGCGACCGCCACCGGTTCCGCGACCACCACCGGTGCGGCCGCCGCCACCGGTGCGGCCGCCGCCACCGGTGCGGCCGCCGCCACCGGTGCCGGGGCCGCCGGCTCCGCCGCCGCGCCGGGCAGCCGGGGCTCGGCGATCCGGTAGCCGTTCTCCAGCGCGTCCCGGTAGGCGGCCTTGCGGGCGTCGGAGACGTAGTTGATGCCGTTGAGCAGCACCGTCATCCCCTTGCTCGGCGCCGCCTCGGGCACCTCGGCGACGTACCGGTCGGCCACCGACAGCGGCAGGCCGAGGACGGCCAGCTGGGCGACGGCCCGCTTCAGCGCGAGGTCCGCGTCGGCGCCGGGGCCGCCGTCGAGGCGGACGCACTGGTGCGGCCGGTCGCCGAGGATCCGCCCCACCAGCTGGGTGAGGACGCCCTTCGGGCCGAACTCCACGAAGGTGCGGAAGCCCGCGGCGTACATCTCCTCGACCCGGTCGGCGAAGTGCACCGGGTTGATCAGCTGCTCGGCCAGCAGCGCCGCGTTGGCGGCCGGGTCGGCGCCGTACGCGCCGCCGGGGGTGTTGGCGAACACCGGGCGCTGCGGCTCGCCGACCTCGACCCGGGCCACCGCCTCCCGGAACGCGTCCACGGCGTGCGCCACGAACGGGGTGTGGAAGGCCGCCGAGACCGGCAGCCGGCTGATCCGCAGCCCGCGCTGCCCGGCTTCGCCGACCAGCCGGTCGACCGCCGCGCTCGCACCGCCGAGCACCACCTGGTCGGCGGCGTTGCGGTTGCAGACCACCAGCTCGGGGTGGGCCGCGAGCAGGTCGGCGAGCTGCGCCCCGGTGCAGCCGACCGCCGCCATCGCCCCGGCGTCGAAGGCCGGGTCGGCGGGCGGGGCCATCGCGGCGCCGCGGGCCCGGGCCAGCGCGAAGTAGGCGTCGTCGGCGAGTGCCCCCGAGGCCCACAGCGCGGTCAGCTCGCCGAAGCTGTGGCCGAGGTGGCCGTCGGCGGCGAATCCGAGCTCGGCCAGGTAGCGGTACTGGCCGACCGAGAGCGCGCCGATCGCGGGCTGCGCGTACTCGGTGCGGCGCAGCGACTCCTCCTGGGCGGCCCGGGCCGCGTCGTCGAAGGCGGGGGCGGGGAAGGCGATCCGGGAGAGCGGTTCGGTGCCGTCGAACTGCCGGTTGGCCTGGTCGAAGGCGGCCCGCAGCGGCGGCAGGGCGAGCACCGCGCGGTGCCCGGGGTTGACGTACTGGCTGCCCTGGCCGGCGAACAGCGCTCCGGTGCGGCCGAGTTCGGCCTCCCGGCGGCGGTACCAGACCCCCTTCGGGTGGGTCCAGTGCTCGGCGTCGGGCTTGGCGCGCAGCTCCTGGAGGGCCAGTTCGCGCAGGTCGGCGAGGTCCTCGGGGCTGCCGGCGACCAGCGCGAGCCGGGCGTGGCCGGCCGGGACCGGGCCCTCGGCGGGGGCGGCGCCCTCGGCCAGCCGTGCGGTCAGGGCCGCGGTGTCGGGGGCGTGCCAGAGGTGGACCCGGGCGACCGGGAACATCACCTTCAGGTCCTCGCCCTCGCCGTGCTCCTGGAGGACGAAGTGGAAGTTGGTGCCGCCGAAGCCGAACGAGGAGATCGCGGCCCGGCGCTCGGCGCGCTCCGGGTCCTTGATCCACGGGCGGCTCTGGGTGTTGACGTAGAACGGCCCGGTGGCGAAGTCGATCGCCGGGTTGGGCTCGTCCACGTTGATGGTGGGCGGCAGCACCTTGTGGTGCAGGGCCAGCGCCAGCTTGATCATGCCGGCCGCGCCGGCCGCCGCCTTGGTGTGGCCGATCTGCGACTTCACGCTGCCGACGGCCGCGTACCGGCGCTGCTCGGTGGTCTCGGAGACCACCGCCGCCAGCGCGGACAGCTCGGTGGCGTCGCCGACCGCGGTGCCGGTGCCGTGCGCCTCGAACAGCTCGACCGTGTCGGGGGTGCAGCGGGCGTCCTCGTACGCGCGCCGCAGCGCGACCATCTGGCCCTCCTTGCGGGGGGCGTAGATGGACTTGAACCGGCCGTCGCTGGAGGAGCCGATCCCCCGGATGACGGCGTAGATCTCGTTGCCGTCCCGCTCGGCGTCGGCCAGCCGGCGCAGCGCCAGCATGCCGATGCCCTCACCGATCAGCGTGCCGTCCGCGTCCTTGTCGAACGGGCGGATCCGGCCGACCTTGGAGAAGGCCGGGGTCTTGCTGAAGCACAGGTACATGAAGATGGTGTTCTCGGCGTCGCAGCCGCCGGCCAGCATGGTGTCGGCCCGGCCCTCCAGCAGTTCGCTGACCGCCGCCTTGGTCGCCGCCAGCGAGCTGGCGCAGGCCGCGTCGATGGTCATGTTGGTGCCGCCGAGGTCGAGCCGGTTGGCGATCCGGCCGGCCACCACGTTGCCGAGCATGCCGGGGAAGGAGTTCTCCTCCCAGGGCGCGAAGGCGAGTTTGAACTTCTCGGCGATCTCCTCGGCGTCCCGCTCGGTCAGGCCGCAGCTGCGCACCACCTCCTTGAGCACCGGGGTCTGCAGGCGCGCGGAGAGCGGCTGGGTGAGCTGGTTGGCGCCGGTGATGCCGAGGATCACGCCGGTGCGCTCGGGCCGGTACCACGGCTGCTCGGCGCCGGCGTCCTTGAGCACGTCGCGGGCGACCACCAGGCTGAGCAGCTGGAGGACGTCGGTGACCTCCAGGGTGGTCGGCGGCAGGCCGAACTCCATCGGGTTGAAGGCGACCGACGGAATGAACCCGCCCCGCCGGGAGTAGGTCTTGTCCGGCGCGGACGGGTCCGGGTCGTAGTGCTCGTCGACGTCCCAGTGCGTGCTCGGCACGTCCTGGATGCAGTCGGCGGCGGCCACCACGTTGCCCCAGAACTCTCTCAGGTCACGGGAGTTGGGGTAGAGCGCGGAGAGGCCGACGATGGCCACGGGTTCGTCGGCGAGCCGCCGGGTGAGGTCGTCGTCGGAGCCGGTGGGGCTGCTGGGGTTGGGCTGCGAGGTTTTCACGGCAGGGCTCTCTTGGTCTCGGAGGGCCGGCCCCCGGGCGCCGTGCGGTGACGGCGGCCGGGGCCGTGCGGAGGACGGGCCTGCGTCAGACCTTCTCGGTGCCGGTCCGCGCGGGGACCGGGGTGGGACGGACCAGGCGCGCGATCAGCTCGGCGGCGTCCGGCCGGGTGAGCATCGTGTAGTGGTCGCCGGGACTGCGGTGGACCTCCAGGCCGTACGGCGCCAGCGGGGTCCAGCCGAGGGTCGGGTCGTCGGGGATCAGGCTCCGCTCGGCCGCCACCAGCACCAGCGGCACCTCGGTGGGCCGGGGCCGGTAGGGCGCGGTCAGCCGGTTGTTGCGCAGCAGGCCGTCGACGTAGGTGTCGTACAGCTTGCGCAGCCCGGGCAGTGGGGTGTCGGCGGCCAGCGCGCCGCTCGCCACCGCCGCGTCGAGCACCAGCAGCAGGCCGTCGTCGACGCCGCAGGCCGCCAGCCGGTCCTGGTCCAGCAGCACCGGGCGGCCGCGCTTGGCCCCCAGGTACATCGCGAACCACCCGATCAGCAGCGGCGGCAGCAGTGCCTCGTCGGGCTGCTGGTACTCCGCGGTCGGGGCGATGCTGTCCAGCAGCACCAGCCGGGCGGGCCGCCGGTCCGGCGGCTGCTGCCGGACCACGGCCTGCGCGACCACGCCCCCGAAGGACCAGCCCGCCAGTGCGTACGGCCCGCCGTCGTACGCCCCGGTGAACTCGTCCAGCAGCCGGCCGGCCAGTGCCTCGACGGTGGTCTCGGCCCGGCCGCCGGTGAGCGCGGCCTCCCAGTACTCGGGCAGGGCGGACAGGTCGAGCACGGTGAGGCCGACGCCGTCCGGCAGTGCCTCGGCCAGGGTGGCGTGCACCCCGGCGGCGAGCGCCCCCGGATGGACCAGGTACACCGTCCCCGAGCCGGCCGCCGACGGTCTCAGCCGGACGACCGGGAGCGGGGCCCGGCTACGCCGAGGCGGCATGGCCGGCCTCGGTGCGGGTGGCCGACTCCTCGGCGATGTGGGCGGCCAGCTCCTTGATGCTCGGGTGGTACCAGAGCGCCGTGGTGCCGAGCTCGAAGCCGAGCCAGTTCTCCATCTCGCCGGCCAGGATCAGGGCCTCGGTCGAGTCGAGCTCGAGTTCGTCGAAATACTGTTCCGGCGACACCTCGGACGGCTCCACCCCGAGCCGGTGCGCGATCTTCTCGATCAACCAGTTCTGTGCTTCAACTGCCTTGATGGGAGCCACAGTTGGTCCTCCTCGAAAGAGTCGGCCCGGGCGGGCCGGGCGGGAAATGCCTCTGAGAACACCTGTCAGCATCAGCCGCGCGCTGCTAGGGTCCCGGGGAAGGCGAGACAGCCGTGCGGCACCCGGGCGCGGAACGCGCCAGGGCATGGCTCGGCCATGGGCTCAGAGGTTCGTAGGGCAACAGTCAGTCAACATCTACTCTTGACGCGGTGGTTGCAGCACCGCATACGCCCATCACCCCGCGGCAGCACCAACGGGACGACGGACCGCCTCGACCTGCCCGGTCGGCGGGGTGGGTGTGAGCGAACACAGGCCGCACGGACGGCGGATGCACTCGCTACGGGGCAGGACCGTACGCGAGTTCCCGTTGAGCGTGCAACCAACGGATCGTGAATCAACGACCCTTGGGCGCCGGTGCACGCCGACCGCCACCGGCCGGCCCGCCCGGCCCGGTCTCCGTCGAAAACGCGCTCGACCTGCGGCGATGCCGGCCCTCCGAGGCATCCCCGACCGAATGAGGAACGGCCTCCGAATGTCTGGTGCACACCGGGCGCACTTCCGGGAGCACTGTGCGCCGGGGCGCACGCCGTGCCGTTCTACGCGCGTGAACAGGCCGATGTGAACTCGGAGTTAAAGGTCGGGCCCTCGCTTGCCGCCTCGCTCGGACCGTGGATATGGTCACCTCAGCTATCCGTTGACCTGCCCGGCAACACCCTCCCTGCACCGCCGGCCCATGACCACGGAACGAGGACTGCCATGTCCGCGGCCCACCGGACGCCACCCGGCCGGCCGGGCGGATCCGGCCACCGGACCCGCCCGGCCGACCAGCCAGGCCACAGCGACCACCCCAGCACCGCCGTTCGGCTCCGACCGACCGGGCTCCCGCCCGCCGGCCACCGGCCGCCCGCGCCCCGCAACGCGAAAGGGCCGGGCCCGTCAGCTCGTCGGAGCTGACGGACCCGGCCCGTCCGGACGGATCGAACCGGTCGGCGGCTCAGCCCAGCTGGACCACCGCACGCGACATCCCGAGCACCTTCTGGCCCCCGTAGGTGGCCAGCAGATCCACCCGCACCCGGCGGTCGTCCAGCAGCGCGGCGACCTTGCCGGACACCTCGATCACCGAACCGTCCCCGTCGTTGGGCACCGGCACCGGCCGGGTGAAGCGCACACCGTAGTCGACCACCGCCGCCGGGTCGCCGATCCAGTCGGTGACCACCCTGGCCGCCTCGGCCATGGTGAACATGCCGTGCGCGATGACGTCGGGCAGCCCGACCTCCAGCGCGAACTTCTCGTTCCAGTGGATCGGGTTGAAGTCCCCCGACGCCCCCGCGTAGCGCACCAGCGTGGCGCGGGTCACCCGGAACGACTGGGCCGGCAGCTCGGTGCCGACCTCCACCTCGTCGAAGTTGATCCCCATCGCGCTACTTCCCCTCCTCGTCGGCCGCCCGGGCCACCAGCGACATGACGGACGTCACCACGTGCTCGCCGGACTCGTCGTGGACCTCGCCACGGACGGTCAGCACGTCGTTGCCGGCCAGCGACTTGATGGCCTCGATCGACACCGTCACCGTCAGCCGGTCACCGGCCCGCACCGGACGGGTGTAGCTGAACTTCTGGTCCCCGTGCACCACCCGGCTGTAGTCCAGGCCCAGCTCCGGGTCGTTCACCACCTGGCCGGCCGCACCGTACGTGATGACGAACGGGAAGGTCGGCGGCGCGATCACATCCGGATGACCGAACGCCTTGGCAGCCTCCGGGTCGGTGTACGCGGGGTTCGCGTCCCCGATCGCCTCGGCGAACTCACGGATCTTCTCCCGGCCGACCTCGTAGGGCTCGGTGGGCGGGTACGTGCGCCCGATGAAGGAGGGATCGAGCGGCATGAGCTACTCCTCTGAATGTGTCGTTACACAGAAACGACTCCAGGCCGCCCCCCTTGCGGGGTGCGGCCTGGAGTCAGTGCAAAGTCAGCGGGTCTCGCGGTGCGCGGTGTGCGAGTTGCAACGCGGGCAGTGCTTCTTCATCTCAAGACGGTCCGGGTCGTTACGCCGGTTCTTCTTGGTGATGTAGTTCCGCTCCTTGCACTCCACGCAGGCCAGCGTGATCTTCGGGCGGACGTCAGTGGCAGCCACGGGAGTGCCTTCCTGGGACAACGAATAAGAACACGACAAGAGTAGCCGATCGGGAGAGTACCCCCCGATCGACTACGCGGAGTAGCGGTGACCGGACTTGAACCGGTGACACAGCGATTATGAGCCGCTTGCTCTACCAACTGAGCTACACCGCTTTGATGATCAGAACCCCCGCCGAGGCGGAAGACCTTTTCACCAGAGCCCCCATGCGGAATCGAACCGCAGACCTTCTCCTTACCATGGAGACGCTCTACCGACT
Source organism: Kitasatospora sp. NEAU-CNBT7 (assembly GCF_057220535.1). NCBI lineage: Bacteria > Bacillati > Actinomycetota > Actinomycetes > Kitasatosporales > Streptomycetaceae > Kitasatospora > Kitasatospora sp. NEAU-CNBT7. The sequence goes on along the minus strand of NZ_JBXQQB010000008.1, from coordinate 65,594 downwards.
GAGCTATAGGGGCGAACGAGGAAGAGATTACACGGTTCCCGGCCAGAGGTGAAATCCGTATCCGGAGCGGAAGACCGCAGGTCGGCGCGGTCGCACTGACGCTCCCTCGACAGATGCACGTTCGAGTGGCCCGCGCCACAGCTCACGCCACCGGCGGGTGGACCGACACGACCTACGCCCGCCTCCGCGCCTCCCGCCCCCGGGCGCCCTAGGCTCGACCGGCAGTGATCATGCGGTCCCCGGTGCGCCCAGAGCGCCGGAGAGCACCGGGGCCGGGCGCCCGGGGCCCCGCGCCCGGAGAGTGAGGAGCCGGCCGAATGAGCGCGGACAGCGCACCTGCCGAAGGACCGCACCAGGGCCCGGCCGCCAACCCCCTCGGCCACGGCCCGATCCTGCTGCTCACCAACGCCCGGCTGACCGACGGACGGCTGGTCGACGTCCGGATCAGCGGCGACCGGATCCAGGCCGTCGGCACCGCGGGCAGCCTCGGACCGCTGCCCGCCCTGCCCGGCCGCCCCACCGTCACCACCGGCGCCCGGATCGACCTGGCCGGCTACCTGCTGCTCCCCGCCCCGGCCGAGCCGCACGGCCACTACGACACCGCGTTCGCCGCCGCCCTGCCGGGACCGCCCACCGAGGACCCCGCCGACCTGGTCCGGCGGGTCACCGAGGCCGCGCTCACCTCGCTCGGCTACGGGGCCACCGCCCAGCGCACCCACGTCCGGATCGGCGACGCGCACGGCCTGGTCCGGCTGGAGGCCGTCCTCATGGCCAGGCAGGCGCTGCGGGGGCTGGCCGAACTGCAGGCCGTGGCGATGCCGCGGCTGCTCACCGGGCGGGCCGGCGCCGACGGGCGGGCCCAGCTGCGCGAGGCGCTCCGGCTCGGCGCCACCGCGGCCGGCGGCTGCCCCGACCTGGACCCGGACCCGGTCGGCTACGCGCAGATCCTGCTGGAGGCCGCGCGCGAGGCCGACTGCCCGGTGGACCTGCACACGGCCGGCCGCGACACCGCCCAACTCGCCCGGATCGCGGGCGTGCTGGCGCCCCTGCGGCCCAGGGTGACGGTCGGCCCGTGCAGCGCGCTGCCGGCCGGCGCGGTGAGCGTCCTGGCCACCGCGGGGGTGCGGGTGGTCTGCCTGCCGCAGAACGGCGGCTGCACCGGCCTGGAAGGTCGGCCGCCGGGCCTGCGGCCCTCCCTCGCACGGGAGTTGACCGATGCCCGGGTGCCGCTCGCGGTCGGCAGCGGCAGCATCCGCGACCTGGCCAACCCGGTCGGCCGCGCCGACCCCCTGGAGGCCGCCTACCTGCTGGCGGCCACCGGCACCCTCGGCCCCGAGGCCGCCTACGACGCGATCAGCGGCCAGGCCCGGCTCACCCTCGGCCTGCCCGCCGTCCGGGTGGACGCGGGGTTCCCCGCCGAGCTGCTCGCGATCCGCGGCGACAGCCTCACCGGCGCCCTGGCCGGCGGCCACAGCCGGCTGGTCGTCCACTGCGGCCGCGTGGTCAGCCGCACCAGCGCGGTCCGCGAGTTCGCCGACACCATCGCCCTCGCCCTGCCCCGCCAGAACTCCCCGGGCTGACCCGCCCTGCCGGACGTCCACACCCGGTCCGTGTCTGGTCCGCGCCCGGTCCGCACCTGGTCCGCGCCCGGTCCGCACCTGGTCCGCGCCCGGTCCGCGAGGGCCGTCCGGAACCGGGCGGATCACGCCATCGGGCTCACCCGTCCCGCGCAGTGGCCGGATACAAGAAAACGGCCCCCGATCAGCGTTTCCGCAGATCAGGGGCCGTTCCGTTATCCGGTGGCTGGTGCAGGGTTCGAACCTGCGTAGCTTGCGCGACAGATTTACAGGCCGCCATCAGGTTGGGACAGCCAACAGCTCCGACCAGCGGGGAAAGCTGGCCACGCAGTAGCAAGCTGGCCCGTGGTCCGCGCCTGGTCCGGATCTTGTTGAACCTGACCGCCGATCCGCGTGCGGTCGCCAGGGCCGTGCGCCGACAGCTCATGCCTCAAGACATGGCGACAGCGCCGAGCAGCCGCAGCGCGGCGGACCAGGAGCGGCCACGCGATTCAAGTCCACTCGGGGTCGTGCTCCGTTCGCTTTCCCTACGGTGTCATGTCATCTCGTCACCTGACACCGGCACAAGTCCCTGACAGCTCACGGCGAGGCACCTAAGATGGGTGCTCTTGTGGCCCAAGCGGCCATTGGGGACAGGGAAGCAGGGCGCCATGCGCATTACAAATATCAAGATCGCGAACTTTCGCGGGCTTGATTGCGTGGAAATTCCACTCTCTCGCTTCGGATGCCTTATCGGGGAAAATAATGCCGGAAAGTCTTCCGTATTCCAGGCGCTGAACTTCTTCCTTAGGTCCTCAAGCGCGTCCGCTTCAGACTTCCTCGATGCTTCACGACCAGTTCGCATTCAGGTGTCATTTTCCGGGATCACCGACGCCGACCTTCTCAGATTGGAGGAAGGCCACCGATCCCGCATGGCCGCCGAAATTAACGACGGCAAGATTACACTTGCGCGCATCTATAGCGCACCCGGAAAGGGGGACCTACGCGTTGTCTCCCTGATCCCCAAGGCTCGTCGCTATGAGAAGTCGGCCATCGACGCAACGCTCCTGCCTGGCCTTTCAGCGGATGTAGTAACCGCGAATGTCAAGGAGACCTATCCTGAGGTATTCGCGAAGCTTGAGGGGAGAGTCTCACGCGCAGCGGTGCGCCGGGAACTCGCCACGACCATCTCCGCACTTGGTAGCGACGAGCTGACGACGGGCGATAAGAACCTCGCCACCGGCTTGGACAAATCGATCTCCCCTCTTCTCCCCGAGCCCATCTACATCCCGGCGGTCAAGGAACTCAACGAAGAGGTCAAGACCACGGAGTCGTCCACCTTTGGCCGCCTCCTTGGCCTGCTTTTCGGGCAAATCCAACACCAGCTTCCGAGCCTCGAAGCATCTTTCGAGAATCTACGCGAGCAGCTTAACGTCGTCACGGAGGATGATGGGTCTGAGCGCGATAACCGCCTTCAGGAGGTGCGCGAGATCGAGTCACTCATTGAGCGAAATCTGAAAGAGTCCTTCCCGCGAGCCAATGTGCGCTTGGAAATTCCACCGCCGCGACTTCGGACGCTCCTGTCACAAGCCGAGATCTCCATTGATGACGGAATCAGCGGGCACTTTCGAACCAAGGGTGATGGGCTTCGGCGGTCAGTCACCTTCGCCATGCTTCGGGCCTATGTGGACCTAAAGACTGCCCAGCCAGACGCCATGCCTACAACGCAGCAGCCCTACCTTCTTCTCTTCGAGGAGCCAGAAGTATTTCTCCATCCCCGGGCTCAAAAGCAATTGTTCGACGCTCTGAAATTCTTCTCAGAGTTCAACGACGTCTTGGTCACAACCCACTCGCCATCATTCTTTGCACCTCGCGCAACCGGCACGTTCGTGAAGATCATCAAGGATCACGATCGCAACCCTCCAGCTAGCCGGGCCTGCGTTGTTGACGTGCACGACATGGACACACGGGACCAATTCGCGATCATCACGCACGAGAATAATGAAGCCGCATTTTTCGCAAACTCAATTCTCCTGGTGGAGGGGTCCAGTGATCACATCCTGATCCCTCACATCTCTCGCACTCTCAATCCGGAGTGGGATTTCGACAAGCATTCCGTCGCCATCGCCAAAGTCGAAGGAAAGGGGAGCATTTCTCGCTACCGATCCTTCTTTAGCAAATTTAATATGCGAGTCTCTGTCCTTGCGGATCTCGACGCCCTATTGGGTGGGTTTGATAAGCTCGGCGCCAGTCCGGAGTGCCGCAACCTAAGGGATAGGCTGGCGGAGAAGGTTTCCGAACTAGCGACCACCGCGCTTGCCTCGGCGGAGCCGGAAGAGGTGTCGGGAAGGGCTCTCCGCAAAGCAAAGGCGAGCGGTGAGGTGCAGGGCCTCTGGCGGGCCGCCCAGGCAAAGCGCGAGGAGTACGAGCGCGGAGAATGTAGCTGGGAGGAGCTCAACGCTGCGGTATCTGCATTCTTCAACCGCTCAGAGTCTCAGATGAGGCTGGAGATCCTAAAAACTGCGGCGGACTCTGACCTCAAGGAAATGAAGCTGCAACTGTTGGCAGCATTGCGATCCGAGAACATTTTCGTCTGGGAGCACGGGGCGATTGAGGACTACTATCCTCCGCTCGCCGAAAACGAATCCAACAACAAGAACGTCCGGGCCCAGACATTCTGCGAGAAATTCTCGACGGCTGAAGATGTGCGGGGCCTGCCAATCTTCGCCAACGCCGACTGCGAGTTTGACCTGATCTTTGAAAAGTTCTTCTCCGATTACAGCCCTTCAGGGGTTCAACCTATCCCAAATCAAGCTGTCGCGAGGCGCCCGGTTAACGCCTAGAGGGCCGTCCGGTTCGACGGTGGCTGTCCTCAATCCAGCGCGTTGGCGCGGTCTGCCAGTTCCATCAGCTCAGGCGGAGCGGTCCGACCAGCTACAAGAGCGAGCTCCCGAATCGTCGCCCGAGCGGCCACGTGCGTTCGAAGCGTCTCTGGCGCGAGTTCTTCAGCTCTGAGTAGGCAGTCCAGAGCCTCGCCGGCATGACGGCGCTGGGCGTGAGCACGGCCGAGATCCATCAGCAACCGTGCTCGCCTTTCGGGTGAGAGCCTGCTTGCATCGATACCCTGACCGATGTCGAGAGCCTCTCCGGCGTCACCCAGGTCCACCGCCGTCGAGACAGCCTGGATCTCCACATTTGTTGGCCCGAACTCGAGGTTGAAGTCGTTCCGGTCCTCGCCCAGTTGAGCCGCTACGCGGCGAGCGTTGCGGAGCTGATCGCGGGCTTCCTCTCGCTGGCCCGCTCGGGCTGCAACGAGCGCCAACACCAAATGCAGAGACCCGAGCACTGACAAGGCCTCAGGATCTGGGGCTTCCACAGCGGTATGCCGCTTGAGCACCGCGACAGCGCTGCTCGCGGCATGCTCAGCCTGGTCGAGGTGCTTGAGCCGGACAAACGCCTGTGCCAGCCGGAAGATGCCGGCGAAGACGTGGAGAGGCCGCGCCGACTGCTCCGCGGCTCGGATCGCGCGATCCGCTGCGACCCAAGCCGCATCTGCCTCATCCTGCCGCACAAAGGCTGCCGCCAGAGCCTGGTAGCTCTGGCTGAGCAGCTCGTACATCTCCGGCCGGTCCTTGGGCACGGCCGTCCGCACCGCTCGCTCCAGCCGCGGCACGACTCGCCCGAGCGCCGCACTCAGCTCCGAGAACCGGGCAGCGTGGGTCAGCTCCCACACCTCAGACACGGCCGCGGTCAGCTCGGCCAAGGTCGGCTGTTCGCTGGCCGAGACCGGTCCCAGCAGAACGCCGAGCGCCGGATGGCCCGAGATCAGCAAGCGGGCCTCATCGAGGTCGTTCGGCTGTTCCTCCACAGATGGTGGAACAGGCGTGGCCTGGGGCGCGTCCGGCCGAAGCACCTGCACGGAGACACCCAAGCCGTCGGCGAGCAGCTGCAGCACGTCCAGCCGCACGACAGGTTGAACGCCTCGCTCAACCTGGGACACCCAGCTGGCCGTTCGGTTGATTGCTGCGGCGAGTTCGTCCTGCTTCAGGCCGCGTTGCTTCCTGAGCTGCGCGACCCGAGCCCCAAAGACCCGGCGGTCTTCTGGCGTCATCGGGCGTCGCCGACCGGGGCCGGGCGCTTGCCCGCGGCCTCATCCAGGAACGTGACCTCGAAGGACTCCAGGTACTGCCCACGCTCGGCCAGGAAGTGCTTCACGTGGGGCTGTTCCTCGTGGGCCTCGAAGGCAGCCCGGTCCGCGTAGAGCTCGTAGAACACGCGCACCCGCGGCTCATCCGGCACGCGGTGGTTGACGTAGACCAGCGTGCCCGGCTCGTGGGCCTTGATGCCCTCCAGCGCCGCTGCCGCAAGTTCGTCGAACGCCTGCGCCGCGCTCTCGTCGCGGGCGGTGAAACGCACTACGAGCCCAAAACCCATGGTCACAGCTCCCCTATCAGGTCGGAGCACCAGTCTTCCACGGTCGCTGAATCTCTGCGAGTAGCAGATTCTCTTGACTCGCAGAATCTCTGCGAGTAGCTTCGCAGTGTCACACCGAGTGAGACAGGGGTGACGCAGAGGGGCCTTCTTTGGGCTGCTCTGAGCTGCGCAAATGCGTCCGGAAGTCGGCTCCTGCAGGGGGTTGGCCAGGGAAGCGCTCGTTCATTGACAACGCTGCCGTCCCACGGCCCTCGGAAGGGGTCGCGCGGTAGCGGGCCCGGCCGTCGTGCCGGTTCCCACAGAGCTACTGATCACACGCGCGGCCGGCCCTCACGGGGTTGGGCCGCGGTCCTCGACCACGGGCCGCTCGGGCCGGTGGTCCCCTTCTGCCCGAAGTGCGGGGCGGCTTCCTGACCTTGGCCGGGAGAGAAGCCGCCCCGCCGGGCCCTCAACCTAGGAGAAGGACCCGTGAGACTGATTGTTGCAGGCCAGGAGGCCGCTACGGCCTCCGAGTTCGCCGAGCTGGCCCTCGGCATCGACGTGGAGCTGTTCGCCGGCCCCGCCGTCGAGTCGGACACCGACCAGGTGGTCCGGCTCGCGGTGGCCCGGGACGTGCTTCGCGACCTGGCCCCCGAGCCCGCCCGCTACGCCCGCGCCCTGCTGAACACCTCCGAGCGCCGCCGCGCCGCCACCTGGAAGGCGGCCGCGTGATGACCCGCTTCGTACGCCGCGGCCTGCGCGGCACCAACCGACCGCACCTGACCGCCTCCCCCGCAGGGGACGCGGTGTTCACCCCGCCGGAGGCGGCCGGCTCCCTGCCGGGCGCCGTCTGCACCGGCGTCGACCCGGACCTGTTCTTCCCCGAGGACGACGCCGACGACTACGGCTTCTGTGTCCTGCGGGCCAAGGACATCTGCGCCGGCTGCCCGGTCCGCGAGATGTGCCTGGCGCTGGCCATGGAGCGCGGCGAGAAGCACGGCATCTTCGGCGGCCTCACCCCCTACCAGCGCCGCCTCCTGGCGGACCGGCAGCGGAAGCAGGTGGCCTGATGACCACCACCGCGACCGCGGCCGCGGACACCGTGCAGGCCGATGAGGCCCTGCGCCGGGTACGCGAGAACGCCGCCCGCCTGGCGGAGCGGGTCGAGCGGCACACCGCCGACCTCGACGCCCGCCACCGCGCCGAGCGCGCCGCCACCCCGATGTCCGCCCGGATCGGGGGTGCGCGGTGAAGCACCGCCGGATGGACGTCCTGGCCTGGCTGGCCATGGGCGCCGCCGTCACCGTCTCCGCGCACGGCGAATGGGCGCTGGCCGTCCAGTCCGGGTTCCACCCCGTCGTGGCCGCCGGCCTGCCGCTGGCGCTCGACACCTACGCCCTGCGCGCCCTGCGGGCCGGACGTGAGGTGTTCCCGCCGGTGCTCGGGATGATCGCCACCAACGCCGCCGCCCACCTGCTCGCCGCCGGCATCCTGCACCCCGGCTGGAAGCTCATCGCGCTCGTCTCCGCCATCGCCCCGCTGGTCCTGTGGCGGGTCCACGTGCTCCACACCAAGACCGCCACCGAGCCCGCCCCGGCGATCGAGCACCCGGCCGAGGTCGAGCTGCCGCCACTGTGGGCCGAGCCCGCACCCGCGGTACCCGGTCCGGCCGGGGTGTACCCGGCGGCCGTACCCGCCGTACCCGGGCCGGACCCGGCGTCCGTGCCGGAGCTGGTCGAAACGGCCGTCGAGGCGGTGCCGGAGCTGCTGTTCATGCCGCTCCCGGCACGCCCCGCACCCGCCGTCGACCCGGAACGTACCCGCCCGCACGGCGCGGCCGGGTACGTACCCGAGGGCGGTGGATACACCGGATACACGGCACCTGACCAGCAGGAAGATCCGGCTACCGGGGATGAGCTGTTGCCGGTGGCGGCGGCGCGGTTCGCGGGTGTACTCGCCAAGGGTGGCCTGCCGTCGGTGCGTACCCTGCGCGCCGAGTACGGCATCGGCCAGCCCCGCGCCCAGCGGGTACGCGACGCCCTGCGCCCGCTCGTCGGGACCGCGGCGGTGTCGGCGTGAGCCGCCGGACCAAGGTCCCGGCCGGCACCGGTGCGGGGTGTATCCCGACGTTCCGGTGGCGGCAGGCACCCGACGGGTACGCCACCCGCCGGCAGCTGCGCAATGCGGGGCTTCGGCCGGGCGGGCACCCGGTCGCCGCGCAGATGTGCTGGCGCTCGCGCTTCGGCGGCAACGCCACCGCGTTCCTCTACCGCCTCGACCTCGCGGCCCCGGTCCGGCCGATGACCCCCGCCAAGCAGGCCGCGCTCGCCAAGGCCAACTTGGCGCGCCGCTGGTGCCCGCAGTGCTCGCGCGACGCGGGCTACGTCCTGCCCGCCCGCTACGGCACCTGCGTGCCGTGCGCGGACCGGCTCGGCCTCACCGCCTGAACATCCCACCCCTGAAAGGCAGATGCCCCATGTCCGACACCACCGTCACCACTGCGGCCGCTGGCCGGACGTACGCGTGGATCATCACGCTGCAGGCCTGGCTCGGCAACGGCACGCTGCGGGTGATCACCACCGACGGCACCTACGACCCGCCCGCGGGTGCCACCCGCGCCGACGCCTACCGGGCCATCCGGGAGTCCCTGACCCGGCAGAAGCCGGAGCTCGCCGACGCCAACACCCTGTTCTTCAGTCTGGAGCCCAACCAGCTCTAGCCAGCACGGACCAGCGCCACCCCGGGACGGCCGTGCACGCCGGCAAGCTGACCGGCCGTCCCGGGCCTCCGAATCCCTCCCTGAAGAGAAACCGGAGTTGCCATCATGGCCGAGCCTCCGACCCTGGTCGAGGTCACCACCCAGCCCCAACCCGCCATCCCGCCCACGCCCACCGCCCCGCCGCCGGCGGGCAGCCCGCCGGCGGCCCCGGTGCCGGGCCTGCCGCTCGCGGTGGCCGCCGCGAACGCGGCCGGCGCCGTCACGACCGGAGCCCTCGCCCTCGGCGGCCCCGCATCCCTCGCGGTCGCCGGTGTCGCCGCCGGCGTGGTCGCGGCCGGCTCCCTGGCCCGCCGCAGCCACCGCAACCGCACGAACGCTTCTACCCGCAGCGGCGGTTCGACCGGATCCGGCGGCGGTCGCGGTGCCGCGCCGCGTTCGTCCTCCGCGTTCGGGCAAGTGCCGGGTGCCCGCCGGGCGTCCGCCACCGGCGCCGGTGGCGGGGTGCCGTGGGCCGGGCCGGCCCGGCCGAGCGCGTCCGGGCTGCGGGCCGCCGCCCGCACCGCCCAGCACCGCACCACCTCGCCCACCGGGAGCGCGGCCAGGCCGCACACCGCGACCGGAAGCCCCGCCACCGGGGCCGTTAAGAGCGGCGCCCGCCGAGCCGCCGGAACAGCGAGCGTCGGTCTCGGCCGACCGGGACCGAGTACCACCGTCGGGGTTTCCGGCCGGTCCGCCTCCGGCCACCGGCCCGGCGCCGACCAGCGCTCCGGAGTGGGTGGTTGGCGGGAACCCCAGTGGGTGGCTCGGTCGGTGGCGAAGGGCGGGTGGGGCAACGAGCCCGTTCGCCGTGGCGGTTCGGCCGCCCGGTGGCCGGAGGCGTCCGCGGCCCGGTCGGCGAAGATCGCTGCCCTCACCGAGAAGCGCCTGATCAAGGGCCGGGAACGGGCCCTGCGCAAGGCCGGCCTCGACCCGGCCACCGGCCTCACCAACCCCACCACCGCCACCACCGCCGCCGCCACCAAGGCGAGGGGCGGGAAGTCGTCCGCGCCGGTGGCGTCGACGCCCGAGCAGCAGAAGGCCTTGAAGCGCTCGGCATGGCGCTACCGGGCCAGGATGACCGGCGCCGTCCTCGCCACTGGGGTGGTCGGCACCGCCTCGGTGCTGGCGGGCAACTGGCGGCACCGCGGCATGGTCGCCTCCCACCTGCGCCGCACCTGGCGGCACCTGGCCGGCCGTGCCCGCACCGCCCGCGAAGCGCGGGACGCGGCGATCGCCGGGACCGACCTGGCCGCCGTCGGCGAGGTGCCGGTGCCCGCCGAGACCGTGAACGACCCCGCCCGCAACGCCGAACCCACCGCCACCCCGGCCCCTGAGAGGCAGGCGGTGCAGGTCCCGACCGTCTGGACACCGATCCGCGTCATCTACGGCTGGCACCCCCAGGAGGCAACCATGTCCGACTCCGAGTCCACCCTTCCCGCGTTCTCCCTCTCCTCCGCGGCCGACGTGATGCTGCAGGCCGCCTCCACGTTCGACCCCGAGCACATGACCGAGTTCGAGCAGCTGGTCAACGACCTGCCCACCGCGTTCCTCACCCTCCAGGACGTCCTGCGGGTCCTCGCCGAGCTGTCCGCCGAGAGGCTGCCGGTGGACCCGGCGGTGGTCGAGGAGATCGGCGAGGGCTACCGCGCCATGGCCAAGGTCGTGAGCGCGCTCGAAGAGGTCCCCGTCATCTACCGCCGGGTGCATGAGGCCGACATCGAGCGGATCGAGAACCCCCGCAACGGCCTCGACGGCGAACGCCGCTGGAACGTCCAGTAACCCACCCGCTCGACCCCGCACCGCAGATCGTCCCGGGCCGCCCACCCCGCGGTGGGCGGCCCGCTCCCTCCCCCTTTCGTGAGCAGGAGAGAAGCACGATGACCAACCCCAAGCACCCCGCTAAGTCCGGGGTGCGGATCGACTGGAAGGCCGGACACGGGATCCTGTCCGGCACCGTCAACGGCACCCTCGGCGCCCTCACCACCGCCTCGCTGGGGCACGCCACCGGCATGCCCCCGGGCTGGGCCCTCGCCGCGGGCGCGGCCGGCGCGATCGGCACCCTCACCGCCGGCCTGCGCCGCCGCCTCACCGGCGCCACCCTCACCTTCCGCGGGGCATGCTGGCTCACCGCCAGCGGCTGGTCCTCCTGGGCCATCGCCCACGGCGGCCCGTGGACCTGGCCCCACCTCGGCACCCTCACCGCCGCCGGCACCCTCGCGGGAACCCTCGCGGTCGGGTTCGCCGCACACGAGGAGATCGAGCAGGAGTCCCGCCGTCACCTGCTGCTGATCGGCGCCCGCCGGCAGATGGGCGCCGACTGGACCGCCCGCATCAAGCGCGTCTGCAACGTCGACGTGGTCGTCCTCGGGATCGAGCACTGGCCCTCCGGCGCCGGCTACACCGTCGAGGTCGAACTGCCCGAGGGCGGCACCACCCGCCGGACCATCACCGACCGGACCGAAGGCCTCGGCGCCGACCTCGACCTGCCCGAGGGCTGCGGCCTGGCCACCATGCCCGGCATCTCCCGGCGCCGGGTCCTCATCATGGTCACCACGAAGAACCTGGCCGGGACGGAGCTGCCGTTCCCGGTCGAGGACCTGCAGGAGACGACCACGGTCAACAACCCGGTGCCGGTCGCACTGCTGTCCACCGGGGAGCGGGCCGAGCTGGACCTGCGGCAGGCGTCCACGATCGTCACCGGCCCCACCGGCTCCGGCAAGACGAACTGGCTGCACACCCTGATCGCCCGGCTCGGCCAGACCAACGACACCCTGGTCTGGGTGATCGACCTGAACGCCGGCAGCATCGGCCTGCCCTGGCTGAACGCCTGGCGCGACGCCCAGACCGGCCGGCCCGGAACGCGATGGGCGGGGGCGGACATCCCCACCCCCGGGGTGGACTGGGTCGCCTCCACCCCCGCCGAAGCGAAGCGGATGCTCGGCGCGGCGGTGCGGATCGCCAAGCGCCGCAAGACCGCCTACCAGGACGCCATGCGCGACGCCAACGAGGACAAGCTCCCCGTCGGCCCCAACGTGCCCGAGATCGTCATCGTCATGGACGAAGGCGCCGAGGTCGCCGCCACCCGCGAGGCCAAAGCGGTGCTCGCCGGAATCTCCCAGGTCATCCGGATCGCCCGCGCCATGGCCATCCGGGTCGTCGTCTCCGTCCTACGGGTCACCCAGGACGTCATGCCCGACCCGCTGGTCCGCAAAATGGCGTCCAACCGGGTCGCCACCGGCGCCTACGAGGACTCCGAACTGGGGCACCTCTTCGGCTGGCGGGCCCTGCGCGCAGAAGACTCGTTCTCCGGCCCCGGCTCGCTGCTGGTCGGCACCGAGGGCAAGCAGCCCGCCAAGGCCCGCCAATGGCGCATCACCCCCGGCCAGATCGAGGACATCACCGCCCTCACCTCCCACCGCCGCCCCGCCCTGGACGCCCCGTCACTGGACGCCGCGGGCACCGACTACACCGAACGCTGGCAGCTGGAGCGGTGCGGCCACCTCTGGGAATCCGCCACCGTCCCCGCCGGCGGACAGCCCGGCGGCACGGAGCAGGCGGCCGGCCGGCCGGAGCAGGGGCTGAACACCGGGCCGCTGCCGGGCGGGTGGAAGGCCACCGCTGGGTGGGACCAGCCCGCCCAGGCACCGGCCGACGAGCTGGAGCGCCTCTGGCTGCTGCCCGCGGCCGACGAGCCCGGCAGCGCGACGGCCACCGACTGGTCCGACCCCAGCACCTGGTCCAGCGGCCGCGAACAGGACACCCCGGAAGAGCCCGGCGCCCGCGAGGCCGCGCTCATCCTGCTGATCAAGGCCGGACCGGACGGCACCGGAGCGTCCGCAATGGAGCGGGTCCTGAAGCCCGAGTTCGGCACCACCCGGCAGACCATCAACGGCTGGCTCCGGGAGTGGACCGAGGCAGGAGAGACGGTCCGCACCGGCTCCGGTACGGCAGCGCGCTACGTCCACCACACCCACGCACCCAAGCCCCCCGCAGACAGCTGACACCCCCGCTTGTCGCTTGTCGTCTCCGCGCGCCCAGGGGGCGGTGCGCTTGTCGCACGGCGCGGATACCCCCTGTGACCTGGGAAGCGACAAGCGACAAGTGACAGACGACAAGTGCCAAGCGACAACCAACGCGACAAGCCGCGGGCCGCCTCTCCGCGGCCTGCCACTGGTGCCACGTGATGGCCCACAACCCCGATCCGAACCGGCACCCGGAAGGCCACCGCCGTGATCGTCTCCGTCTCACTCGCCGTCCTGCTCGCCGTCGTCAGCGTCCTGCTGATCCGCGGCCGCCGGGCCTCCCTGCCGACCGCCGCCGCGCTGTGGCTGTCCGGCTTCACCCTCGCCACCACCGGCCTGGCCGGACCCGTCAACGCCGCCATACAGGCCACCGTCGGACTCATCTCCCACCACTGACCATCCCGGAGGGCACCGCCATGAACCATCACCAGCAGCACACCCCGGCGGTGCTCCACACCGCCGACGGCCGGCCCTACTACCTCCCCCACCCGGCCACCGCCGCCCCGCTGATCCCGTACCAGCCCGCCCCACTCCCGCACCTCGGCCCGCCGGTCCCGGCCGCCAGCCAGGCCCACGCCCCGGAACGGGCGCTCAACGCCTTGCCCGAGCGTGACCCGTGGCCCGCCCGGCTGCTGGCTGGCGGGATCGGCACCGGCGCCGCCGGCCTCGGGGTCGGCTACATGCTGCAAGCCGTCGCCCAGGCCGCGACCGGCCTCGGCCTGCTCGCCGCCGTCCTCGCCCTCGCCTGGCTGATCAAGAACAGCAACAGCGCCGCTGGCGGGCGGGGCGCGGTGAACGTCAGCGTCACCATGACCAACCGCAACCGCTGAACCCCGGGGCCACCGGCCCCGGACAGCACGAAACCCCGCAGCAGCCGGACGACCTTGCCGGGTGAGACCGGCTGCTGCGGGGCGATCCGCTCCCGTTTCCACGAGACCGAAGGACACCAGCATGCCCGAGTTCGGCACGCACACGCTCACCGTCACCGATGACAGCTACGACAGGTCCCGCGCGTCCGACGGCGACTCCCGCTACGGCGCCCACCTCGCCCTGCACCCCCACCTGCTGAACGACGACGGCGAACCGCTCCGCGCCGTCGACTTCGCCGCCGTCGCCTGGATGGTCGCCACCGGCCCGATCATGGTGCCCGGCTACGTGCGCATCCGGCCCGACCTGCACGCCGTCACTGCGGTCATCACCGAGGACCACCGGCTCGCCCTGCGGATCACCGTCCCGCTCCGCCACCACACCCTCACCCACCGCCCCGCCCGGGTCCTGGACTGGCAGCGCGAGCACAACCCGTGGGCCGACCAGCAGTGGGCCACGCTGGAGAGCCCCGAACTGACGGAGCGGCCCGCCCTGCTGGTCACCGCCGACCTGCTCCTCCCCGTACCGGAACGGCTCCTCATCACCCCCAGCACGACCCGGCCCGGCGCCGCCATGACCCGCGACGCCAAAGCCGCCGTCCGGGCCCTCGCCGGATACGCCAACGCGAACGCCCACCTGGTCGACGAGCTGACCGGGGTGTCCCGGTGACCGCCACCCTCCGCAGCGTCCGCCGGTTGCGGGTCCTGGACGCGTTCTGCTGCGCGGGGGGCGCCGGGACCGGCTACGCGCGGGCCGGGTTCGACGTCACCGGCATCGACATCGCCCCGCAGCCCAACTACCCGCACACCTTCGTGCGCGGCGACGCCGTCGACTACATCCGCGAGCACGGCGCCGAGTTCGACCTGATCCACACCAGCCCGCCGTGCCAGTTCGACTGCACCCTCACCGCCGGCACCAACGCCGCCAAGCGCGACCGGTACCCGGACCTGCTCGAACCCACCCGCGCCGCCCTGCGGTCCACCGACCGCCCCTGGATCATCGAGCAGCCCGCGGGCCGTGCCTCCCGCCGCATGGACATCACCGTCACGCTGTGCGGGGAGATGTTCGGCCTCGCCGTCATCCGCCACCGCCACTTCGAGGCCGGCGGCGGACTCGTCCTCGACCAGCCCGAGCACCTGCGCCACCGCGGCCGGGTCGCCGGGATGCGCCACGGCCGGTGGTTCACCGGCCCGTACTTCGCCGTGTACGGCAACGGCGGCGGCAAGGGAACCGTGGCCCAGTGGCAGGACGCCATGGGCATCCACTGGACGAGCGACCGACGCGAGTTGGCCGAGGCCATCCCCCCGGCCTACACCGAACTGATCGGCCGCCAGGCCGCCGCCCGCCTGCTCGCCGCCACGCCCTCGCCCCTGCCGGTCGCGTAGGCCGGGCCGTGGCCGCCGTCCTCGACTGGCGCGACGCCTCCCACTTCGACCGCGCCCGCGCCCTGCCCTGTCGCTGGTGCCGCCGGCCGACCCCGCTGCGGGACGAGCGGCACCGACCGTCGCACAAGGTCTGCGCCGAGCAGCACACCGAGCCCATCAACGCCCCCGGCCCGGCCGCGGCCGGGCCGGATTCCTTCCATTCCCTCTCTGCCTGAGGAGCTGCCCGTGTCCGACTGGCACCGCGCTCTGCACGCCGCCCATACCGCCGCCGATCGTGGTCTGGCGGTCTTCCCCCTGGCCCGCACCAAGCGGCCCGCGATCCCCAGCCCGCACCCGCCCGGCAAGGTCCGCGAGAACTGCCGCGCGACGTGCGGCCGGTTCGGGCACGGCGTCCACGACGCCACCACCGACCACACCGTGATCCAGGAGATGTTCGAGCGGGCCCCGTGGGCCACCGCCTACGGCATCGCCTGCGGGCGGCCCCCGCACTGGCTGATCGGCCTCGACCTCGACGTCAAGGACGGCCAGGACGGCATCGCCGACCTGGCCCGACTCGCCGAGCAGCACCGCTTCACCGTCCCGCCCACCGCGACAGTGGCGACCCCGTCGGGCGGCCGGCACCTGTGGCTCTCCTCCACGCCCGGCGCCCGGATCGTCAACTCGGTCAAGGACATCGCGGCGGGGATCGACGTCCGGGGCCCGGCCGGGTACCTGGTCGGCCCCGGCTCCCTCGGCGAGAGCGGCCGGTACCTGTTCGCCCCCGGCACCGATCCCCACGCCATCGCGCCCGCGCCGGCCGGGCTGCTGGCCCTGCTCGCACCCAAGCCCGCCCCGGTCAACGTGCCGGAGCAGCGGGACCTTGACCGACGGATCCACAAGCAGGATGCCTACGCCCGGGCCGCGATCGACCGAGAGGCCGCGAAGGTCCGGGCAAGGACCCAGCCCGGGGGCCGCGGCAAGCAGCTCTTCGCGTCCGCCGCCGCCCTCGGCCGGCACGTCCACACCGGTGTCATCCCCGAGGACGTGGTGCTGGACGCGTTGCTGTCCGCCGGCCTGGCCATCGGGCTGCCGCACCCGGAGTGCGAGCGCACCATCCACCGCGGAATCGCCCGGGCCGCCACCACCCCGGGACGGCCCGGCTAGACACGCGCCCACCCGGCGCGGGGCCGGAAAGGCCGCTTCTCCGGCCCCGCGCTTCCCCGGGCCGTGACCACAGAGTCCAGCCCCCTGCCCGCCTCCGTTTCAAGCCCGACCACAGCACTGGAGGAGCCCTCATGACCGCTTCCGCCAACGGCCCTGACGGCCCGTACCCGCACACCACCCGCCGCCCATCTCTCGCCCCACGTCGGCGCCACCGGGAGGCCGGGTGACCGCCGCCCCGACCACCGAGCCACCCGAGAACGTCACCGCCGCGGGGCCGCCCGTGGACACGTTCTACGGGCCCCTCACGGACGTCGAGCGGCCGGTGCGGCCCGGCCCGGTACCGGACCCGGCCGTGTTCCAGGGCTGGGCCGGGGACACCGTCCGCGAACTCGACGGCACCACCGAGGCCGACCCGGTCGGGGTCCTGGTCAACCTGCTGTCCGCCGCCGGCGCCATGCTCGGCTCCGGCCCGCACCTGCGGATCGGCAACGACCGCCACCCCGCCCTCATCTGGGCACTCACCATCGGCGCCACCGCCGCCGGCCGCAAGGGCGCCGCCACCAACACCGCCAAAATGCTGCTCACCGCCGCCGAACCGACGTTCTTCAAGGACAACGCACTGTCCGGCCTGTCGTCCGGCGAAGGCCTGATCGAAGCCGTCCGCGACGGCGACCCGAAGAAGAAGGACGACCCCGGGATCCTCGACAAGCGGCGCTGGATCGTGGAATCCGAGTACGGCATCACCATGGCCCGCGCCCGCCGCGAGGGCTCCTCTCTGGGCGGGGTCCTGCGGCAGGCGTGGAACGGCGAAGACCTCGGGGTGATGAACCGCGAGGCGATGCGGGCCACGGCTCCGCACGTCGCGATCATCGGCCACATCAGCCCCCGCGAACTGCGCGCCAAGATGCAGGACTCCGAGATGGCCGGCGGCACCTACAACCGCTACCTGCCGGTCTTCGTCCACCGCAATCTCCTGCTCGCCGAATCCCGCGGAGCCGATCCACAACTTGTGGACAACCTCGCCACCGCCTGGCGCACTGTCCTCACCGACGCCCGCCAGGCAGGCGAGGTCACCCTCGACGAACCGGCCCGGGCCGCGTGGCGCGAGGACATCTACCCGGCACTGTGCGGGGACGAGGACGGCGCCGGCCCGCTCGCCGAGTTCACCGCCCGCGCCGCCCCCTACGCCCTGCGCCTGGCCATGGTCTACGCCCTCGTTGACCACCAACGCCAGATCGGCGAAGTCCACCTGCGGGCAGCTCACGCCCTCGTCAACTACTCCCGGGCCTCCGCCGCGCACGTCCTCGGGATGGCCGGGGCGACCACCGGCGACCCGAAACTGGACAAGCTCGCCGCGGCCGTCCGCAACGCCGGACCCGGCGGCCTCAAGGGCGACGACGTCTACCGACTGTTCAAGCGCGACACCAAGGACGACCGCGCCCGACTCGTCGCCCGGCTCCTCCACATCGACGGCTACGCCAGCGTCCAGGAACCCGGCACCGGACGCCACACCACCGTCCTGCTCTACGCCCCACCCGCCGACTGAACCCCGGGGGTGGAAAGGGTGGAAAGGGTGGAAAGCCCTCCCACCTGCGAAAACACCGGGTGCAAAGGGTGGTGGAAAGGGGGGTGGAAAGCCCCCGCCCCGCCCGCGCCCGCCGACACCCCACCCTTTCCACCCCACTTAGCACCCCCCTTTCCACCCCACGAAAGCCCAGGTCAGCAGGCTTTCCACCCTTTCCACCCTTTCCACCCCTCCCGCGGCCACCACAGGTGGCGCGTGACCTCACATGGAGACCCCGCCATGCCCAAGCAGGAGTACCTGAAGCTCCCCGCTGTCCTCGAAGAGCTGGAGATGTCGCGCGCCGCGTTCTACCGGATGCGCGCCCGCGGCAAGGGCCCGAAGTTGACCAAGCTGCCCAACGGTCAGATCCGTGTCAGCCGCGCAGCGCTCGACGCCTGGTGGGCGTCGTGCGAGGCCGCCGCCTGATGCCGACCTCGTACAAGGTGCAGTTCTGGGAGCACCGGGTCCGCCCCGACCGGCGCAGGCCCTTCATGGTCCGCTGGACCGTCGGAGTCCGTGAGTTCTCCGAGTCGTTCCTCACGAAGACCCAGGCCGACGGCCGAAAGGCCGAACTCATCACCGCCGCCCGGGCCGGCGAGGCGTTCGACCTCGACCGAGGCCTGCCACTCTCCGAGCTGCGCAAGGAGAAGCAGGTCAGCTGGTACCAGCACGGCCGGAACTACGTGGAGAGGCGCTGGGAGGGGGCGCCGGCCAAGACCCGGACGACGTGGGCCGACGCCCTGGCCACGGTGACGTTCGAGCTGGTCCGCTCGAAAGCGGGGATGCCGGACAAGCGGATCGTGCGACGTGCCCTCTACAGCTGGGCCTTCAACGTCAACCAGCGGGACAAGGAGCCCCCACCGGAGATGGTCAGGGCCCTCGCCTGGGTCGAGAAGAACTCCCTGATGGTGGCGGAGTTCGAGGAGCCCAGGATGATGCGCCGGATGCTGGACGCCCTGGCGGTGAAGCTGGACGGCACGAAGGCGGCGCCGTCGGTCATCCTCCGCAAGCGCCGGATCCTGCACCACGTCCTCGGCCACGCCGTCGAGGAGGGGCTGCTGACCACGAACCCGATGCCATTGGTCCAGTGGCAGCCACCGGAGGTCGAGGAGGAGGTCGACCCCGGGGTAGTGGTGAACCCGGAGCAGGCCATCGCGCTTCTCGACGCCGTCGGGCGGCAGGGGCGCCGCGGGCCTCGGCTGAAGGCGTTCTTCGGGTGCCTCTACTACGCCGCGATGCGGCCGGCCGAGGTGATCCACCTGAAGCGCGACCGGTGCGTGCTGCCGGAGGAGGGCTGGGGCCGTCTCGTTTTGGACGGCAGCCGGCCTCGGGTCGGATCGTCGTGGACCGACGACGGCACGTCCCACGACACGCGCGGACTGAAGCACCGAGCGGTCAAGGCGACCCGGCCCGTACCGATCCCCCCGGAGTTGGTCGCGCTGCTGCGGGAGCACATCGAGGCGTACGGCATCGCGCCGGACGGGCGGCTGTTCCGCACCTCGCGGGACGGCATGGTCCAGGAGAGCGGATACGGCGCCGTCTGGGCGAAGGCCCGCGCCGAGGTGCTCTCCCCCGCCGACTGCGCCACCGCGCTGGGCAAGCGCCCGTATGACCTGCGTCACGCATGTGTCTCGCTCTGGCTGAACTCGGGGGTCGATCCGACCGAGGTCGCGCGTCGCGCCGGCCACAGCGTCGCGGTGCTGTTGCGGGTCTACGCGAAGTGCCTCCACGGCACCGAGGACTACGCGAACGAGCTGATCTCCAAGCGGCTCCGCCGCAACGCCGTCCCACGGCAGATCCCACGTCCGGCCGGGCAGGCGTGATTCTTGGTCCGTGACTGGTCCGGACGCGCTGGTCAGAGGTGGGATTCCGGCGGGATCGGGTGAGACAAACCCCCCAAATCGACCACTCGACGTACCAGTCATTCGAACAAAACAGAAACGGCCCTGAACTGCGTTTCCGCAGTTCAGGGCCGTTCCGTTATCCGGTGGCTGGTGCAGGGTTCGAACCTGCGTAGCTTGCGCGACAGATTTACAGTCTGCTCCCTTTGGCCGCTCGGGCAACCAGCCAGGGATGGTGTCTCGCGGGGGGCTGCCCCGTTCGACGTCGTAAACGATACCCGATGGACGGGGGTGGTCCGCCACTCGATTGGTCACGTGACGATCAAGGGCGGGTCGCGGCTGTCGGCCGCGGCGCGGGGGCGTGGCTGGATAGGCTGGGGCGGCGGCCGTCCGGGACGGGTGGCCCCTGACCGTGAAGCCAGTACCGCAAGGAGACCAACACCCATGGCCGACTCCAGTTTCGACATCGTCTCGAAGGTCGAGTGGCAGGAGGTCGACAACGCGATCAACCAGACCTCCCGCGAGATCTCCACCCGTTTCGACTTCAAGAACGTCGGCGCCGAGATCAAGCGGTCGGGCGAGAAGATCGAGATGAAGGCCAACGGCGAGGAGCGCGTCAAGGCGATCCTGGACGTCCTGAAGGACAAGTTCATCAAGCGCGGGCTGTCGCTGAAGGCGATGGACGCGGGTGAGCCGCAGCTGTCCGGCAAGGAGTACAAGATCTCCGTGGACGTCAAGGAAGGCATCACGCAGGACGATGCCAAGAAGGTCGCGAAGATCATCCGCGACGAGGGCCCCAAGGGCGTCAAGGCCCAGGTCCAGGGCGACGAACTGCGCGTCAGCTCCAAGTCGCGGGACGACCTGCAGACGGTCCAGGCCCTCCTCAAGGGCAAGGACCTGGAGTTCGCGATCCAGTTCGTGAACTACCGCTAGCAGACCGCACTGACCTGCGGAAACGCTACTTTTTCGGCCCGGGAGGGCACATCGAGGGCGCAACGCTGACGACCGTGTCGATCAGTGTTGCTCGATGTGCCCTCCTCGCCGCGACGGAGGGCCAGGCCTATCGGCGGGCGGCCAGCGAGCCGCCTCCACCGTCCGGCGAGTCGCACGTCGGGGCGAGGGGGCCGCAGTCCAGAGAGTTCTGCGCCCGGGGAACCATCGACGATTCAGGCTCGTCCTACGGAGCGTCAAGATCGCTGGACAATGAGTCACCATGGGGGGATGACTTGCGAGCCGACATCGACATCGATCCGGATAGCGTTCTACGCGTAGCCGTCTCCATGCAGGAGGCCAGTGCGGAGAGTCGCCGAGGGTTCATGCTGGACGACGCGGAGACGGCCGGCGGCGCACATCGCGGATTGCAGGCAGCCGGCGCCAACTCCCAGTGCGTCATGGCATGGAGGGACCGCCTGCACAAGGAGGCGGACGAGGTCGAGGCGGCTGCCGACGCGCTCAAGGCATCGGCGAACAGCTACGTCACCACGGATGGCCAGACGGCTGCAATGCTCTCCGGTGACGCCCAGTGGCTGCGGGGCGCCTAATGCTGACGCTCGATGATCTGGATCGCGCCCAGCCCCAGCTCTGGCAGAAGGCGTGTGACGACGCTCTGGCCACGGCCAGGCACTGCGAGAACGTGGCCGCAGTCGCACGTGACGAGGTCTCCCGTACGCTCGCCAGCGCCTGGGCAAGCCCGACCGGAGATTCTGCCCGAGCACGGTTCGCGCAGCATGCGGACGCCTACGAGGCTGCGGCCCTGTCCATGCGCGACCTTGCCAAGGTCTACGACCGGCTCGCCACCGCGATAGCAAACGCCCAAAGCGCCCTTCACGGTGCACTCGACTTTGCCCACGGTCACCATCTGAAGGTCAACCAGGACGGCAGCGTCTACACCGACCCCGTGTTCACCGAACCGGCCGGGGCCGCAGCCCTGAACGAGCAGATCCACCAGGCGCAGGTTCTGATCACGGCGGCACTGCACGATGCGACCGCTGCAGACGCGGCGGCGGCCGACGAGCTTCGCACCCTGACCCAACTGGCCGTCGTCGAGAGCTCCAGGACAGTCCAGGAAGCGCTCGACCGCGACGGCAACAGCGCCCTCTCGATCGCCATGCGGCTGCAGAGTGCCCAGAACGGTCCGCACCGGATCAACGTCCCACCCGAGCTGATCGAGGCGGCCCGTCGAGCGTCCGCCGAGACCGGCATCAGCACGGACCTGCTGCTCGCCATCATGTGGCAGGAGCAGCAGTGGTACCAGAACCAGGAGCCCGGCCTGGACGGGCCGCTTACCGCCGCAGGGCGTATGGCCAACTGGTCCGCGGAGGAGAGCCTCAAGCCGGACAAGTCTCTCGGCATCACCCACGTCAAGCTCGCGACCGCCCGAGCTGTGATCAACGACAGCCCGCGCGCATTCCCCGGTCTCGCAGGGCTGAGCGACACCCAGCTGGCGAAATACATCGAGGAGAACCCGAGCGAGGATGTCCGACTGAGCGCCTTCTACATGAAGCAGCTCCAGCAGAACCCGCACGGTGCCGCCACTGACAAACAACTGTTCCTGTTGTACGCCGCTGACACACCCCAGGTGCGCGACTCCAACGCCAGGTACGGCGACGACGGCTCAGAGCGCGGCGCGGCCATCAAGGACCGATCCGACAACTGGGACGGGCTCCAGCAGTCGCTCCGCGACGCGGACGCATGGAACAACCTGCCCGAGGCGGAGCGGCGCAGGGCCCTGGACGAGCTCGCCGCCCGGACCCCGAACGACCGCAGCGTCAACGTGAACCCGATCTACGCCGGTCCGGGAGTGAGCACCGGCGAACGCGGCAACGCCCCGCTGCCCCCGGACCAGCCACGCCCACCGGTCGTACCGCCACCGGGCACTCCGCCCGCACCGGCACCCGGACCGCCGGCGCCGAGCCCCGGCCCGGCTCCCGTACCACCGGCAGGCTGAGCGAACGATGCGCCGGCCCCACCTCGCCCGTACGCTGCTCGTGCTGGTGTCCGCCGCTTCCCTGGCCTCCTGTGGAAGCGGCGGACCGCCGCCGCGCGTCCCCATGCCCTCAAACGTGCCGACAGCGCCACAGTTCAGCAGCGCGGACGCCGTCGTGGATGCCCTCGACAAGGCAGGCATCCCCTGCCGAGTCACCCTGCGCAACACGATGAACGGCGGATCGAACATCGACTGCACCGCGACCATCAACGGCAACAGCTTCGTCAACGCCATCGAGGTCTTCGACTCGGACCGCTACACACGGGACGACATCGGGGATGCGATCGCAGCGGGGCGCACCGCATTCCACCAGACGTTCGTCGCTGCCGGGAACTGGCGCATCAACGTCGTCAACCCTGCCTACGCGCCGCAAATTGCCCAGGCGCTCGGCGGCGTCGTACTCCCCGGCGACGAGCAGAAGATCCCCGATCACCCTCTGCCGTCGATCCCGCCATCCCCCCGTTTCGCCAGCGCCGAGCAGCTCGCCGCAGCCCTCGACACCGCTGTCGGCTGCACGGACCAGAAGTCCGGAGCCGCCGGTTCACTGACCTGCCAAACCGGAAGCAAGGTCGGCCGTACCCCCAACTGCGCGACCCTGCAGCTCTACAGCAGCGATACCGACCGGGACAAGGCGCTGCGCTCTGCAATCGCCTACCGTGGAGTACCCGCCTACCTCGCCACAGCCGCGAACTGGTCGATCAATCTCTGCGACTACGGGCTCGCCGACCAGGTCGCGAAGGAACTCGATGGCGTCGTCGTCCGATACGACGGGCAGTAGACAAGGCCTATGGCCGGTGGCGTCAAGGAGTGCCGTCGGCTCCTGCGGGTCCTGTCCTCGAGCGAAGTGTCCGACTGCCTCGACCAGCGCATTCGTTGCCGTCACCTGACAGTCGGCGTAGTCCGTGCGCTGCCTTGGCCTCCCCAGGCTCGGTGGACAAGGGAGCGACTTTCTCTGGGCGGCACCCGATCGGGCATCAAGGACGGCAGCGACGAGCACCTGCAGCGGCCCCACCTCGTCCTCGACGATCGCAGCAGCAACGGCCCGCCCGTCGCTGGCTGACCTGCCGCTACAGTGGCCGGGCCCTCGATGCACAGCACTGAAAACAGGTGCAGAACGAGGGCACATCCAGGGCACATGCGAGCAGAGAATGGCGCCTGCGCGAACGCCTGCTTTCCGGCCCAGGAGGGCCGCCGGGGGCCAGCACCCCCGCACGCCGCAGGGGCACACCACCGAGCAGTGACTCGGCGATGTGCCCCTGCGGCGTGTCCGGCCGGGCGGGCGGGTCAGCCGGAGGTACGGAGCGCGGTCGTACCTGCGGCGACGGCCGCCGCGAGGGCGTCGGCGGTGAGGGTGGCCGCCGCCCCGCGCACCGCTTCCCGGTCCGTCCCGGCCTTGGCGTCCGCCGCCGCGCCGGGCGCCGGCCGGACGGCCGGGCGGTTGGCCGGGCGGGTGGCCGCGTCGGTCAGGGCGGTGACGTCGTCCTGGACCTTCTTCATCAGGTCCGCGGGCTTGCCGACCGCCGGGGCCGGCATGACCTGGACGGTCTGCCCGGTCACGGCCGCCGGGGAGGGCACCGGGACCGGCAGGTCGACCGGCGGCGCCGGGGTCGTGGGCAGGGTCGGCACCGCGGGCAGCGAGCCGAGCAGGCCGGTGATGGCGCTGGTCAGCTCGTCGACCTTCTTCTGCAGCGCGGCCGGGTCGAGCAGGTCGGTGGCCGAGGTGGCCAGCGAGAGGATGCTGTTGACCAGGTTCAGGAGGTCGCCGATGGCGCCGAGCGCATCCCGGGTGGTGGCCGCCGGGTCGGACGCCCGGAGGGCCGCGGGGAGCGGGGCGGGGACAGCGGCGGGGAGCGGGGCGGTCGCCGGGGCGACGGCGGCGGTACGAGGGGCGGTCGCGGTGGAGGCGTCGGCCCCGTACGCGAGGTCGACGGTCGCCGGGGCTACTGCGGTGAGGCCCACCGCCGCAGTCAGGACGGCGGCCGTCCAGGAGGCACGCATGGGAGAGCTGTTTCCTTTCGGTGGGGTTCAGGCATTCGCCTGAAGCACACGTTGGGACACCTCTCCGGGACCGGCCACCGCTTGTCGGCCGAACGGTGCGTGACGCTTCGTAGGCACAGCGCACGCCGCTCCACCGGCCGACAGCTGGTCCGGCGGCAGGTCCGGTAGCGGGTCCGACAACCGGTCCGGTGGCAGGTCCGGCATCCAGCCCTGCGGCTGCGGGCCCGGCCGCGGGCCCTGCGGCGGGTCGGGTCAGCCGCCGGCGGCGGCGATCCAGTCCTCGATGTCACGGCGGCGACCGAGGCCGACCGTCTCGAACTCGTCCCGCCCCGGGTCGCGGCGGGCGCCGAGCCGGCGCAGCGCCTGCGAGATCGGGGTGCCGTCGTCGGGGTCGGGTCCGTCCTCGGCGAGGTGCAGTGGGCCCAGGGTCAGCCGGCCGTCCACCCAGACCGCCGCGCTCTGGCTGCCCTCGCCGCCGAAGTAGGCCGCCTCCAGGTAGGCGATCGGGGACGACTGGGACCAGGCCTCGAGACGGCGGACCAGGCCGCCGGGGAAGTAGCTGAAACCCGGCTGCCCGGCTGCGGCGGGCTGGTGCAGGGCTGCGTGCAGTCGGTCCGTCATCGGGATCAGCGCCAGTCCTTGCTCCAGTCGCACGACCCGCGCGACCGGGACCTCCGCCGCCACCACGTTGAGCAGTTCGGCGGTGGCCGCCAGCGCGTTGAGTTCGTATGACATCTCATCATTCTCCGCATCGGGCGCGCCCGGGTCAGCAGATTAATCGAACTGGCTAGCCATCAGGGTGGGCGGCCGGCGCCCCACCGGATACGCACGCCGGTGGCGGGCGCAGTGGCGCGCCGAATGGCGTGCCCGGGTGGGGGTGGCGTGCCCCGGGTCCCGGACAACCCCGGGACAGCCCCGGGACAGCCCCGGACAGCCCCGGGCCGGGCCCCTGGGTACTTCCGGACCTCACGGGACACGGTGCGCGGCGATGCGGCAGAGTGGGGCGGATGACGAGGACCGCGCACCGCCCCACCCCCGAGGAACTGGTCGCCGCCCAGGACGCCACCATCCCGGACGTGGCCGCACCCGGCCTGCGGGTGCTGTTCTGCGGCATCAACCCGGGCCTGTGGTCCGGCGCGACCGGCCGGCACTTCGCCCGGCCGGGGAACCGGTTCTGGCCCGCACTGCACCTGTCCGGCTTCACGCCCCGCCGCTTCGGGCCGGACGAGCAGCAGGAGCTGATCCCGCTCGGCCTCGGCATCACCAACGTGGTCGCCCGGACGACCGCCAAGGCGGCCGAGCTGACGCCCGAGGAGTACCGGGAGGGCGGCGCGGCGCTGGTCGAGCGGGTGGAGCGGTTGCGTCCGCGGGCACTGGCGGTACTCGGGGTGGGCGCGTACCGGACGGCCTTCGGGCGGCCGAAGGCGGCGGTCGGCCCGCAGGAGCACACCATCGGCGAGACCCGTGTCTGGGTGCTGCCCAACCCCAGCGGGCTGAACGCGCACTACTCGCTGGAGGCCATCGCGGACGAGTTCCGGGCGCTGCGCGCGGCGGTCTCCGACGGACCGCCGCCCGGGTCCGCCGGCGCCTGACGTCCGGCCCCGACGACGTCGGCGACCGCCAGGGCGGCGCAGTGACGGCGGGTCAGCCGCCGGCCGGGCCCGGGACCCGGCCCGGGGTTCCGCCGAAGCCCTCCTCCGGGGTGCCGGGCTCGACCGCCAGCGGGGTGCCCGAGGTGAGCCTGACCAGTTCCTCGTACGTCATCGGCACCACGGTGTGCGGCGTGCCCGCGGCGGCCCAGAGCTGCGGGAACCCGGCCAGCGCGGTGTCCACCACGGTCCGCAGCGGCGCCGGGTGCCCGGTCGGCGCGACCCCGCCGATCGCCTGGCCGGTGGCCTCCCGGACCTGACGGGCGGTGGCCCGCACGACCGGGCCGCCGCCCAACTGCCCGGCCAGGAAGCCGGTGTCCACCTGGTGGCCGCCGCTGGTCATCACCAGCAGCGGCGCGCCGTCGTGGACGAAGACCAGGCTGTTGGCGATGGACGCGACCGGGCAGCCCAGCGCGGCGGCCGCCTGGGGGGCGGTCCGGGCCGAGTCGGGCAGTTCCCGGATCGCGGGGGCGATCCCGGCGGCGGCCAGCGCTTCGGCGACCACACGGGATCGGGGTGGCAGGTCAGCGGTCACGGATCGGCTCCCGGGAGGGGTCGCAGGGACGGTGGGCCAACGCCCCGCATGCTCGCAGAGTCGGCGCCCGCCCCGCACCGCGGTTCCGCCCCGCGCCGCGGTTCCGGCCCACCGCACCCGCCCGACCGGCCACCCGCCCCGCCCGTCCGCCCGTCCGATGGACCGGCCACCCGCCCGTCAGACCAGCCGCCCGCCGCCGTCCACGTGCAGCACCGTGCCGGTGACGTACGGGTTGCCCATCGCGAACAGCACCGCCTGCACCAGGTCGTCCACCGAGCCGACCCGGCGGGCCGGGTTGCGCTCGGCGACGCCGCGCAGGAAGGCCGCCTTCTCGGCGCCCAGCCCGTCCCAGGCGCCGGTGTCGACGATGCCCGGCGAGACCGCGTTGACCCGGACCGGCGCGATCTCCACGGCGAGCGCCTGCACCAGGAAGGCGAGCGCGCCGTTGGTGGTGGCCATCACCGTACGGGCGGGGGCCGGACGCCAGGCGGCGACGCCGGAGAAGAAGGTGAACGAGCCGCCCGCCGCCGCCTGCCCGGCCAGGTGCTTGGCGAGCAGCAGCGGGCCGATCACCTTGGCGTCGAAGGCACGCCGGACGTCGTCCGCCGCCAGAGCGGCCAGCGGGCCGTTGGCGGGCATCGCGGCCGTGGAGACCAGGTGGTCGAAGCCGCCGACGGCGGTGGCCAGGGCGGCGATCGACGCTTCGTCGGCGAGGTCCACCGGGACCACCTCGGCCCGGCCGGCCAGCTCACCGGCGGTCCACTCCAGCTTCCGCGGGTCGGGGCCGGCCAGGACCAGGTCGGCGCCGGCCGCCGAGGCGGTGATCGCCAGCCGGCGGCCGGTGTGCGCGCCGGCTCCGATCACGACGACCCGGCGGCCGGCCAGCGGGAGCGCGGCGCCCGCCGGAGCAGAGGTGGCCGGAGCAGAGGTGGCCGGAGCGGTGGTGACCGCGGTCGGGGCGACGGCGGTCGGAGCAATGGGGGTGGTGCGGGGCTCGGACATGGCGGAGGGACTCCTCGGACGGCGGGCGGTGCCCGGTGGAACGGTCACCCCGACCCTCCGCCGACCAGGGGCCATACGTCCAAGGCACGTTTCCTCCCCCAACCATAAAATCTTTGCATGGCTACTCTCCGGCAGCTCGAATACCTGGTCACCGTGGTCGACACCGGCTCCTTCACCAAGGCCGCCGAGCTGCTGCACGTCACCCAGCCCGCCCTCTCGCACCAGATCCGGGCCCTCGAACGCAGCGTCGGCGGCGCCCTGCTGGAGCGTCTGCCGCGCTCGGTGGGGCTCACCCCGACCGGGCGCGCGGTCCTGCCGCACGCCCGCGCCGCCCTGCTCGACGCCGAACGGCTGCGGTCGGCCGCCCGCCGGGTCGCCGGGCTGGACCAGGGCGAACTCGAACTCGCCACCGTGTACTCGGTCAGCCTCGGCCCGCTCCCCGCGGTGCTGCGCAGCTGGCGGCAGCACCACCCGGGGGTGCGGATCCGCCTGCGCGAGTATCCGCACGCCGACCGCTTGCAGGCCGCGATGGCGGCCGGGCAGGGCGACCTGGCGGTCGGTCCGGCGCCGACGGACTGGGACGGGCCGGTACGGGACCTCGGGGTCGAGGAGTTCGTGGTGGTACTGCCGCCGGGCGAGGAGACCGCCGGGCCGACCGTGCCGCTCGGCGAGCTGTCCGAGCGGGACTGGGTCCACTACGCGCCGGGCAACGGGCTCGCCGAGGTGCTGGACCAGGCCTGTGCGGCCGCCGGGTTCCGGCCCCGGGTCGCGGTCCGCACCGAGCAGACCGCCGCCGCCCCGCTGCTCGCCGCCGCCGGGCTCGGAGCCGCCCTGGTCCCGGCCAACGTGCTCCCGCCGGACTTCGACGGCCTGGTGCTGCGCCCCGAGCCCCCGGTACGGCGGACCCTGACCGCCTACACCCGGACCAGGCCCGACCGGCTCACCACGGCCTTCGCCGAGCTGCTCGCCCGGGAGATCCGGGTCCTGCCCGCCGGCCGGTACCTGCCGGAGCGACCGGCGGAGCGGCCATCGGAGCGGCCATCGGAGCAGCCGGTGGAGAGCCCGGTGGAGCGCCCGTCGGACCAGACGTAGCGCAGGCCGTCCTGGCGACCCTCCGCGCGGCCCCCGGACCGGCATCCGGCCCGGCACTCGGACCGGCACCCGGCCGCAGCGCGCGTCCGCAGGCGCCCCACGGGCCGTCACGGGCCGTCAGGCCGTCCTGGTGCGGCGGGCCCGGGCCAGGATCCGCAGCGGGGCCAGCAGCCCGTAGCCGACGTCCTTGCGCAGCGCGCCCGCCCCGGCCCGTTCGACGGCCGTCAGCTGGTGCGCCATCAGCTCCGTCATCATCCGGCCGACCGCCCGCAGTCCCGGGTCGGCGAGCTGGACCACGTCGGCGGCCGCCGTCAGGGCGGCGCGGGCGCGTCCGCACTGGTCGGCGAGGAGCGCCCGGACCGCCGGGCCGTCCTGGGCCCGTTCCAGCTCGGCGCGGGTCACCCCGTGCTCGGCGAGGCGCTCGCGCGGGATGCACAGCCGGCCGTCGGCGAGGTCCCCGGCCAGGTCGGCGAGGAAGTCCACCCGCTGGGCGGCGGCGACGAACCGCCGCCACCCGGCGGCGGCCTCCGGGTCCGGCCCGCCCCGGTACTGGAGGCCGGTGAAGACCACCACGCCCGGCCAGGCGTAGGCGTCCAGGTAGGCCTCGAAGTCCTGCTCGGTACCGAATCCGGCGAAGTCGGCCTCGGCGGTGGCCGCGCCCGCGAGGAAGTCCGACACCCAGTGCGCCGGCAGCCCACGGACCGTCACCGCGTGGGCGTACGCCCGCAGCACCGGGTCGTCGCTGCGCCCGGAGTCCAGTGCCTCCCCGACCCGCGCGGTCAGCGCCCGCAGGCCCTCGGCGCGCTGCTCGGGTGTGCCGGTCTCGGCGGTGTCGTCCACCAGGTTCATGAACGCCAGGCCGGCCGCCAGGTACGGGACCAGCGGCGGCGCGGCCAGCAGCCGCAGCGCGAGATAGGGGGCCTGCTCGCGGCGCAGGACCCGCCGGGCGGCGGCCGTGTAGTCCGCGCGCAGCCCGGCGCCGTCGATGTCTGCGGCGGTCAGGGTGGTGCGCCAGCTGGGCAAGGTGGTGGGTCTCCTCGGGGTCGGGGCGGACCTCGGGGAGGGCGCCCGTTCGGACGCCGCCCACGGTACCGATCCCGGCCGGGGTGCCCCGGGCCGCCTACACCTCGGTCACCAGCCGGCGAACCGCTGGTCCGAGGGGACGATCTCGCGGCCCAGCGGCATCAGCGAGATCGGGATCATCTTCAGGTTCGCCCAGCCGAACGGGATCCCGATGATCGACAGGAACAGCGGGATGCTGGTCGCGATGTGCGCCAGCGCCAGCCACCAGCCCGCGAACACCAGCCAGATCACGTTCCCGACGCACGAGGCCGCGCCCGCGTCCGCCCGCACCACCGTCGAGCGCCCGAACGGCCACAGGACGTATCCGGCGATGCGGAAGCTGGCGATGCCAAAGGGAATCGTGATGATCAGGATGAAACAGATGATCCCTGCGACTGCGTACGCGATGGCCATCCAGATGCCGCAGAAAACCAGCCACAGGACGTTGAGAACGGTCTCCAGCACCTTCATGGTCCAAGCCTCCCACGGGCCCGGCCTCATGGCACGGCGTCGTCGCCACCTCCGCCCCGGGCTCGTGCGTCCCGGGCGCCGGCGGCGGCCCGGGCGAGCAGGACGGCGCGCTCGCGGGCGTTGCGGGTGAGGGCGGCCGCCCGTTCGAACTCCGCGGCGGCCTCGGCGGGCCGGCCGAGCCGGGCCAGCAGGTCGCCGCGGACCGTGGGCAGCAGGTGGTAGGAGGTCAGCGCGGGCTCGTCCAGGAGCCGGTCGGCCAGCTCCAGGCCAGCCGCGGGGCCGAAGGCCATCCCCAGCGCCACCGCCCGGTTGAGCTCCACCACCGGCGAGGGGGCCCGCTCGGCGAGTGCGGTGTACAGCGCGGCGATCCGCACCCAGTCGGTGTCCCCGGCCACCCTGGCGCGGGCGTGGCAGGCCGCGATGGCCGCCTGCAGGGTGTACGGGCCGGGCGGGCTCGCCAGTCCCCAGGCCCGGTCCAGTGCGGCCAGGCCGCGGTGGACGAGCAACTGGTCCCAGCGCCCGCGGTCCTGGTCGAGCAGCAGCACGGGTTCACCGCCGGGCCCGGTCCTGGCGGCCGACCGGGAGGCCTGCAGTTCCATCAGCGCGACCAGGCCGTGCACCTCGGCCTCCTCGCCCATCAGCCCGGCCAGTACCCGGCCGAGCCGCATCGCCTCCTCGCACAGGGCGGGCCGCATCCAGTCGTCCCCGGCGGTGGCGGCGTACCCCTCGTTGAAGATCAGGTAGATCACCTCCAGCACCGGGCCGAGCCGGGCGGCCAGCTCGTGGCCCTCCGGCACCTCGTACGGCACGCCCGCCCCGGCGAGGGTCCGTTTGGCGCGGACGATGCGCTGGGCGACGGTGGCCTCGGAGGTGAGGAAGGCGCGGGCGATCTCGTCCGTCCGCAGGCCGCCGAGCACCCGGAGGGTGAGCGCGGCTCGGGCCTCGGCGGAGAGCACCGGGTGGCAGGCGGTGAAGACCAGCCGCAGCAGGTCGTCCTGGACGTCCTCGCCGAGGGGTCCGGCCAGCTCCTCGGGGCCGGGGTGGGGCTCGTCGCCGAGTTCCCGGCCGAGCTGGGCGAGCTTGCGGGCGTACCGCTGCTCGCGGCGGATCAGGTCGATCGCGCGGTGGCGGGCGGTGGCCATGAGCCAGGCGCCCGGGTTGGCCGGGACGCCGGTCCGCGGCCACTGTTCGAGGGCGGCGACCAGGGCATCCTGGGCCAGCTCCTCGGCGGCGGAGAAGTCGCCGACCAGCCGGGCCAGCACGGCGGTGATCCGGCCCGACTCGATCCGCCAGACCGCGTCGACCGCCCGGTCGGCGGCCCGGTCGGCGGCCCGCCGGGCTCCGGGTGGCGGCGCATCAGGTACGGGCGGTACGGGCGCGCCGGGCACCGGGCCCTCCGCGGAGTCCGATGCGGGGTCCGATGCGTGGCCGCCGGGTCCGGGGCTGCCGGGTCCGGGGGTGTCCGAGGCCGTCACAGCCCTCCATCAGAGCAGCTTTCGGCCCCGGACGCCCGTGGAACCGCGGGTCAGGCCTGGATCGGCCGCTGGTTGGCGTCCCGCCAGGCCTGCTCCTTCTCCAGGGCCTCCTGGGAGACCGCGTCCGCCGGGAAGTCCTCGGCCTCGAAGACCCGGCGGATCTCCAGCGTCTCACCGCCCGGGAAGGGCGCCCGGGAGGCCCACTCGACGGCCTCCTCCAGCGAGCTGACGTCGATCAGCCAGAAGCCGGCCAGCAGTTCCTTGGTCTCGGCGAACGGCCCGTCGGTGACGGTGGGCTTGCCCCCGTCGGTGTAGGTCAGCCGGACGCCCTTGGCGCTGGAGTGCAGGCCCTCGGCGGCGAGCAGCACCCCCGCCCTGATCAGCTCGTCGTTGAAACGGCCCATCTCGGCGATGGCCTCGGAGGTCGGCAGTACGCCGGCCTCGGAGTCGGCGTTGGCCTTGACCAGCATCATGAATCGCATCGTCTTCTCCGTCCTTCGGCGGGCGGCGGGCCCGCTCGGGTGCCTTCACCCCGTACGTCGAACGGGCGGGGGCCGGATCGACGGGTCCGGGCGACTTCTTCGCTATTTCTTCTCCGGCGCCGGCTCGCCGGTGTTGGTCAGCCGGTCGTACTCCGCGACATCGGGGTGGTGCAGGTCGAAGGCGGGTGATTCGGAGCGGATCCGCGGCAGGGTGACGAAGTTGTGCCGGGGCGGCGGGCAGGAGGTCGCCCACTCCAGCGAGCGGCCGTAGCCCCACGGGTCGTCCACGGTGACCTTGGCGGCGTGCCGCTGGGTGAGCAGGACGTTGTAGAGGAACGGCAGGGTGGACAGGCCGAGCAGGAAGGAGCCGATGGTGGAGACGGTGTTCAGGGTGGTGAAGCCGTCCGAGGCGAGGTAGTCGGCGTAGCGGCGGGGCATGCCTTCGGCGCCCAGCCAGTGCTGGACCAGGAAGGTGGTGTGGAAGCCGACGAAGAGCGTCCAGAAGTGGATGATCCCGAGGCGTTCGTCCAGCATCTTGCCGGTCATCTTCGGCCACCAGAAGTAGAAGCCGGCGAACATCGCGAAGACCACGGTGCCGAAGACCACGTAGTGGAAGTGGGCGACCACGAAGTAGCTGTCCGAGACGTGGAAGTCGATCGGCGGGGACGCCAGCAGCACCCCGGTGAGGCCGCCGAACAGGAAGGTGACCAGGAAGCCGATGGTCCAGAGCATCGGGGTCTCGAAGCTGAGCGAGCCGCGCCACATGGTGCCGATCCAGTTGAAGAACTTCACCCCGGTCGGGACCGCGATCAGCAGGGTCATGAAGGAGAAGAACGGCAGCAGGACCTGGCCGGTGACGAACATGTGGTGCGCCCAGACGGTGACCGACAGGCCGGTGATCGCGATGGTGGCGGCGATCAGGCCGGTGTAGCCGAAGGTCGGTTTGCGGCTGAAGACCGGGATGATCTCGGTGACGATGCCGAAGAACGGCAGCGCGATGATGTACACCTCGGGGTGGCCGAAGAACCAGAACAGGTGCTGCCAGAGCATCACCCCGCCGTTGGCCGGGTCGAAGACGAGGGCGCCGAACTTGCGGTCGGCCTCCAGCACCAGCAGGGCGGCGGCCAGCACCGGGAAGGCGAACAGCACCAGGATGCTGGTGAACAGGATGTTCCAGACGAAGATCGACATCCGGAACATCGTCATGCCGGGGGCGCGCAGGCAGACGATGGTGGTGATGAAGTTGACCGAGCCGAGGATGGTGCCGAAGCCGGAGAAGGCCAGCCCCATGATCCACATGTCGCCGCCGACGCCCGGACTGTGCTGGATCCCGGACAGCGGCACGTAGGCGAACCAGCCGAAGTCCGCGGCGCCGTCCGGGGTGAGGAAGCCGCCCACCGCGATCAGCGAGCCGAACAGGTAGAACCAGTACGCCAGCGCGTTCAGCCGGGGGAAGGCCACGTCCGGCGCGCCGATCTGCAGCGGCATGAACCAGTTGGCGAAGCCCGCGAACAGCGGGGTGGCGAACATCAGCAGCATGATCGTGCCGTGCATGGTGAACGCCTGGTTGAACTGCTCGTTCGACAGGATCTGCGTCCCCGGGCGGGCCAGCTCGGCCCGCATCACCAGCGCCAGCACCCCGCCGACCAGGAAGAAGCCGAACGAGGTGGCCATGTACAGGGTGCCGATCTGCTTGTGATCGGTGGTGGTCAGCCACCCCACCAGGGCCCGGCCCCGCCGCCTGCGGCGCGCCGTGAGCCCGGGCCGCCGGGGTGGGCGGGGCGGGGCCGACAGGTCGTCCTGGGGCAGCATCGTCACGGCTGGGCACCTTCCGAGGGCGGGTGCACCTAGCACTACCAGCCCCGCCCGGGCCGGCACCGAGCCACGCCGGGCG
Source organism: Kitasatospora sp. NEAU-CNBT7 (assembly GCF_057220535.1). Lineage (NCBI taxonomy): Bacteria > Bacillati > Actinomycetota > Actinomycetes > Kitasatosporales > Streptomycetaceae > Kitasatospora > Kitasatospora sp. NEAU-CNBT7. Next base: position 31,399 of record NZ_JBXQQB010000008.1, on the reverse strand, counting down.
CGTCCCCCGGACAGGCCCCGGGCCCCGGGACCGGTGGACTACCGCCCGGCCATCTGCTCCAGCCGGGCGATCCGCTCGCGCATCGGCGGGTGGGTGGAGAACAGCCGGGCGCCGAACTCGCCGGGGCGGAACGGGTTGGCGATCATCATGTGACTGGCCGTCTGCAGCTGCGGCTCGGGCGGCAGCGGCAGCCGCTGGGTGCCCGCGTCGAGCTTGCGCAGGGCGCTCGCCAAGGCCAGCGGGTCACCGGTGATCCGGGCGCCGTCGGCGTCGGCCTGGTACTCCCGGGAGCGGCTGACGGCCATCTGGATCAGCCCCGCGGCCAGCGGCCCGAGGATCGCGATCAGCAGCATCCCGATCAGGCCGGGCCCGTCGTCGTCCTCGCTGCGGCCGACCGGGATCAGCCAGGCGAAGTTCACCAGGAACATGATCACCGAGGCCAGCGCGCCGGCCACCGAAGAGATCAGGATGTCCCGGTTGTAGACGTGGCTCAGCTCGTGCCCGAGCACGCCGCGCAGCTCCCGCTCGTCCAGCAGCTGCAGGATGCCGTCGGTGCAGCAGACCGCGGCGTTGCGCGGGTTGCGGCCGGTGGCGAAGGCGTTCGGCGCCGGGGTCGGCGAGATGTAGAGCCGCGGCATCGGCTGCCGCGCGGCCGTGGACAGCTCGCGGACGATCCGGTACAGCTGCGGCGCCTCGATCTCGCTGACCGGCCGGGCCCGCATGGCCCGCAGCGCCAGCTTGTCGCTGTTCCAGTAGGCGTACGCGTTGGTGCCGATCGCGACCACCAGGGCCACCAGGAGGCCGGTGCGTCCGAAGAAGCTGCCGATCACCAGGATCAGCGCGGACAGGCCGCCCAGCAGTACGGCCGTCCTCAACCCGTTGTGCCCGCGGTGCACGGCAGACCCTCCATGTGGTGCGCGTGGGAAGCCGTCCGTCCCAGCCCTCTGCCCAGCTCAACGGCAGGGCGGGCCGGGTTCGTTCCCCTGTGTGTCGGACGCTACCGGCCGCGGGCCGGGCGGGCAGGTCAGAACAGGCTGCCGGAGACCACCTGGAGCACCAGCTGCGGGGCGACGGACAGCACGGCCGCACCGGCCGCCGCCAGCCCCAGGGTGGCGGCCAGCGGCGCCGGCACCCGGCGGGACTCGGCGGCGCCCTCGGCGGGCGCGAACAGCCGGGCCGTCCACAGCAGGTAGTAGTACAGCGCGACCGCCACGTTGGCGGCCATCACCACGGCGAGCCAGCCGAGCCCGGCGTCGACGGCGGCCCGGAAGACCACCACCTTGCCGAACAGGCCGATCACGCCGGGCGGCAGGCCGGCCAGGCAGAGCAGGAAGAACGCCAGCGCCAGCGCGCTCCAGCGGTTCCGGGCGAACAGCCCGCGGTGGTCGTCCACCCGGGTGCCGCCGGAGCGCTGGACCACCGCGACCACGCCGAAGGCACCGAGGTTGACCAGGCCGTAGATCAGCGCGTAGGCCACCGTCGCGCCGAGCGGGTCACCCGTCCCGGCGTACCCGGCGGCGGCCACCGGGACCAGCAGGTAGCCGGCCTGGCCGACCGAGGACCAGGCGAGCAGCCGGACCGCGCTGTGCCCGGTGTCGAAGCGCTGGCGCAGCGCCCCGGCGTTGCCCACCGTCATGGTGAGCGCGGCCAGCACCGCGAGCGCCAGGCCCCAGGTGTGGCCGTACGGGCGGAAGCCCAGGGTGGCGACCAGGGCGAGGCCGGACAGGCCGGAGGCCTTGCCGACCACCGAGAGGTAGCCGGCCACCGGCAGCGGGGCGCCGGTGTAGGTGTCGGGCACCCAGAAGTGGAACGGGACGGCGGCGACCTTGAACGCGAAGCCGACCAGGGTGAGCACGGCGCCGGCCTCGGCCAGCGGCTTGAGCTGTCCGGGGGCGTGGGCCAGGCCGTCGGCGACGGCGGTGAGGTGGACCGAACCGGTGGCGGCGTAGACGAAGCTGACGCCGAGCAGCATCACGGCGGTGGCGGTGACCGAGGAGAGGAAGAACTTCAGCGCGCTCTCCGCGCCGCGGCCGTCCCGCCGCAGGCCCACCAGTGCGAAGGCGGGCAGCGAGGCCACCTCCAGCGCGATGACCAGGGTCGCCAGGTCGCGGGCGGCGGGCAGCAGGGCGGCGCCGCTCGCGCTGGACAGCAGCAGGAACCAGTACTCGCCGCCGGGCAGCTTCTCCTCGTCCACGGTGTGCAGCGACAGCAGCGCGGCGAGCAGCGCGCCGCCGAGCGCGAGCAGCTGGAAGGCCAGCGCGAAGTGGTCGGCGACGTACGAGCAGCCGCCCCCGCCGGGCAGGCAGAAGGTGGTCCGGGCGGTGCCCCGGGTGAGCGGGAGCAGCGCGGCCAGGGCCAGCACCAGGGCGCCGACGGCGATCCACCCGAGCGCCTTGCGGCTGCGGGCGGGCAGCAGCAGGTCGGCCAGCAGCACGGCCAGGCCGCCGAGCGCGGCGACCAGCGGCGGCGCGATGGCCACCCAGTCGACGGACTGGATCAGGCCGCCCGGGTCGGTGACGGCGAGTGTGCTCATGGCGGGCTGCCCCAGGAGGTGAGTGCCGGTCGGGTGGCTGAGCACGGGTCAGCCACCCCCGAGCAGGTGCTTGACGGCCGGGTCGGACAGGCTCAGCAGCAGCGCCGGCCACAGGCCGGCGAGCAGGGTGAGCGCGGCCAGCGGGGTCCAGCTGACGGCCTCGTACGGCTTGAGGTCGGGCAGCTCGGCGACCGGCGCGGGCTGCTCCGGGTCGCCCATGCAGACCCGCTTGACCACGACCAGCAGGTAGCCGGCGGTCAGCAGGGTGCCGAGGCCGGCCAGCACCAGGTAGGTGAGGAAGGCGGGGCGGGAGAGTCCGGCGGCCGGGTCGAAGGCGCCGTACATGGCGAGCAGCTCGCCCCAGAAGCCGGCCAGGCCGGGCAGGCCGAGGCTGGCGACGGCGGCGAAGGCGAGCAGCGCGCCGATCCTGGGGGCCCGTCCGTACAGGGCGGCGCCGGTAGCGCCGGAGAGGGTGTCCAGGTCGGCGGTGCCGTAGCGGTCCTTGACGGCGCCGACCAGGAAGAACAGCAGGCCGGTGATCAGGCCGTGGCCGATGTTGGCGAACAGCGCGCCGTTGACGCCGGACTGGGTGAGCGAGGCGATGCCCAGCAGCACGAAGCCCATGTGGCCCACCGAGGAGTAGGCGATCAGGCGCTTGAGGTCGCCCTTGGCGCCGGGGCGGGCCAGCGCCAGGCAGGCCAGTGAGCCGTAGACGATGCCGACGGCGGCGAACGCGCCCAGGTAGGGGGCGAAGGTGGCGGCGCCCTGCGGCACGATCGGCAGCAGGATCCGGACCAGGCCGTAGGTGCCCATCTTCAGCAGGACGCCGGCCAGCAGCACCGAGCCGACGGTGGGGGCGGCGGTGTGCGCGTCCGGCAGCCAGCTGTGCAGCGGCCAGGCGGGTGCCTTGACGGCGAGGCCGAGCAGGATGGCGAGGGCGGCGATCACCTGGGTGGTGTGGGTGAGGCCACTGCCGTGGGCGTCGGCGAGCCGGGTCATGTCGAAGGTGCCGGCGTTGACGCCGATCAGCAGGAAGCCGAGCAGCATCACGGCCGAGCCGAGCAGGGTGTACAGGATGAAGCGGTTGGCCGAGGGGACCTTGCGGCCGCTGCCCCAGCGGGCGATCAGGAAGTACATCGGGATCAGCACGATCTCGAAGGCCAGGAAGAACAGCACCAGGTCGAGCACGGCGAAGGTGGCCAGCATGCCGGTCTCCAGCAGGAGCAGCAGGCCGGTGAAGGCGCGGGCGCCGGGGATGCCGTCGCCGCCGGGCAGGCGCTTGGTGGAGTAGACCGCGCAGAGCAGGGTGAGCAGCGCGGTCAGCACGATCAGCGGCAGCGAGATGCCGTCGACGCCGAGGTGGAGGCGCACGCCGATGGCGGGGATCCAGTCGGTGTCGGTGACGGCCTGCATCCGGGCCGGGTGGTCGTGGTCGAAGCCGGCCGCCAGTGCGACGGTGAGCGCCAGCACCGCGCCGGTGACGCCGACGCCGAACCGCAGGGCGCGCCGGCCGTCGGCCGCCGGGTCGGCGCCGAACGGGACCAGGGTGGCGGCGGCGCCGAGCAGCGGCAGCAGCAGGAGGGCGATGAGGACCGCGTTCATCGGGTGCTCCGGTTTCGTGCCGCGGACTGACGGGGGATCGGGCGGGAGGTCATGAGCCGACCGCCACCAGGACGGCGAGCAGGACGGCGCCCGCGAGCAGGGCGCTGAGGTAGGTCTGGGCGTTGCCGGTCTGGGTCCGCCGGACCAGCCACCCGAGCAGGTTGGTGCCGGTGCCCGCGCCCCGGACGTAGGTCTCGATGACCTCGCGGTCCAGGAAGCGGACCAGCCTGGCGGCGGCCGCGGTCGGGCGGACGAACACCGCGCTGTACAGCCGGTCGACGCCGAAGCCCTGCTGCGCGGGCCCGTACAGCGGGCCGAGCAGGAGGCGGCCCGGGTCGGCGGGCAGCTGCTCGATCGCGGGCGGGCCGGCCTGCTCGGGCACCCGGTCGGCGGCGGCCTGGGCCGGGCGGCGGGCGGCGGCGGTGCGCCAGGCGGCGTACGCGATCAGGATGCCGGCCAGCGCCAGCCCGGTGGCGATCACGGCGGTGGTGGTGGAGGGCCGCAGCGAGCCGCCGTCCAGCAGGGCGGGCAGCCAGTCGCCGCGCAGGCCGGCCAGGCCGAAGCCCATGGTCGGCACCGCCAGCACCCACAGCGGCCAGCGCATCGCGGGCGGCTCGTCCCGGGTGGGGTCGGCCTCGTCCGGTTCGGGCGAGTACGGCGCGCCCGGCTCGGGGGTGACCGGCCCGGGGGTGGCGGGCGCGGCGCCCTCGGCGGCGCGGCCGTGGAAGGCGACCAGCCACATCCGGGTGGCGTAGGCGGCGGTGAGCAGCGCGGTGAGGGCGGCGCAGACCAGGACGGTCCAGCCGGCCGCGGCGGGGACCGCGGAGGCGGGGCCGAGGCCGTTGGTGAGGGCGTCGCCGTCGGCGGCGTGCTCGGCGGCGGTGAAGACCGCCTCCTTGCTGAAGAAGCCGGAGAACGGCGGCAGGCCGACCAGGGCGACCAGGGCGATGCCCATCGTCCAGTAGGCGTCGGGGACGCGGTGGCGCAGGCCCGGGATCCGGGACATCGCGGTGACCGAGTTGGTGTGCGCGGCGTGGATCACCACGCCGGCGGCCAGGAACAGCAGCGCCTTGAACGCACCGTGGCTGACCAGGTGGAACACGGCCGCCTCACGGTCGCCGCAGGCCAGCGCGCCGGCCATGTAGCCGAGCTGGCCGACGGTGGAGTAGGCGAGCACCCGTTTGAGGTCGTCCTGGGCGAGCGCGCACAGCGCCGAGCCGACCATGGTGACGGCGGCCATCACGGCCAGCACCATCAGGGCGGCGCCGGACAGCAGGAAGACCGGCAGCAGCCGGGCGACCAGGTAGATGCCGGCGGCGACCATGGTGGCGGCGTGGATCAGCGCGGAGACCGGGGTCGGGCCGGCCATCGCGTCGGGGAGCCAGGTGTGCAGCGGGAACTGGGCGCTCTTGCCGGCCACGCCGGCCAGCAGCAGCAGCGCGGTCAGGGTGGGGTGGCCGAGCCGGCCCTCGCCGGCGGCGGCGAGCACGCCGTCGATCCGGAAGGTCCCGGCGTCGGCGCCGAGCAGGAAGATGCCGAACAGGAACGGCACGTCGCCGAGCTTGGTGACCAGGAAGGCCTTCAGCGAGGCCGAGCGGGCGTCGGCGCTCTCCCAGTGGTGGCCGATCAGGAAGTACGAGCAGATGCCCATCACCTCCCAGCCGACCAGCAGGATGATCAGGTCGCCGGAGTAGACGACCAGGAACATCGCCGCGGTGAACAGCGAGACCAGCGCCGCGTACGAGGGGTAGCGCGGGTCTTCCGCGAGGTACGCGGTCGAGTAGACCTGGACGCAGGTGGCGACCAGGCCGACCAGCACGGAGATCAGCGAGCTGTAGCCGTCCAGGTGGACGGAGAGGAAGATGCCGGGGCCGCTGGTCGGGGCGAGCCGGGTGGCGGCGTCGAACGTCCCGTCGGTGCCCAGCTGGACGGCGACCACCAGGGCGAGCACCGCGGAGACGGCGACCGGCAGGATCGCCAGCGGCCGGGCGAAGCCGGGGGCGCGGCGGCCGGTGGCCAGGATGGCGGCCGCGCCGAGGGCGGGCAGCACGGGGACGAGGACGGGCAGCGCGAGGTTCATTCGGCCTGGCCCTTCAGCTCGGCTTCGGCGGGCTCGGGACCGGCCTCGGCCGGGTCGCCGAGCGCGGTGATCCGGTCGATGTCGGCGGTCCGCCGGGTGCGGAAGACCAGCAGCACGATCGCCAGGCCCAGGCCGATCTCGGCGGCGGCGATGGTGATGGTGAACAGGGTGAGCGCCTGGCCGGCGTGCAGGGTGTCGCGCAGCCAGACGTCGAAGGCGACCAGGTTGAGGTTGACGGCGTTGAGCATCAGCTCGACGGACATCAGCACCAGGACGACGTTGCGCCGGGCGAGCACGCCGTAGACGCCGACGCTGAACAGCAGCGCGGCGAGGACGACGGGGTAGGCGAGATGCATCGGTGGTCAGCGCTCCCGGGTGGCGGCGGTGGTGGCGGGGCGGCCCACGGCCTTGCCGGCCCGCAGCTTCCCGGCCCGGGGCCGGGGCACCCGGCCGTTGCCGGTGCGCGACAGCACGATGGCGCCGACCAGCGCGGCCAGCAGCAGCACCGACAGCGCCTCGAACGGCAGCACCCAGTACCGGAACAGGCTCTCGCCGGTGACCCGGGTGGAGCCGCCGCCCGCGCCGAGGTCCACCCAGGTGGACCGGAAGGCGTCGGCGACCAGGGTGACCAGGGTGGCGGCGGCGGCCAGCGCGACGCCGAGCGCGACCCAGCGGTTGCCCGAGTCGGCGTCGGGCGAGCGCCCGATCGGTGCCTTGGTCAGCATCAGGCCGAACAGCACCAGCACCACGACCGAGCCGAGGTAGATCAGCACCTGCACCCAGGCGATGAACTCCGCCGTCAGCAGCAGGAACTCGATCGCCAGCCCGCCGAGCGCGACCACCAGCCACAGGGCGGCGTGCACCAGCTGCCGGGTGGTCACCGAGATCACGGCGGAGCCCAGCACGGCGAGGCCGACCAGGACGAAGACGATCTCCGCGCCGGTGGGCGACAGGAAGGAGCGGGCGGCCGGCTCCAGCGGCCCGGCCGCGGCGAGCAGACGGCCCGTCACTGCTGATCACCCTTCTCGGCCTCGGCGGCGGCCGCGGCGGCCTCCTGCGCGGCGGCCAGCTTGTCGGCGGCCTTGCGGGCCATGCCGATCTCCTTGGGTTCCTCCGCCGCCGGGTCGAGCGCGGGCGGCGCCGGGACGGTCCACATCCACTCGCGCAGCCGGTCGCGCTCGTGGGTGAGTTCCAGGATGTCGGTCTCCGCGTACTCGAACTCCGGCGACCAGAACAGGGCGTCGAAGGGGCAGACCTCGATGCAGATCCCGCAGTACATGCAGAGCGAGAAGTCGATCGCGAACCGGTCCAGCACGTTGCGGGTGCGGGCCCGGGCGTTCGGGTCGGCGGCCGGCAGCGTCTCCTTGTGGGAGTCGATGTAGATGCACCAGTCGGGGCACTCGCGGGCGCAGAGCATGCAGACCGTGCAGTTCTCCTCCAGCAGCGCGATCACGCCGCGGGTGCGCGGCGGCAGTTCGGGCTGCACGTCGGGGTACTGCGCGGTGACGGTCTTCTTCGTCATCGTCCGCAGCGTCACGGCCAGGCCCTTGGCCAGACCGCTACCTGGAATGCGCATCAGGAGATCGCCACCTTGATGATGCCGGTGAGGGCCAGCTGGAGGAGCGCGAGCGGGATCAGCCCGGTCCACGCGAACTTCATCAGCTGGTCCTCGCGCAGCCGGGGGTAGGTGACCCGGAGCCAGATCACCACGAAGGCCAGCGCGAAGGTCTTGAGCAGGGTCCACAGCCAGCCCAGCGAGTCCGGGCCCGGGCCGTGCCAGCCGCCGAGGAAGAGCACCGCGGTGAGCGCGGAGACCACCAGGATGCCGGCGTACTCGGAGAGCAGGAACAGCGCGAAGCGCAGGCCGGTGTACTCGGTGTACGCGCCGAAGATGATCTCGGAGTCGGCGACCGGCATGTCGAACGGCGGGCGCTGCAGCTCGGCCAGGCCCGCCGTGAAGAACACGAACGCGCCGATCGCCTGCCACGGCAGCCACCACCAGTGGAACTCCGCCACGATGCCGGTCAGCGAGACCGTGCCCGCCGCCATCGCCACCGAGGCGGCGGCCAGCAGCATCGGCAGCTCGTACGACATCAGCTGGGCGGCCGTGCGCAGGCCGCCGAGCAGCGAGAACTTGTTCGCCGAGGCCCAGCCGGCCATCAGCGAGCCGAGCACCCCGATGCCCATCACGGCCAGCACGAAGAACAGTCCGGCGTCCACGGCCTGGCCGACCAGCCCGTTCGGGCCGATCGGGATCGCCAGCAGCACCACCAGGTACGGCAGCAGGGCGACCGCCGGGGCCAGCTGGAAGACCTTGCGGTCGGCGCCGGCCGGGACGATGTCCTCCTTCTGCGCGAACTTCACGCCGTCGGCGACCAGCTGCGCCCAGCCGTGGAAACCGCCGGCGTACATCGGGCCGAGCCGGCCCTGCATGTGGGCCATCACCTTGTGCTCGCTCTGGCCGATCACCAGCGGGAGGGTCAGGAAGGCCACCAGGGTGCCGAGGCAGCGCAGCAGCGTGTCGATCCAGTTCACGCGCTGTCTCCGTCCTTCTCCGGCGTCCCGGTCGGGGGTGCCCCGGGTGTTTCGGGTGCTTCAGGTGCCTCGGGTGTTTCGGCGGCGTCCGGGGTCTCGGGCTCGGGGGTGTCCGGCCCGTGGGCGGGGACCGGGGTGTGCCAGGGCGCGTCCGAGGACTGGGTACGGGCGACCCGGGCGGGGCGCTCGGGCGCGGGCGCGGCGGGCGCGTTCTCGGCGGGCGCGTTCTCGGCGGCCTCGGCGGGCGCGGCCTGGCTGGTGGAGCCCTCGGTCACGCTCCGGGTGCGGCGCGGCCGGTCGGCCCGGACCTCCGGCGCCCCCGCGGCCGGGCTCTCGGGAGCCGGGCTCTCGGGAGCCGAGCTCTCGGGGGCCTGGCTGACCGAGCCTTCGCCGACGCTGCGGGCCCGGCGCGGCCGGACCTCGCCCGCGGCCGCGCCCTCGGCCCCCGCCGCAGCCGCGCGCGGGGTCCGGGCCGCGCCGGCCGCGCGGGCGCCGCGGGCCGGGCGCTCCGCGACCGGCGGCAGGGTGCCCTTGAGCGGCCCCCACTCGTTCGGGTCGGGGACGCCGGGCGGCTGCATCTTGCGGCGGGCCGGTCCGTCGCCCTCGGACTCGCCCGGCTCCTTGGCGCCGGGCCAGGCCTTGGCGACCCGGGCGGCGAGCACGAAGTCCTTGCGCAGCGGGTGGCCCTCGAAGCCGTCCGGCAGCAGCAGGGTGACCAGGTGCGGGTGCCCGGCGAAGTCGATGCCGAACATCTCGTTGGTCTCCCGCTCGTGCCAGCCGGCCCCGGCGTAGACCTCGACGGCGGTCGGCAGCACGGCCTTGTCCCGCGGGATCCGGGTGCGCAGCAGCAGGTGGCGGACGGTGCCCCCGCCGGGGGCGGCGAGGTGGGCGCAGACCGCGTAGCAGTCGGCCAGTTCGTCGACGGCGCTCAGCCAGTCGAAGTAGGTCAGGCCCAGGGTGTCGCGGGCGGCGGTGAGCGCCTCGGTCCAGTGCTCGGCCGGGACGTCCACGGTGAGCAGTTGGTACGCCTCGGCGGCGGTGGCCCACTCGCCGATGGCGGCGGCGGTCTCCTCGGGGGTGCGGGTCACTCGGACGCCTCCCCGGGTCCGGCCACCAGCGGGCGGCGCAGCGCGGAGTCCGGGGCGGCGTAGCGCTCCGGCAGCGACTCGGCGGCGATCTTCTCCTGGAGCTTGAGGATGCCCTGGAGCAGCGCCTCGGGCCGGGGCGGGCAGCCGGGCACGTAGACGTCGACCGGGATGATCTGGTCGACGCCCTTGGTGACGGAGTAGGAGTCCCAGTACGGGCCGCCGGAGTTGGAGCAGGCGCCGAAGGAGATCACGTACTTGGGCTCGGGCATCTGCTCGTACAGGCGCTTGACGGCCGGGGCCATCTTGTCCGTGACGGTGCCCGAGACGATCATCAGATCGGCCTGGCGGGGGCCCGGCGCGAACGGAATGACACCCATCCGGATGAAGTCGTGTTTGGCCATCGACGCCGCGATGAACTCGATCGCGCAGCAGGCGAGGCCGAAGTTGAAGCACCAGAGGCTGTAGCGGCGGCCCCAGTTGAGCACCACCTTGACCGGGTCCGGCGCGAGCCGGGCCAGCGGGCCGAGCCGGCGCTGCTCGACCGCGGCGCCGGGGCGCGCGGGGTCGGGCATCCCCAGCGGTACGGGCCCGCCGGAACCGTGCGAGTGGGTCACGTCCATTCCAGAACGCCCTTCTTCCAGGCGTAGAGCAGTCCGACCGCGAGGAAGGCGATGAAGACGAACATCTCCACCAGGGTGGCCGCGCCGTAGCCGGCGGCGGCGAACACCGTCGCCCACGGGAACAGGTAGATCGCGTCGACCGCGAAGATCACGTACAGGAACGCGTAGACGTAGTAGCGGACCTGGGTGTGCGCCCAGCCCTCGCCCACCGGGTCGACGCCGCACTCGTAGGTGAGCAGCTTCTCCGGCGAGTACACCGCCGGGCGCAGCAGGCGGTTGGCGGTGAACGCCACCGCGACGAACAGCACGCCGATGACCGCCAGCAGGCCTACCGCCGCATACGCGTCGAAGTAGCCGCTGCCCACGGCAGGGTCGGCAGCGACCAGCTGCCCCTCCATGCGTTCGCCTCCACATCGGGCCGCCCGGCCGGGCCCGGGGCCCGGCAGGATCACCGCTCTTCTTTACACACCCATAACCATCGCTACGGCGTGAGTCTAAGTGCACGGCCTCGCTGCTCCCGCACCTGCCCGGTCCTCAAGACGGCGACCGGGCACCCTACCCGCGGGTACGGGGTGGTGGGGTTATCCCCCGGGAGCGAACGGAGATCACCCCCATGGCCCCGGAGCCGCCGCTACCGGGATGCTGGGTGCCACCGGGTCGATCGAGAGGGTGGAAGTCGGATGGATACCGCGGAGCACCGGCCGGCACAGCCGCGCCGCCCGTCGCTGTACGGGGCGCAGCTGTGGGGTCAGGTCCAGCACCTGCTGCTGAACCTGCCGGTGGGGATCGCCGGCTTCGTGTTCACCGTGACGACGCTGACCGTGGGCCTGGCCCTGTCGGTGACCGTGCTCGGCCTGCCGCTGCTGGCCGCCGGGCTGGCCGGCTGCCGGGGGCTCGGACGGGTCGAACGGGCCAGGGCGCGGGCGTCGCTCGGCAGTACGGCCGAGGAGCCGGGCCCGCTGGTGCAGCGCCGCAGCGGGGTCTCCGGCTGGGTGATCGCCCTGTTGACGGACTCGCTGGGCTGGCGGTCGGCGCTGTTCAACGTGGTGCAGCTGGTGTGGGGGCTGATCAGCTTCACGGTGACCCTGGTGCTGCTGGTGGTCGGCTGGCCGGTGCTGCCCTGGGTGGTGCGCTGGATGGCCGCGCTGGAGCGGATGCTGGTGGAGAGCCTGCTGGCGCCGAACGCGCTGGCGAAGCGGGTGCACGAGCTGGAGGAGGACCGGGGCGCCGTGGTCGACACCGCCGCCGCCGACCTGCGCCGGATCGAGCGGGACCTGCACGACGGCGCGCAGGCCCGGCTGGTCGCGCTGGCGATGGACCTGGGCCTGGCGAAGGAGAAGCTGGCCGAGACCGACACCCCGGAGGGGGTCGCGGCCGCGGCCGCGATGGTGGGTGCGGCGCACGGCGAGGTCAAGCTCGCCCTGCAGGAGCTGCGCGACCTGGCCCGGGGCATCCACCCGGCGGTGCTGACCGACCGCGGCCTGGACGCGGCGCTGTCGGCGGTGGCGGCGCGCTGCACGGTGCCCGGCGGGGTCAAGGTGCACGTCGACCTGAAGGGTGCCGAGCGGCCGGACTCGGCGGTGGAGGGGATCGCCTACTTCACCGTCAGCGAGTTGCTCACCAACATCTCCAAGCACGCGGGGGCGCGCTCGGCGACGGTGGACGTCTGGCGGGTGGAGGACCGGCTGATGCTGCTGGTGCAGGACGACGGGCGGGGCGGCGCGGCGGCGTACCCGGGGAGCGGGCTGGCCGGGCTGGCGGAGCGGATCGACGCGGTGGACGGGGTGTTCCTGGTGGAGAGCCCGGCGGGCGGTCCGACCGGGGTGACGGTGGAGCTGCCGTGGCGGACCAGGGCGGCCCGTCCCTGACCGGGCCCGGCCGCGGCCGGACGTGGTTCGGGCCCGGCGGTCCGCCTCCCATGTGTGCGCGGTCCGCCGGGCCCGGGTCCGGTGGGTGGTGCCGGTCGCGGAGCCCCGTCAGAGGCTGCCGAGGGTGACGTCGGCGGTCTTGGTCTGTCCGTCGCGCTGGTAGGTGACGGTGACCTTGGCACCGGGCTGGAGCGAGGCCAGCGCGGTGGTGAGCGAGCCGATGGTGGTGATCTTCGTGTCGCCCAGCTGGGTGATCACGTCCCCGGGCTGGAGGCCGGCCGTGCCGGCGGCGCCGCCGGAGACCACGGTGACGACGGCGGCCCCGGCGGGCTGGAAGCTGCTGTCGAAGAACGTCCGGGCGGTGATGCCGAGGGCGGCCCGGCCCGAGTTGGTGACCTTGCCGTCCTTGATCAGCTGGTCGGCGATGCCGGTGACGGTCGACGCCGGGATGGCGAAGCCGATGCCGGGGGCGGCGCTGCCGTTGAGTTCCTGGTCGACGGCGGCCAGGGTGTTGATCCCGATCACCCGGCCGGACAGGTCGGCCAGCGCGCCGCCGCTGTTGCCGGGGTTGATCGCGGCCGAGGTCTGCACCATGTTGCCGATGGTCGCGCCGGGCGAGTCGCCGTTCTGCGGCTCGGTGACGGTCCGTCCGGTGGCCGAGACGATGCCCTCGGTGACGCTGCTGGCGAGGCCCAGCGGGCTGCCCATGGCCAGCGCGATCTGGCCGACCTCGACCTTGCCGCTGTCGCCGAAGACGGCCGGCTTGAGGCCGCCCGGCACGCTGGACAGCCTGATCACGGCGAGGTCGGAGTCCGGGAAGCTGCCGACCAGGGTGGCGTCCAGCGCGGTGGTGCTGTTGGCCAGGGTGACGCCGAAGTTCTTGGCGGTCCCGACCACGTGCGCGTTGGTGACGATGTCGCCCTTGTCGTCGTAGACGATGCCGGAGCCGAGGCTGTCCCCGGCGGTGATCTGGACCACCGAGGGCAGGACGGTCGCGATCACCCGCTGGTAGTCGCTCTCCAGCTGGTTGGCCGCCGAGGAGGACGAGGAGGGCAGCGCCCCCGAGGAGGACGCGGCGGCGGACGAGGACGAGGAGCCGCCGGAGCAGCCGGTCAGCACCAGCGCGCCCAGGGCCAGCAGGACGGCGGGCAGCAGCCTGGCCTTGGGGCCGGTCGGGCGGGGTCCGGCCGGGATCGGCCGGGTCGGGACCTTCTTGGGGCGCACCTGGACGTCCTCCGGTTCGTGCTGGCACGGTCGGCGGCGGGTTCCGGCTCCTCAGGGCCTGCGAACGGGCCGACCTTTGTCAGCATTTCACCTTTTTGTCCTGTTCACTGAGGCGGCACGCCGCCATAGGATCGCTGCATGACGTGGTTGATCACAGGCGGAGCCGGCTACATCGGCGGGCATGTCACACAGCACCTCGCCGAGGCCGGTGAGCAGGTCGTCGTCCTGGACAACCTCAGCAGCGGGGCCGCCGGGCGGCTGCCCGCCGGGGTGCCGCTGGTGGTCGGCTCGACCCTCGACCGGGCGGTCGTCGACCGCGCGATCGGTGAGCACGGCGTCACGGGGGTGCTGCACATCGCGGCGAAGAAGCAGGTCGGCGAGTCGGTCGGCGAGCCGCTGCGCTACTACCGGGAGAACGTCGAGGGTCTGCGGGTGGTGCTGGACGCCGTCGTCGCGGCCGGCATCACCCGGGTGCTGTTCTCCTCCTCGGCCGCCGTCTACGGGATGCCGGACGTCGACCTGGTCACCGAGGACACCCCCTGCGTGCCGATCAACCCGTACGGCGAGACCAAGCTGGTCGGCGAGTGGCTGATCAACGCCGCCGCCAAGGCGTACGGCCTGTCCACGGTGGCGCTGCGCTACTTCAACGTGGCCGGCACCGCCTCCCCCGAACTGGCCGACGAGGGTGCCACCAACCTGGTTCCGATGGTCTTCGAACGGCTGACCGCCGGCCGTGCCCCGCTCGTCTTCGGGGACGACTACCCCACCCCGGACGGCAGCTGCGTCCGCGACTTCATCCACGTCGAGGACATCGCCTCGGCCCACGTGGCCGCCGTCAAGCGGCTCGACGCCGCCGCGGGGCAGGTCAACCTGACCCTCAACATCGGCCGCGGTGAGGGCGTGTCGGTCCGGGAGATGCTCGCCGTGATCGGCCGGGTCACCGGCTACGACACCACCCCCGAGATCACCCCGCGCCGGGCGGGCGACCCGGCCCGGGTGGTGGCCGCCGCCGACCTGATCCACCAGGAGCTCGGCTGGTCGGCCCGGCACGAGGTCGAGTCGATGGTCGCCTCCGCCTGGGACGGCTGGTGCGCCCGCCACCCGCAGGCCCGCCGGGCCTGACCGCCCGCACCCGCGGACGGCCCCGCGCAGCCCGCGGAAGGCCCCGGCCTACGGCACCGCCGTCCCGTAGTACGAGTCGAGCGCGTACACGCAGCGGTCCTTGCTGCCGACGAAGACCCGGCCGCCGACCGCCACCGGGGAACCGGTCAGCTCGCCCTTGGTGCCCAGCTCCCAGCGCAGCCGGCCGGTGGCCAGGTCCACGGTGTGCAGCGAGTGGTCCTTGCTGCCGAGGTGCACCAGCCCGTCGGCGACCGCCGGCAGGCCGACGATCTCGCCGCGCGCCGCGTAGCGCCAGCGCTCCCGCCCCGAGGCGGTGTCGAACGCGAACAGCGTGTCGCCCGAGCCGAGCAGCGCGGTGTCGTCGGCCAGCACCACCGGCTCGGCCCCCTGCCGGGGCGCGGTCCGGCCGCGCCAGCGCTCCCGGCCGGTGGCCGCGTCCAGCGCGTACAGCGTCCCCAGGTAGTCGGCGACGTAGACCGCCCCGTCGTCCACCGCGGGCGGGGTGAACAGCACCACCGGCGCGTCGAAGCGCCAGCGCTCGGCGCCGGTCGCCGCGTCCAGCGCGTGCACCCGGGTGCCCGCCGTCGCGTAGACCACCCCGGCGCGCCCGACCGGGCGGGCGGGCACCTCCTCGCCCAGTTGGAAGGACCAGCGCAGGCCGCCGCCGCGCGGGTCCACGCAGCGCAGCCGGCCGGCGCCGTGGTAGTACGCGGCGCCGCCGACCAGGGCCGGCCCGGACTGCGGGTTCTCGTAGTCCTGCTGGGCGTCGTCGGCCCGCCACAGCTCGGCGCCGCTGGCCGCCGAACGCAGCTGCACCCCGCCGCCCCTGATCCCGCAGCAGAGCACCCCGTCGGCGGCGTCCAGCGAGAAGATCCAGCCGTCCAGCGAACTGCGCCAGCGCTCGGTGCCGTCCGCGACGTCGACGGTGTACAGGTGCGGGCCGTCGGCCGCGTGCACCCGTCCCGAGTCCACGGCCAGCGCCCAGGCCACGTCCCGGGTCTTGTAGCGGCGCTCGCCGGAGGCGATGTCGAGGGCGTGCACCTCGAAGCTGGAGACGAAGAGCGTGCCGTCCGCGACCACCGGGGTGCCCCAGACGTCGTTGGACATCCGGAACCGCCAGGGCCGCCAGCGCGCGGCGGGCGCCCCCTGGGACGGCTGCCCGGGGCGCGGTACGGGCGCGGCGCCGGTCCGGCGGACCCAGTCCGTGCCGGTCGGCGGGACGGCGGGGGCGACGCTGCCGGTCTGGTCGGCGCGCGGCCCGGGCCCTATCCGTACCGAGGCGCCCGGCAGGCGCACCTCGGGCTCCCCGCCGCCCGGCGGCCGGCCGCCGCGGATCTTCTCGGTGGCCGCCTCGCCGCCCAGCGAACCGCCGTCGGTCCGGGGGTCGGGCGTGCGGACCGGCGTCGGCGGCCGGCCCGGCGGCGGCAGCAGGACGGGCGGCGGCTGGACCGGGTGGGCCGACGGCACCGGCGGCGGCTGCACCGGCGCGGGCGGCACCGGGCGGCGGCTGCGCCTGCGCTCGATCAGGTCCAGCGCGGCGGGCGGCAGCCAGTCGCCGGCCTCGCCCGCGGCGTCGTCCCGGGAGAACAGGTGCGGGGCCAGCTCGGCCTGCAGCTGGGCGGGGGTCGGCCGGTGCTCGGGCGCGGGCCGCATGCACGCCCGGACCAGGTCGACCAGCTCCAGCGGCAGCCCGGAGAGGTCCGGCTGGTCGCGCAGCAGCTGGAACACCGTCTCCACCGGGTTGGAGCCGCGGTACGGGGCGTGGCCGGTGGCGCAGAAGACGATCAGTGAGCCGAGCGAGAAGACGTCGCTGGCGCCCTTGACGCTGCGGCTGTCGCGGGCCTGCTCGGGCGACATGTAGGCGGGCGTGCCGACCGCGACGTTGGTCATGGTGAGACGGGTGTTGGAGACCCCGGCCGCGATCCCGAAGTCGATCACCCGCGGGCCGTCCTCGACCACCAGCACGTTGGAGGGCTTCAGGTCGCGGTGCACCAGCCCGGCGTGGTGGATCGACTGCAGCGCCTCGGCGATCCCGGCGGTCAGCCAGCGGACCGCGTCCACCGGCAGCGGGCCGCACTCGTTGACCAGGTCCTCCAGCGAGGGCGCGGGCACGTAGGCGGTCGCCAGCCAGGGCACCGCCGCGTCCGCGTCCGCGTCGACCACCGCGGCGGTGTAGAACCCGCCGACCGTCTTGGCCGCCGCGATCTCCCGGGCGAACCGGACCCGGAACAGGTCGTCCTCGGCCAGTTCGGCGCGCACGGTCTTGATGGCGACCCTCCGGCCGGACGCCGACCGCGCCAGATAGACCAGACCCATCCCGCCCGCGCCGAGCCGCCCGAGCACCTCGAAGGGCCCGATCCGTCTCGGATCGTGCGCCGTCAGCTGGTCCACTCCGTTGCCACCTCCCCTTACCGCCGCCACCCGTCGGGGTGCCGGACCGATTGTCCAATGCGCACCCCCCGGGATCCAATCTCCCCCGCCCTCGACGCGTCGGCGGATACCCTCCGCCCGCCGCCCCGGCCGCCCCCGGAGCACCGCCGGCACCATCTGACGGTTCGCCGATGGTCACCGTCGGTCATCCGACCTCCCCTCAGCAGACCCTTCGTCACGCTGTGGGGTCATCAGTGCACGGGGGGGCTTCAACACCATCCGGGCGATCAGTTGAAATTCCGTGCGTACACTCCGCGGCGCCCCCGCTTTAGCACCCCCGGGCGGCGTAATAGTCGCATCACCGAATCGCGCCAAGATCTCGCCACGGTAAGCTGACGGCATGACAGGACAAGTTCGCACCGTCGACGGTCGCGTCGCCGGGCGACGCGGACAGGAGACGCGGCAGAAGCTGCTCGACTGCCTCCGCGAGATGCTCAGCACGTCGCCGTATCGGGACGTCAAGGTCATCGACGTCGCCCGTATGGCGGGTACCTCCCCCGCGACCTTCTACCAGTACTTCCCGGATGTCGAGGGCGCCGTCCTCGAGATCGCTGAGGAAATGGCCGAGGACAGCGCCGGGCTCAAAGAGCTCGTCGATGGAAAGTCCTGGGCGGGAAAGACCGGCTACGCCACTTCGGAAGATCTGGTGGACGGATTCCTCGCCTTCTGGCGCAAGAACGACGCCATTCTGCGCGTCGTCACTCTCGGTGCAGCCGAGGGGGACAAGCGGTTCTTCAAGATCCGCATGAAAGTCCTCAACTCGGTGGCCGGACCGCTCTCCGAGGCGGTGAAGGCGAATCAGGGCAAGACCGACAAGTCGGTCGATCCGGCGGCGGTCGCCGGCGCACTGATCTCGCTGCTGGCCTCGGCGGCCGAGCACCAGAAGGCGTTCACCTCCTGGGGCGTCAAGGTCAAGGACCTCAAGCCCAACCTGGCCCTCCAGGTCTACCTGGGCGTGGCCGGAAAGAAGCCGCCCAAGTAGGTCCGCCCCACCGCACCACCCACCCCGTCCATCCCGCGCGCAGCTCCCGGCCTCCTGTCCGGGGTGTGTCGGACGGCGGCCGTGTCCTCGGGGGAGGTCCGCCGACGTACCGTGACGCGCACCAACGAGCCGCAGCACCACGGTGGGGCGGCCGGAATCCAGTGATTCCGGCCGCCCCACCGGCGTGTGGACGGGCTGCGCGCTACGGGCAGCGCACCACCTGGCCGGCGTACGCCAGACCGCCGCCGAAGCCGAACAGCAGCACCGGGTCGCCCGAGGCCAGCTCACCCCGCTCGACCAGCTTGGACAGCGCCAGCGGGATCGAGGCGGCCGAGGTGTTGCCCGAGTCCACCACATCCCGCGCCACCACGGCGTCCGGCGCGCCGAGCTTGGCCGCGATGGCGTCGATGATCCGCAGGTTCGCCTGGTGCGCGACGAAGCCCTTGAGCTCGGACGGCTCCAGCCCGGCCTTGCGGCAGGTCTCCCGGGCCAGCGGCGCGATGGCGGTGGTCGCCCAGCGGAACACGGCCTGGCCCTGCTGGCTGATGGTCGGGTCCCAGCCGGTGATCACCACGGCGTCGCCCTTCTCCGGGGTGGAGCCCCAGACCACCGGCCCGATCCCGGACTGCTCGTCCGGCACCGCCTCGACCACGGCCGCGCCGGCCCCGTCACCGAAGATCACGCAGGTCGAGCGGTCGGTCCAGTCGATGGTGTCCGACATCCGCTCCGCGCCGATCACCAGCGCCCGGGTGGCCGAACCGGCCCGGATCGCGTGGTCGGCGGTGGCCAGCGCGTACGAGAAGCCCGAGCAGACCGTGTTGATGTCGTACGCCGCCGGGGACGGCACCCCGAGCCGGGCGGCGACCGCGGCGGCGGTGTTGGGGCTGCGCTCGACGGCGGTGCAGGTGGCGACCACCACCAGGTCGATCTCGGCGGCCTGGAAGCCGCTGCCGGCCAGGGCCTTCTGGGCGGCCTCGGTGGCCAGGTCGACCAGGGTCTCGTCGACCGCGATGTGCCGGGTGCGGATGCCCACCCGGGAGCGGATCCACTCGTCGTCGGTGTCGACCAGCTTCGCCAGGTCGTCGTTGGTGAGGACCTTGGGCGGCTGGTAGTGGCCGAGCGAAACGATACGAGAGGCGGTCATACCGCAACTCAACCCGGTTACCGGCGAGTCGGGCGGTGACGCCCTCAGACAGGATCCGGCGGCGGATGCTGTAGGGGCCGGACAACACCCCTTGGCACAGCGGGCCGGCCGCGGTGGCGCCCGACCGCCCAGGTCAGACCGCCAGCGACTCCGCGTCGCCCATCGCGATCATCGGATGGGCCGCCGGGTCGAGCGTCTTGATCAGTTCGACCATGTGGTCCTCGGTCAGCGAGACGCACCCGTGGGTGGGGCCTCCGTGGTCGAGGTGCAGCCACACGCCGCCGCCCTTGGCCTTGCCCTCGGGCTTGGCGGTGTCCAGCGGCGAGCGGCCGGTCACCCGGTTGTAGTCGATCGCGACCACGTAGTCGAACGAGCCGGCCAGCGGCTCCCCGTTGAAGCCCTTGCCGCCCATCACGAAGTTCGCGTCCTCGCTGTACGGCAGGGCGCCGCCCGGGTTGGGCTTGCGGCCGCCGGCGTCGCTGAGCGAGAACAGGCCGATCGGGCTGTGCAGGTCGCCCTCGGTGTGCGAGGCCGTCCAGCCCTTGAGGGCGTTGTGCGAGGGCCAGCTGGTACCGGCCTTCCAGCCGCCGCCGGGCGTGCGGGTCCAGATCGTCACGGTGGAGTCGGGAGAGTCCTTGCCGCGTCCCGAGACCAGCACCAGCTGGTTGGTCTGCGCGGGTATCTTCGCCATCCAGGACGGGCCGAGGCCCGCGATGGCGGCCAGGCCGGCGTCGGACCGGGTGGAGCGGTCGGCGGCGGGCGCCTCGGTGCGGTTCGCGGCCGCGGCGGCGGCCGCCGGGTCGTCGGTCCTGGGCGTGACCTGGTCCGGCTCGGGACGGTCCAGGGCGCTGACCATCGACGCGGGCAGACCGCGCCCGGGGCCGACGGAGAACCAGCCCGCGGCGGCCGCCAGGACCACCGCCGCGCCCACCGTCGCCCGGCCGCCGCGGCGCTTCGCCTTCGGCTTGCGCCGGTGGCCGCGCGAGCGGTCCTCGGCCCCCTCCGCAGCGGCGGCCCGGCGCCCGGCGGCCGGGGTCGCGGGGGCAGGGGTCGCGGCGGCAGCGGGCGGTGCCGGCGCGGGGGACGCGGCCCCGAAGGGCTCGGCGTCGTACAGGTCCTCGTCGTACAGGTCCCCGGCGTACGGGTCCCCGGTGTGGACGTCCTCGGTGTAGAGGTCCTCGGTGTACGGGTACGGGTCCTCGGTGTACGGGTCGCCGGCCGGTCCCACCGGGTACTGCTGGAAGGGCTGCCGGTACGGCTCCTGGTACTGCTGCTGCCCGGCGTACGGCTGCTGCCCGGTCCGGTGACCGCCCTGGTGGCCGCCGTATCCGCCGCCGGCCTGCGGGTGGCCCTGGTAGGGGTCGTACGGCTGCTGGTACGGGTCCTGGGCCTGGTGCTGCTGCCCGCCGGCCCAGGGGTCCTGCGGCCCGGCCGGGTGGCCCGTCACCGGCCCGCCGCCGTACGGTGCCGCCGGGGCGGCCTGGGGGTACGGCGCTTGGGCACGGTAGGAACCGGACATGCTGACGATCCTTCCAAGCCTCGGGGCGGAGCGGAACCCGTGGCGTGTGGTGAGCCTGTGAGCATACGCGCTCCCTTTCATGAACGGGCCCGTCCGGGCCGGTCCATGACGTCCGCCGCCCGGCCCCTCGGGGGCGCGGGCGGCGGGTCGGGGGACGCCGGGTCAGAGGCGCATCGCCTGCGGGGTCTCGCGGCGCTGCAGGTCCGGGCCGTCGTACTCGCGGATGACCTCGTAGCGGGTGTTGCGCTCGACCGGGCGGAAGCCCGCGTCGCGGATCAGGTCCAGCAGGTCGTCACGGCCGAGCTTGTTCGGCGTGCCGAAGTTGTCCGCGTCGTGCGTGATCTTGTACTCGACCACCGAGCCGTCCATGTCGTCCGCGCCGTGGCTGAGCGCCAGCTGGGCCGTGGTGACGCCGTGCATCACCCAGAAGACCTTGACGTGCGGCACGTTGTCGAACAGCAGCCGGGAGACCGCGAAGGTCTTCAGCGCCTCGGCGCCGGTCGCCATCTCGGTGCGGGCCATCAGCTTGTTGCGGACGATGCCGTCCTTGGAGTCGTGGAAGTCGTGCTGGTAGCGCAGCGGGATGAAGACCTGGAAGCCGCCGGTCTCGTCCTGCAGCTCACGCAGCCGCAGCACGTGGTCCACCCGGTGGCGGGGCTCCTCGATGTGCCCGTACAGCATGGTGCACGGGGTCTTGAGGCCCTTCTCGTGCGCCAGGCGGTGGATCCGCGACCAGTCCTCCCAGTGGGTCTCGTGGTCGACGATGTGCTGCCGGACCTCCCAGTCGAAGATCTCGGCGCCGCCGCCGGTCAGCGACTCCAGGCCCGCGTCGATCAGCTCGTCCAGGATCTCGGAGGCGCTCAGGCCGCTGATCCGCTCGAACCAGTGGATCTCGGTGGCGGTGAACGCCTTGAGCGAGACGTTGGGCAGCGCGGCCTTCAGCTCGCGCAGCGAGCGCGGGTAGTAGCGCCAGGGCAGGGTCGGGTGCAGGCCGTTGACGATGTGCAGCTCGGTGAGGGAGTCGACCTCCATCGCCTTCGCGAGCTTGACCGCCTCCTCGATCCGCATCGTGTAGGCGTCCTTCTCGCCCGGCTTGCGCTGGAACGAGCAGTACGCGCAGGAGGCCGCGCAGACGTTGGTCATGTTGAGGTGACGGTTGACGTTGAAGTGGACGACGTCACCGTTCTTGCGCGTCCGCACGTGGTGCGCGAGACCGCCCAGCCAGGCCAGGTCGTCGCTCTCGTAGAGCGCGATGCCGTCCTCGCGGGTCAGCCGCTCACCCGCGTAGACCTTCGCCTCCAGCTCGCGCTTGAGCCCTGCGTCCATGCGGCGCTCCGCCTCCTCCGACTTCGAATCAATGCCGGAACCGAGACTACGCCTAGCGCCCGCCGGGCCCGGCAACCGGGCCGCACCACCCCGGCGGACGGCGGCCGCCGCTACCCGGCGAGGAGTTCCGACAGCAGCTCCGGGTCCAGGTTGCCGCCGCTGACGACCGCGGCGAAGACCCGGCCCTCCAGCTCGCCGGCGCGGTGGAAGTAGGCGGCGGGGGCGACCGCGCCCGACGGTTCGGCCACCAGGCGGCCGCGGCGGGCGAGCAGGGCCACGGTGGCGCGGATCTCGTCCTCGCTGACCGTCACGATGTCGTCCACGTATGCCTGCAGGTGCTCGAACGGGAGCGCGCCGACGGACGGGGTGCGCAGCCCGTCCGCGAGGGTGCGGTAGGTGTCCGCGACCGGCCAGACGGTGTGCCGGCCGGTGCGCAGGCTCTGCTGCGCGTCGGCGGCCAGCTCCGGCTCGACGCCGATCACCCGGACGCCCGGGCAGGCCAGCTTGAGGGCGGCCGCGGTGCCGGAGATCAGACCGCCGCCGCTGACCGGGACGAGCACGGTGTCCAGCTCGTCCGGGGCGTCCTCGGCGATCTCCAGGCCGACGGTGCCCTGCCCGGCGATGATGTACGGGTCGTCGTAGGGCGGCACCCAGACGTAGCCGTGCCGCTCGACCAGTTCGGCGGGCAGGGTGTCCCGCTCGCCGGGCGGCACCAGGACCACCTCGGCGCCGAACGAGCGGGTGTTGCCGACCTTGACGGCCGGCGAGGTGTCGGGCATCACGATGACGGCCTTGATCCCGAGGATCCGGGCCGCGTACGCCACCGCCTGCGCGTGGTTGCCACTGGACTGGGCGACGACACCGCGGGCCCGCTCCGCCTCGCTCAGCACGGCGAGGCGGTTGAACGCACCGCGGATCTTGAACGCCCCGGTGGGCTGGAGGCTCTCCGGCTTCAGCCAGAGCGCACGGGTACCGTCCGCGGCCCACGGACACGGCAGCAGCGGGGTCCGTACGGCCACCCCGGCGATGCGCTGCTGCGCGGCGCGCAGCTCCTCCAGTCCGACCAGTGGCATCGACGTCACTCCCCCATGTCCGTCAGCGGCAGTTCGCTCACCCGGTTCTCCCACTTGGTGGAGAGGACCACCGTGGTCCTGGTGCGGGCCACACCCTTGGTGCCGGAGATCCGCTTGACCACCGACTCCAGTCCCTCCACGTCCGGGACCCTGACCTTGAGCATGTACGAGTCGTCGCCCGCGATGAACCAGCAGTCCTCGACCTCGGGGAGGTCCTTGAGCCGGTGCGCCACGTCCTCGTGGTCGGCGGCGTCGGTCAGCTGAAGACCGATCAGGGCGGTCACGCCGTAGCCCAGCGAGGCCGGGTTGACGGTCGCCCGGTAGCCGGTGATCACACCGGCCTGCTCCAGCCGGTTGATCCGGTCGGTCACGCTGGGGCCGGACAGGCCGACCAGCCGGCCGAGCTCGGCGTACGAGGCGCGGCCGTTCTCCCGGAGCGCCTGGATGAGCTGTCTGTCCACTGAGTCCATATGCCTGCCCGCGTCCTTCCGAACCTCTCCAGACCCACTGATCATTATCCGAAATCAAAGGCGTTACACGCGGATCGACCCGGATATCGCAAAGAACATACTCTCCCGTTCACCGGACTCTCACCCGGCCCGCCCCGGCGCCTTCACCGCCCCGCCCAGTTCACCCTCCCAACGGCGGTACAGCGCGTGCGGCACACCCACCGCGTCCAGCACCCGGCCGGCCACGAAGTCCACCAGCTCACGGGCGGTGGAGCCGCCCGCGTAGAACCCCGGCGAGGCGGGCAGCACGACGGCGCCCTGGGCGTCCAGCTCGACGAGGTGCTTCAGCGTCACCCCATTGAGGGGGGTCTCGCGCAGGCACACCACCAGCGGCCGGCGCTCCTTGAGGGTCACGCTGGCGGCGCGCTGGAGCAGGTCCTTGGACAGGCCCAGCGCGATCCCGGCCACCGCGCCGGTGGTCGCGGGGACCACCAGCATCCCCTTGGCCGGGTAGGAGCCGCTGGAGGGGCCGGCCGCGAAGTCGCCGGCCGGCCAGTGGCGGACGCCGGAGAGGTCCTCGACCCCGGTCCAGGCCGCCAGGTCGTCCTGCCAGTGGGCGTCCCGGAAGGAGATGCCGGTCTCGTCCAGGATGGTGAGCCTGGCCGCGCGGCTGACCACCAGGTCCACCGCCTCACCCGCCGCCAGCAGCCCCCGGATCACCGAGGCCGCGTACGGCGTGCCCGACGCGCCCGACACCCCTACCACCCACGGCCTGCGCACCTGCTGATCGTTCATACCTCGCACCCTAGGGCTTGCCGGCCGGGGCGCCCCCGTCGAGGGGCCCGGGCCCGGGGCTGCGGGAGGATGGGGGGCATGGCGTCGACGCTGATCGATCTCACGCATCCGGTCACCACCGGGATGCCCGTCTACCCCGGGGACCCGGAGGTGGAGCTGCGGCCCGCGCTCACCTCGGCCGACGAGGGGGTGAACGTGCTCGGCCTGCACCTGGGTTCGCAGACCGGCACGCACGTGGACGCGCCGTACCACGTGGACGTCACCTGGCCCACCCTGGACGGGCTGCCGCTGGAGCTGTTCACCGGGCCGGCCGTCGTGGCCGACCTGCGCGGGCTGGCCCCCCGGACGCCGGTGACACCACAACTGCTGGCGCCCGCGCTGGCCCTGGCCGGGCCCGGCACCGTCCTGCTGCTGGCCACCGGCTGGCCGCGCCACTGGGGCACCGACCGCTACCTGGCGCACCCGTACCTGACCGCGGAGACCGCCGGGGCGATCGTCGCCGCGGGCATCCGTACGGTCGGGGTGGACGCGCTGTCGGTCGACCCGACACCGGACCCGGGCCCGGCCGACCCGGCGGTGGCCGCACTGCTGGACCAGCTGGCCGACGAGCACGACCCGGCGCCCGAGGAGCCGACGCTGGCGGCGCACCGGGTGCTGCTCGGGCCGGACGGCGGCGCGGTGATCGCCGAGAACCTCACCGACCTGGCGCCGCTGCTGGCGGCCCAGGCCGCGGGGCAGCCGGTGGAGGTGTCACTGTTCCCGCTGCGGCTGGTGGCCGCCGACGGCGCTCCGGTGCGGGCGGTGGCCCGGCTGGGGTGAGCCCGGCCGTGGGCGGTGGCACCCCAACCCGCTTGGCGCCAGGGCGTCTTGAGTTGGTCTAGACCATAGCGGGCGGCGCCGATAGGCTCCCGCCATGGCAGAGATCATCGGAGTCGTGGAGCGGCTCTGGCGGTACCCGGTGAAGTCCACCGGCGGCGAACCGCTCGACGCCGTCGAGGTGGACGAACGCGGGCTGGCCGGCGACCGGCTCTACGCCGTCCGGGACGGCACCGGCCGGCTCGGCTCCGGGAAGAACACCCGGCGGCTGCGCCGGATGGACGGCCTGCTGCGGCTCAGCTCCCGGCTCGGCAGCCGGATCGACGCCCCCGAGCTGTTCGACCCGCTCGGCAGCCCGGTCGCCGACCCGACCGCCTTCCTGCGCGCCTACCTGGAACGCGAGGACGTCGGCCTGGCCCGGGAGGACGGCGTCCCGCACTTCGACCAGCTGCCGGTCAGTGTGCTCACCACCGCCACCCTGGACTGGGTCCGGGCGGCCGTGCCCACGGCGGTGGTGGACGAGCGGCGGTTCCGCCCCAACATCCTGCTGCGGACGCCGCCCGGCACCCCCGCGTTCGCCGAGGACGGCTGGTTCGGCCGGGCCGGCGGGGTGCGGCGGGGCGTCCGGCTGGCGTTCGTCCGCTCCAGCGAGCGCTGCGCGATGAGCGGGACCGCCCAGCCCGGGCTGCCGCACGCCCCGGAGATCCTCAAGGCCATCACCCACGCCCACGACGGCCGGCTCGACGCGCTGGCCACCGTCACCCGTCCGGGCCGGCTCCGGATCGGGGACACCCTGGTCCTGGACTGAGCGCCGGGCCCGTCCCGCGGCTCAGGCCGCGTGCCGGACCAGGCAGAACGGGTGCCCGGCCGGGTCGGTGTAGACCCGCCAGGACTCCTCGCTGAGCTTGTGCACCCCGCCGAGCGCCACCACCTTCGCCTCGGCCTCGTCCAGGTCGGCCACCTCGATGTCCAGGTGCAGCTGCTGCGGGTGCGCCGGGTCCGGCCACATCGGCGGCCGGAAGTCCTCCACCCGCTGGAAGGCCAGCACCAGCCCGCCGGGCGCGTGCACCGTCGACCACTCCTCGTCCAGCTCCCAGCGCGGGTCCGGCCGGTCCACCTCCCCGCCGAGCAGCCCGGCGTAGAAGTGGGCCAGACCCGCCGGGTAGTGACAGTCCAGCACCACGCACTGCAGCTTGCCGATCATCGGTGGACACTCCCTCACAGCGGACGGCTGACTCTCGTCCCAGCATCCCGTGCCCCGTCGCCGCCCGACAGCACCGCGCCCGCCGCGTGTCCCGGCGGTGGGCCGGGACGGCGGCGGGCGGCGGGCGGGGCGGTCAGAGGCCGAGGCCGCGGATGACCAGGTCGACCAGGGTGAAGGCGAACAGCGAGATGCCGACGAAGCCGTTGGTGGTGAAGAAGGCCCGGTTGAGGCGGGAGAGGTCGCCGGGCTTGACGATGGAGTGCTCGTAGACGAAGGCGCCGGCGACCACGGCGAGGCCGGTCCAGAAGGCCGGGCCGGCGTCGGTGAGCAGGCCGTACCAGACCAGCAGGCCGGTGGTGACGGCGTGGCAGGCGCGGGCGCCGTACAGGGCCGCCGGGATGCCGAAGCGGGCGGGCACCGAACGGACGCCCTCGGCGCGGTCGGCGGCGACGTCCTGGCAGCCGAAGATCAGGTCGAAGCCGCCGATCCAGATGCCGACCGCGAGGCCCAGCACCACGGCGTCCCAGGACCAGGAGCCGGTGACGGCCAGCCAGGCGCCGATCGGGCCGATCGCCTGGGCGAGGCCGAGGATGGCGTGCGGGAAGTCGGTGAACCGCTTGCCGTACGGGTAGACCACCATCGGCACCACGGCGACCGGCGCGAGCAGCAGGCAGAGCGGGTTGAGCAGGGCGGCCGCGCCGAGGAAGACCACCAGCGCGACGGCCGAGCCCAGGTAGGCGGTGCGCAGCGAGACCGCGCCGGTGACCAGCTCGCGGCCCGCGGTACGGGGGTTGCGGGAGTCGATCTCGCGGTCGATGATCCGGTTCGCGGCCATCGCGAAGGTCCGCAGGCCGACCATGCAGACGGTGACCAGGAGCAGGACGCCCCAGCGGATCTCGCCGTAGCGCTCGTACATCGCGGTCAGCGCGGCGATGTAGGCGAACGGCAGGGCGAAGACCGAGTGCTCGATCATCACCAGCCGCAGGAAGGCCTTGGCCTTGTTCGGATGGGCCGGGACGGCCGCCGTGGTCACAGTCCGTACTCCTTCCAGCGCTTGGTCACCAGCTCGGCCGTGGCCGGGTCGGAGGCGACCATCTCGGGCCAGCCGCCGTCGCGGGTGTAGCCCTCCTCGGGCAGCTTACGGGTGGCGTCGATGCCTGCCTTGCCGCCCCAGAACTGCTGGTAGGAGGCGTGGTCCAGGTGGTCGACCGGGCCCTCGACCACGGACAGGTCGCGGCTGTAGTCGACGTTGCCGAGGGCCCGCCAGGCGACCTCGTGGTAGTCGTGCACGTCGCAGTCGGAGTCCACCACGATGATCAGCTTGGTCAGCGACATCATGTGGGCGCCCCAGATCGCGTGCATCACCTTCTGGGCGTGCTTGGGGTACTTCTTGTCGATCGAGACGATCACGCAGTTGTGGAAGCCGCCGGCCTCGGGCAGGTCGTAGTCGACGATGTCCGGGATGATCACCTTCAGCAGCGGCAGGAAGAACCGCTCGGTGAACTTGCCCAGCGGGCCGTCCTCGGTCGGCGGGCGGCCGACCACGATGGACTGGAGCAGCGGGCGCCGCCGCATGGTCACGCAGTCGATGGTCAGCGCCGGGAACGGCTCCTGCGGCGTGTAGAAGCCGGTGTGGTCGCCGAACGGACCCTCCGGCAGCATCTTCCCGGGCTCCAGCCAGCCCTCCAGCACCACCTCGGCGTCGGCGGGCACCTGGAGCGGGACGGTCTTGCAGTCGACCATCCGGGTGCGCTCCCCGGCCACGAAGCCGGCGAACAGGTACTCGTCGATGTCGCCGGGCAGCGGCGCGGTCGCGGCGTAGGTGACGGCCGGCGGGCAGCCGAAGGCGATCGCCACCGGGAGCTTCTCGCCGCGCTTGGCGGCGACCGCGGCGTGGTTGCGGCTGTCCTTGTGGATCTGCCAGTGCATGCCGATGGTGCGCCGGTCGTGCCGCTGCAGGCGGTAGAGGCCGAGGTTGCGCACCCCGGTGTCCGGGTCCTTGGTGTGGGTCAGGCCCAGGTTGAAGAAGGAGCCGCCGTCCTGCGGCCAGGTGAACAGGGCGGGCAGCTGGTCCAGGTCGACGTCGTCGCCGGTGAGCACGACCTCCTGGACGGGGGCCTCGCCGGACTTCACCTTCTTCGGCGGGACGTGCGTCATCGAGGCGAGCTTGCCGAAGGCCTCGCGGATGCCGGTGAAGCCGTTCGGCAGCTCGGGCTTGAGCAGGCCGCCGATCTTCTCCGAGATCTCGTCCGGGGACTTCAGGCCGAGCGCCTTGGCCAGTCGCCGCTCGGTGCCGAAGACGTTCATCGCCAGCGGCATCGAGGCGCCCTTGACGTTCTCGAACAGCAGCGCCGGGCCCTTCGCCTTCTGCACCCGGTCGACGATCTCCCCGACCTCCAGGTACGGGTCCACCTCTGCCTTGATCCGCTTGAGGTCGCCCTCTCGCTCCAGGGCCCTCAGAAACGAACGGAGATCGTCGTATGCCATGCCAGCCAGTATCCGGCACGGACTAACCTGGCCCCGCCAAGGGTCCCGTCCGCGTCCGGACCCGTTGCCGTCGCCGTTCGCCGGGGGAGATCACCACCGTGTTGAGGAACCTGCCTTTCCTGCTCGCGCTCGCCTTCTGGGTGTGGGCCTTCATCGACTGCCTGACCGCCCCGGAGGAGGAGGTTCGCTACCTGCCCAAGGTGGCCTGGGTGGTCATCGTGCTGCTGTTCCCGCTGGTCGGCTCGATCGCCTGGCTCGCGGTCGGCAAGGAGCGCCGCTCGGCCCGCGCCCGGACGGTGGCCTGGCCCTCGGGACCGACCGCCGGTTTCCCCGAGTACGAGCGCCCGCGCGGGCGCCAGCTTGCGCCGGACGACGACCCGGAGTTCCTGGCTTCGTTGAAGCGGGACAACCAGCGGCACGAGGACATGCTCAAGCAGTGGGAGGCCGATCTGCGCCGCCGCGAGGAGGACCTCCGGGAGGGCAAGGAGGACCCCGAAAAGGGGCCTCGGGCCTGACGGAAACGTTTTTGGCGCTTCCCTACGAGTCACCGCCCGTTCGCCGCGCCGTCCGCCGCCGGTCGGCCGGGCCGGGCCCGGTCGGCCCCGGCGGCCGGCCGGGCCCCGACCCTCCCCCTGATACACCGCGCTGACCAGCCGGTTTCCTCGCCGTCCCGGCCACCGGGACGCCCCTCGGACACGCGTCCGACCCCGGGTGGCCCACCCGGGGTGCCGAACGGTGTTCTGTTCAGCCTGTACATCTAATGGCTCTCGACCTTGTACGGAATCAACGCCGAAACGCGGCCGCCCCGCCTCGTACTGTCGTAAGTGAAGAAGTGTTCGCAGCAGCAGCCGCCCATCGCAGGTCCGGCTGTCGGACAGTTCCCGCGGCGACTTGGAGTGGTTTCGAGATGACGGTTCTGCACGAGGCGCCGATCGGCGACGAGGTCCCCGAGACCCCCGCTGACGCCCGGGGTCGGGTGGCCGAGCTGCACGACCTTCGGGAGCAGGTCCGCCGTGGCCCGAGCGAGAAGGCCACCGAGGCGCAGCACGCGAAGGGGAAGCTGACCGCGCGTGAGCGGATCGCGCTGCTGTTGGACGAGGGTTCGTTCAACGAGGTGGAGCCGTTCCGTCGGCACCGGGCGCAGGGTTTCGGCCTGGAGGCGAAGAAGCCGCACACCGACGGTGTGGTCGTCGGGTGGGGGACGGTGCACGGGCGGCCGGTGTTCACCTATGCGCACGACTTCCGGATCTTCGGCGGTGCGCTGGGTGAGGCGCACGCGCAGAAGATCCACAAGATCATGGACATGGCGATCGCGGCGGGTGCGCCGCTGGTGTCGCTGAACGACGGCGCGGGCGCCCGGATCCAGGAGGGCGTCACCGCGCTCGCCGGGTACGGCGGGATCTTCCAGCGCAACACCCGGGCGTCGGGGGTGATCCCGCAGATCTCGGTGATGCTGGGCCCGTGCGCGGGCGGCGCGGCCTACTCGCCGGCGCTGACGGACTTCGTGTTCATGGTGCGGGAGACCTCGCAGATGTTCATCACCGGCCCGGACGTGGTGCAGGCGGTGACCGGCGAGAAGATCTCGCAGAACGGCCTGGGCGGCGCGGACGTCCACTCCACGGTGTCCGGGGTGTCGCACTTCGTGTACGACGACGAGCAGTCGTGCATCGAGGAGGTGCGGTTCCTGCTGTCGCTGCTGCCGCAGAACAACCGGGAGATGCCGCCGGTGCAGCCGAACGACGACCCGGTGCAGCGGCGGGGCGACGCGCTGCTGGACCTGGTGCCGGCGGACGGCAACCGGCCGTACGACATGCGCAAGGTGATCGAGGAGGTCGTCGACCACGGCGAGTACCTCGAGGTGCACGAGCGGTGGGCGACCAATGTGATCTGCGCGCTGGCGCGGATCGACGGGCATGTGGTGGGCATCATCGCCAACCAGCCGCAGTCGCTGGCCGGGGTGCTGGACATCCACGCGTCGGAGAAGGCCGCCCGGTTCGTGCAGATGTGCGACGCGTTCAACATCCCGCTGATCACCATGCTGGACGTGCCCGGGTTCCTGCCGGGTGTGGACCAGGAGCACGACGGGATCATCCGGCACGGCGCGAAGCTGCTGTACGCGTACTGCAACGCCACCGTGCCGCGGATCCAGCTGATCCTGCGCAAGGCGTACGGCGGCGCGTACATCGTGATGGACTCCCGCTCGATCGGCGCGGACCTGTCCTACGCCTGGCCGACCAACGAGATCGCCGTGATGGGCGCCGAGGGCGCCGCGAACGTCATCTTCCGCCGCGACATCAACGGCGCCGAGGACCCCGACGCGATGCGCGCCCAGAAGATCAAGGAGTACAAGAGCGAGCTGATGCACCCGTACTACGCGGCCGAACGCGGCCTCGTCGACGACGTCATCGACCCGGCCGAGACCCGCACCGTCCTCGCCTCCGCCCTCGCCATGCTCCGCACCAAGCACGCCGACCTGCCCAGCCGCAAGCACGGCAACCCGCC